>CBDUKB010000244.1:0-4664 GCA_965367695.1 uncultured Putridiphycobacter sp.
AGTTGGCGATTATACTCTTCAGTTGGAAAATGACCTTTGGAACTTAATATCCGCCCATTCTCGCTCATTTCCCATAACTCAAACCCACTTACTTTGACTTTCTTACCTGTTCCACCCGGACCAGAATTAGTGGCTATTAGCGTCCAATGAAATTCAGTTCCAGTTGCATTGGTAACAAGACTGTCATAGCACACTACCATATCTGGAAGGTCGGTCATAAATCCATTAGCAACATTCGCTATGGCATCTCTTCCGATAGCAGGGGCTGCGTCATTGACTTGCAGTGATCCTTCTTCTTCAAAAAACATTGCAACAAACTCGGGACGAACGCCGCTCCATACTTGGGCGTAACTCTTGGCAAAAATTTCCATTTCAAATATTCTTTGTTCATCTGGTAAACGTGTATTAGTAAAGGAGATATTGATGATTTTCCATTCTTCATTTTCCTTGATAAGGGTGAAATTATCGATATTATTTGTCCGTGGAACACCAAATGAATGCATGATAGCATCAGCCCAAACAAAAGCGACTTGCTCTTTATTAATAAGGAATTTAAATTCTTTCACAGGCTCGTAATAGGGTCCAAGCTCCCTGCTTTTTGTTGATTCAAAATACTCATTAATTGTGATGACTGAATTTTTCCAAACGCCGTCTCGCACTATTGCAATCCCTATGTTTGCTTTGTCCGAAATCATGGTATCCATAGCTTCCAAGTCGTAATTACCCGCAACCATTAAAAATTTTTCAATAATGGCCTTTAATTTTTGTTCATCCTTACTCAGTATTTTTTCTTTTTCTACTTCCACAACCTTTTCAATCAACTTAGTTTTGTCTTGACTCGATTGACAACCAATCAATATGCTGGAAATCATTAAGAGCATATAAAAAACATTCTTTAATATTCTATTCATAGTTGTATTTTTTTATTCTTTTACAAGTTTATTGTTCACATTCCCCAGTAATAAGGTTCACCGATCTAGCGGGAGCGAAATGAACCTGCATGGCTTCCATATCCCACCTTGGCTTACTTAATTCTGAAGAAAAAGTAGGGCAATCGTCACAAGCTTGATCTATGCGCCAGAAGCCTTTATAAAGTTTAACTTTCACACATCTTGAACCTCCATCACCCGGCATGGAAAGCCATTTTTTCTTTTCAAAAATAACAATTTTGTATGCACCATCAGGACTTGTGGATGACAGGATTTCAATTGCCGCAAATTTGGAATAACCATATACACTTATGAGTATCCCGATTATGGCGATAATCAATACAGGCATAAAAATGTTTTTTGTTTTGCTTTTCAAAATAAGTTCATTTACTATTTACATACATATTCCAAAGCCTTATTAGCAAAAGTTTCCCATTAATCTTAATAATTTAAAGGCACCTCAATCCATGCCTTCACAGCTCGTTTTTTTTTCAAATGCATATAAAAGATGAGCATCCGCTAGACTCATGAATTCACTATGAAATTCTCCTTTTAATTCAATTTTAAACAGCATTTTATTGAATGTAGTACTAATTTTTCATATTAAAGTAGGTGCTGTAAACTTTGTTGATATCATATGCTGGCAAAACAATGTGTCCTTGACCTTCAATCACAAATATTTCAATACTTTTTACTTTTCCGTTTAATTTAGTTTTTGTACGCTCATTGTGTGCAATCCAATCGGCTTCGTCTAACTCACCAGCAGCCAGTAAAACTTTATAATTACTCCACTTTTCTGAAACTTTATTATCACCTAATCCACCCGGAAAAGTTATAATACCTTCGAATAACTCAGGGATTGCTGAAGCAAAATTATACGCCGCTAATCCACCCATTGAAGTTCCTGCCACAATCCAATGATGGTCTGCTACCTTTTCCTGTTTCTTTATATCAGTAATTAACAAATTGATTTCGGTGCTGTCCATATCTGAAAGTGGTCTTCCTGAAGGTCCTAGTGGTAAAATGGTAATATAGTCAACAAAATATTTAGAATTAAATAAAGTATAGTAACAGTAGTTTACAATGCGCTCATTCGCATTTCCTCCTGACAGACCAAGTAAAACCTTATAGGTTTTTAAACTATCATAATTTTCTGGATAGATGACCTTATAATCAAATTTTGCAGTGTAAGTATATTCAAACTGTCTGGATTCTATTCCATTTAAAACACTATCAGGTACTTCAAAATTTTGTCCAAAACTACTGAAATTGAGACTAAGTAAAATTAAACCGTAAATTATTTTTTTCATTATTTCAATTAATTGATGTCGTTTTTTGCTAAGCTAACATTTAATGCTTATTTCTTATGGTTTGGTATTTTTTCTTTTAATTCACTTATCATAAATGGCATAAAATCTCCAATCGACTTATACTTAATACGATTATTTTCATATTTCAAAAAGATTTCTTTTAAAGGCTGCAAGTAAACAAATCCTCTATCTGCGATACATTCTTTTGAATATCTTTCAGCAAATTCTAATTCACCCATCAGCTCTGCGATTTTTATTTCTCCAAGTCTCACTAAATGTTCTTCGAAACACATGCGCCAATCTACATAACCTTGATTCCTCATATTTTCTTTTAAGGTGGTGGTAAAAAGGTATTCAAGTTCATCTATTTTGGCAGTATTATTTTTATTTTCACGTAAGGCCTCATGATAGAAGGAATGTCCTAATTCAAGAATCGCTATTTCTCTGAAATATTCTTTATTTGTGTAGCCAATAGTAAATGAATTGATGTCGTTTAAATCAATTGTATCCGACTCATCTTCAGGGTTGGAAGAAACAAACTGATAGATGTTGATTCCATCTTGATTTCGTATAGTTTTAGAACGTCCTATTCCATTAAATGAAAAAGCGGAAACGATTACTGTATATGAATTCCTTTGAATACCATAATAATCTTCCATTAACATGATGTATTCGTTTGCTGGAGCCACTGTTTTTACTTCATTCATTAGTTTAACATACAGTGCTTCCATTTCAATTTTGAAGAATTCCTCAAGGTTGGCGTCTTTATAAAACTTTTTAACAGATTCATTAAACTCATCAAATATTGCACGCACTTGATTTGGAGATAATGAATCATGTTCATAATAAATAGGTGGATAGTCAGTATATTGCCTGAAATCTGGAAATTCTGTATTATAAAGGGATAATACTATGTCGTAAGAATCAACAAAATCATTGTTCAGTAAAAAATTTAATTTCTTAACAGCTTCATGTTCTTTAAATCTACTGAATCTTTCCGTCATTTTTCTTGCAAGCATAGCCCTTGGTGATGGATTGTGCTCAAAATGAAAAGCACCAGATTCTGATAAATTATATAATAAAGCAAAAGTTTCTAAGTTTTTAGAATAACGAATGTCAATTGTTGGATTTTTAGTTTCCACCATGTTATTTTCATTTGTTACTACCTGTTCTTTTGATTGACAAGATTCACATAAGCATGTGAGCACGATCATGCTAAATAGTATAGGATTCATTGCTGTTATTTAATTTTGACAATCGCTTGTCATTTGATTTCCATACCCTAAGGTACAAAAGTGTCATGAAATACCACTTTGTTATGCATTTTTTTATTTATGGAATGAGATTTAATTTGATTTCAATTCTCCATTTTGGCTATCGTCCCATTGTATGATTCTAATGGAATACAAGACCTTAAGTAAGTTTGTTTTTGTTTGCCACAGATTCGAATGTATTCATTTGTATTTTATACATTTAAAGACCTAATAAACGATCTGTTGCTTGCATTAATTTCTCCACAATTGACGCATCATACGCATCAGCGTGAGCGGAATTAAATCCGCCTTTATCATTGTCGAAATATTTTCCAGAAGCCTTACTATATACTTCAGAAATTGCTAAATCAGTTAATATGTCCCCACCTTTCTCAGCACTAGACCAAAATTGACCATAGGCTGCTAGCGCCATTTTTGTATTTAATAATGAGCCTGGGTTGACCGCAATCACATTTAAATCATGATGCATTTTAGCCAAATTAAAACTCCATATGGTTAAAGCCAATTTACTTTGGGCATAAGCCGCTTGATCCGACAGTTGCATTTTTCCTTTTAATGCATCAATAGAAACGGAGCTTTGAGCTGCAGAACTTAAATTAATCACGCGTGGTTTAAGTCCTTTTTTTAGCAAAGGCATTAATTTATTCGTTAATAAATAAGGTGCTAAATAATTGACAATAAATCTTAAATCAATCCCCCTTTCAGTGGCAGGGGCCTTAAACACCCCTGCATTATTAATAAGTACATCAATTTTGGGAATTTTTTCACTGATTTTACTAGCCATCTGTTTCACATCATCTAAATCTGAAAAGTCAGCCAAAAATCCATCTATATGCTCATTCTTTGAAATTGTTTTTATTTCAGCAATGCTTTCCTTTAACTTAAGGGAATTTCTGCCGTGAACAAAAATTTTGTGACCTGCTGTTGCAAGTTTTATTGCAGCGAGTTTACCAATTCCATCAGTTGACCCTGTTATTAATATTGTCTTCATCATTGATTCAATTTCTTTTATATTGTAACCACTACTTTTCCAATCGTTCTTCCACTTTCTAATTGTAAGTGTGCTTGTCCCATATCTTTAAACTCAAATGTTTTAGAAACAAAAGATTTAAGGCTTCCATTTTCCAACATGCTTGCTAATGTATTCATAT
>CBDUKB010000245.1:0-4617 GCA_965367695.1 uncultured Putridiphycobacter sp.
GCCGAAACCAATACCAAAATTGCAGAAATGCAGGTAAAGTATGAGACAGAAGAAAAAGAAAATGCCCTGATTGCTGAAAAATTAAAAAGTAAAAACACCCAATTGTGGTTATTGATTGCCCTTATTTCCATTGTTTCCCTCATCATTATAGTCCTTTTCATTCAACACCGTAAAAAACTTTCAGAAGAAAAACTAAAAGTTGAAGCACTCAAGAAAATTGAAGCAGAAAGAAGTCGAATTGCGAGAGATTTACATGATAATTTAGGGGCAGACTTGACCTTAATAAGTTCAAAAATTGACATACAATCATTCCAACAAAAGGATCCAAATTTCAAAAACGACTTAGAGGTTATTGCCAGTATTTCCAAATCAGCAAATGCGCAGTTGAGAGACACTATTTGGTCGATACACAAATCGGCCATAAACTTCGGTGAATTAAAGGTGAAAATCGCTGATTTTGCAAGTAGAACATTTGAAGAAAAGGATACTAACATAGCTATTACCTGCTCAAATCCTGAAACAGCACTACAGCCAGCAAAAGCTTTGCATTTATTTAGAATTACCCAAGAATTTTTAAATAACTCCTTTAAGTATGCCCAAGCACATCATATTACCATACACATAGATGAAAATAAAATCGTATTAAAAGATGATGGTATTGGCTTTAATATGAGTACTGTAAAGAAAGGTTATGGGCTTAACAATATTGCTGAACGTGCAAAAGAACTGAATACCAAGATTGCCTGGGAACAGCTTAATCCAGGTACAAGTTTGACCATATTCATTTAAGTCATAAATTTCCATATAATACGACAAAATGCGTATTGTAACCCCTTCGAATGATCAATACATTTGTTTAAAACAAATCGTATGAAAACTAAATTAATTTTTGCCGCAGCTCTTTTCTTGAGCAGTACCAGTTATGGTCAAACTGAAAAAACATATCAATTTGTAAAATTATTAGATGACCCTAATTACGTTTCTGATAAAATTGTGTCATTATCAGCAGTTGGAAATTTTGGAAAAAATACTGACATCAGTGTTGGGTTGGAATTAGATGCTATTTGGGCATTAACCGACAACATCTCCACTTTTGGAAGTATAATTTATGCGCCCATTAATTTTTCTGATTTTAGTTCTCACGAATGGGACTTAGGGGGCAGCTATACTTTTGGTAGACAAAGAAAAACAAAAGAAGTGAAAGTAGTATTAAAATGGTCTGACTCAGGAAGTACCTCAACCAGTTATAATTCAAACACAGGCGGTAGTACTGAAACAACCACAAGAACAACAAGTGCAACCTATTTAGTGTCAGAAGCTGAATACCTTAGAAAATATAAAGTTAGAGGAGGGTTATATGGACATAAAAGTGCATTTGAAATTGATAGTTGGTCTCCCAATCAACCTTTGGCAATGGCGGGTGTTTTTGGTGGATTTGAATTTTCAACACAAGCAGCGGTAATTTCTTCTGTGGATGGACTAAAAGGTGTTACCAGTGGATTAACAAGAATATATGCAGATGTATTATTAGCACCTGTCCACCGAATTAACAAAGTAAGTCAAGGATTTGGAATTGGAGCCAAGGGTGGTTTTTGCATATACATGCTACCTAGTAAAACGAGTCGAGCAAAACCTGAGAAACTAGTACCCTATCAAGTATATAATTCTATGTTTTTTAGAGCAGAAATTGGTGTACGTCCATCCCAAGGATGGATGTTTATGATGGGAACGGGCATAATGCTATATAGAAACAAATAAGATTGAAATACAGTTTGAATTAATTTCTGTAGTTTTACTTTATGAAGTTATTCAAATTGTATTTTATCCTGATTTTTATAAGTGTTTTTATCTGTCAACACAAAAGTATTAGCCAAATTGACGCAAACTCATGGGGCGTTTCGGATACCAATTTATTTATTTCTAAATCTACGGACTTTGGTACCGTGCACGATTATTTAGCCCTATATAATTATTCCGGTCAAGATCTTCAAATGCGCTGGGTTAAATATTTGGATAGTAACTGGCCTTCCTGGTGGGGACTTTCATTTACCGACCCAGACAACTACTATCCGGATATTTTAAATATCGATAGTGCAGATTTTATATTACCTGATCCAGTTGGTTTTTCAAATAAGTTAATCATAGGTGTAAACCATCAATCTTATGCATGGTATGCAACTGCTCACTTTAAGGTATTTCCAGTTTTATACCCAACTGACACTTTATGGTTGCATTATAATATTGAAATTGTACAAGGAAATGCTACCGCTGCCATTGATAAGGAGTCAAACAATTTTACCTGGGAATTTATTCCCTCACTCAATCAAGTTATACTTCAAGGAGATTTAATTAATTATAAAAGTTTTACACTATTTAATTTGGCTGGACAAAAAGTAATTTCATTAAACATTAGCACGCATTCAAATGCGCACTTCATTCATTTACCAAATTTAAATGCTGGGATTTATTTAATGCAAATAAAAGATCAAAGTGATCGCGTAATAGGGACTAAAAAAATTATACTTTAGTTTTATAAGCTGATAAAAATGCATCTGCTGTTTCCTTAAAAAATTTTGTGGCCCTTATCACATCAACTTGTGAGGAAGCTAAAACAGCACCATGCCAATTTGTTGGCCACTTTCCATGTGTTAAAGGTGTAAAACTTTTTGTGCTGATTGTTTCACCATTTTTATATCCTGCAGCATAAAAATACAAATCATCCACTACTGTGTCGGGTATTGCTAAACCAGCTCCAAAAAAGACTGCTTTTTTTTGATCAATTTCAGCATAGATACCCATATCAAAATGATGTGGCCATACCCGAATAGAAGCATTCAAATTGTTCTCATTAACAAAATTCGTTAATGCTGCTTGTGCAACACTTAATCTTTCAGCAAATTCTTGTACAATGGTCCCTTTAAAAATAAAAATAGCTTGATCTTTTAATTTTTGATAAGGCAATTCGTAATGAAACTTATATTGATAAACTTGCTTTAATTCATGTTTCACTCCTTGTGCTTTAAACCATTCTATATTATTTATATGGGTGGAATCTTCTATATCTAATACTTGCGTGATTCTTTTACCTTCATACCATTCAATATTGCCTGTTTGCAAATTGAGTGCTACATGATTTTTATTCCTTCCAAAAACATGGGTTCTCAACTTATTTTCATTTGCATCCCAACCTAAATTGGTGTGGCTATCGTCGGACTTTGGTGGAATAAAACTAATGGCTGCAGCGGCTAAATATTGTGCGGCTATATGTAAGGCTTTTATAGTTTCTTTCATCTGGTTGGTTTTACAACTAAAACTTAAGTCGAAATCAAAATTGATTCATTACAATTTAATAAAAAAAAGCCACCTTTTACAAGGTGGCTTCACAATAATTTATGTTTGAATTTTACTTCACACCTAATTTCTTTTTCATTGTTTTCGTCAATGCATCTTTATGTAAAAAGATGTTGATTGTTTTATTTTTAAAGAATGCTTCAGAAGCATAAAAATAACCATCACAATCATTTGTTGTACCCCAAGAATTTTTAATTAACAAATACTTCGTTCCTTTTTGGTCTTTGTATAAACCAACAGCATGCATTCCATGGTCGTCTGTTGTTTGTTTATTGTCATACCCTTCTTGACGGGAAGCTTGTGTAATCACTTCTTCTTCAACCGGAGTATCAAAACAAGAGGCCTTTTTTTCAGCACCTTCATCAGAAAAGTTTTTGTTGTCTTTACCTGAAACAAAAATTGAAGATTTATCTTTTGGAACAATCGCTAATCCAGCTCTGTAATTAAAATATTTTTCAGAAACATCTGAGCCCCAAGCAAAAGTATAGCCATTCATCAAGGCATCTTCAGCGACTTGCCAAAACTCATCTAAAGGAACGTTATAACTTGATGCCCATGTCCAATTGTCTGGCACACGAATCGGTGCTTTTTCATAAAATGGATTGTGAGAAAATGAAGTCACAGAAATATAATCATCCATGTTCATTCCCAAATGATCTCTATAAGTTAAAGGATTCATTTTCTTTCCTTCTGCTTCGAATTCAAATTCTTCCACATTACTCGGAACCGAACCTAAATAAGCATTTAATATACCATCAATAGCTTTTACCCATGCAGAAGACAATCCTTCTCCGCCTCTGAGTTCTTTTGCTCTTTTTAAAACACCATCCATGGCTCCTTTTAATACTTCAGAAAGTTCAGCATGTGTATGTTTTTCGCTTCCGTAATTCAATCCTTTGTAGGCTTCTAATGGTACGATACCAAATTGTTTAATTACCCAAGGAATATCTACAAATGCTCCACCTTCATCAAAGTTTGCTTTTCCATCCAAACGAATATAGTTAATGGCTTTTCCAATGTATGCAAATCTTGCAATCCACATTTGAGAAAGGATATGATCTCCTTTTCCCATTCTTTTTAATTCTGATTCGAAAAAAGACAAAGTTGAAAAACTCCAACAAGTCCCGGTATACCCTTGCGATAATACGGGAGTTGCATCAAGGTGAGCTAACTTTTCAAATTTGTATTCACTTCCTTCTTTGTTTGTTGAATACTCGGTTTGTGCAATACTTGTTAAACCAATTAACAAAAAGCTTGCAGCTATAA
>CBDUKB010000246.1:0-4554 GCA_965367695.1 uncultured Putridiphycobacter sp.
AAGGGATTGTAAAATTTGGTCAAACAGATGTAAAGCAAATCATGAAGGCGAGAACAGATGTGGTAGCATTTGGAATTCATGAGCCTTATGAAAAAATACATGATCATATCCTGGAGTATAATTTTTCAAGAATTCCTGTATTTGAAGAATCTTTTGATAACATCAAAGGAATTTTATATGTAAAAGATTTGATTCCCTTTATCGATCATCCACCAGAAAACTGGCACACCCTTTTAAGAGAGCCTTATTACGTACCAGAAAATAAAAAAATTGATGATCTTTTGAAAAGTTTCCAAGAGCGTAAAATGCATATGGCAATTGTGGTTGATGAATATGGAGGAACTTCGGGAATTATTACTTTAGAAGACATACTTGAAGAAATTGTAGGTGATATTTCAGAGGAATTTGATGCAGAAGCTTTAAGTTTTACTAAAGTTGATGAAAAAACATATTTATTTGAAGGTAAAATGCCTTTGATGGATTTTTATAAAGTGATGGATATTGACGGGACTTTATTTGAAGAGTCAAAAGGAGAATCAGATACAATTGCAGGTTTTATGATTGAACAAGCAGGAAAAATTTTGTTGAAAAATGAAAGAGTCGTGTTTGAAAATTACACCTTAATTGTAGAAGCTGCGGATAAAAGAAAGCTAAAAAAAATAAAAGTAATTATTGATGAAGAAGTGGAATAAAATTCTTTTTATAATCGGGCTCAGCTCGATTTTTTTTGGTTGTGAAAGTGAAGATACAACTTATCCGAAACCACTAAGTGGGATGAAGTTAACTTTTCAAAAAAAAGACTTTACCCAGACAATTGAAGGGTGCAATTTTAAATTCACAAGTCCTTCCTACGCTGCCGAGGATAGTACAAAAACGGGGTGCAATATGAACATAGATTATCAACCTTTTGGGGCGACTTTATTTTTAACTTATATTCCTATTGATACCGGTGGTTTAATGAGTCATATGGAATATGCGAGAAAACTGGTTTATGAACACAGTATTCAAGCAGATGGAATTGAAGAGAAAACAATTATAAATACCCGACATCAAGTTTATGGTACCGCCTATAAATTGATTGGAAATGCGGCTTCTAATTATCAGTTTTACTTAACTGATAGTGCCAACCACTTTTTAAGAGGGGCTTTGTATTTTAATGCCAAACCAAATTACGATAGTTTAAAACCATCCATTGACTACTTAATGGTAGATTTTGATACCTTGTTCAATTCATTACAATGGAACACAATTATTGAAAAATGAGCTTAATTAAAAAACCCATACAGGTCGTTATAATTGCTTCTGCAATTTTAATGGTAATGGTGCTGGGCGGATTAATTGGAGTCAGTTTTATTATGGAGGCCGACATACACCTCTGGGTGTATATTGTTTTTCCATTGTTTGTAGGAATCGTTTCTTTATTGCTTTTTTATTATTTTATTGAAACGTTTATTAACCGAGAGATAAAGTCTATTTATCGAATTATTAGTAAGAAAAAGAGCATTAAGATGAACCCTGTCAAACTTAACGAAAACGTATTTCAAAGTCTTTCAGAAACAACCGCTGCATGGGCAGAAACCCAACAAAAACAAATTGAAACCTTAGAGGAACAAGCCAAATTCCGAAGAGAGTTTTTGGGGAATTTAGCACATGAATTAAAAACACCTGTTTTTAGTATTCAAGGTTATATTCTTACTTTATTAGAAGGTGGCTTAGAAGACGAAACAGTGAATCGTTCCTTTTTGAAAAAGGCCATGAGAGGTGTCGATAGAATAACATCTGTCTTAGATGATTTGGATAATATTTCCAGGTATGAATTTAATCGCTTCCACCTTAAAGTTACAAAATTCGATATTGTAAATTTAACAAGAGAGGTATTTGATACCACCCATTCAAAAGCCAAGGAAAAAGAGATTAAACTTTCACTCTATCAAAATTATGATCCAATTATGGTTTCGGCCGATAAAGGAAAAATTGGACAAGTGCTGATAAATTTAATTACCAATTCCATTAATTATGGTGTTGAAAAGGGCCATACACAAATCAAATTCAATAAAATTTCAAGAAAGCAATTGATGGTTGAGGTTATTGATGACGGAATTGGAATCGAAGAAGAACATTTTAATCGACTGTTTGAAAGGTTTTACAGAGTTGAAAAGAGTAGGGCTAGAAATTTAGCTGGTTCTGGATTGGGACTGCCAATTGTAAAACACATTATGGAAGCACATCAACAAACTATATCTGTCAATTCTACAGTAGACGAAGGGTCGGTTTTTTCTTTTACATTAGACCTTGCATAGATGATTACGAAAGTTTCAAAACGGAAAAAAACAGCTTACTTCACCGCTTTCCGAATTGGCTTTTCTTATCTTTCTCTTTTCCTTTTTAAAAAATTTTATCGCCCGAGAAATTATCAGCAAAAGCTAAATAAAAGACATGAAAAAAATGCACAATTATTAAAAGCTAAAATAATTGATTTGAATGGCCTTTTTATAAAAGTTGGCCAATTGATTTCGGTGCTTTCCAATGTGCTTCCAAAAGCATATGGTGAGGCAATGGAAAGCTTGCAAGACAATGCTCCTGCGAGTAGTTTTAGCAGCGTAGAACCAGTTTTAAGTCATGCACTGGGCGATTCCTTAAGTCAGGTTTTTAAAAACTTTGATGAAGCCCCAATTGCTTCAGCTTCTATCGGACAAGTGCACAAAGCAACGCTTTTTACGGGCGAAACGGTTGCTGTAAAAGTACAACATCCCCACATTTCAAAAATTGCAGATCTCGACTTGAGTATCATTGAAAATTTGTTTAAAATGATGAATCGGTTTTTTACTTTTAATGGACTGGATACGGTTTATGCCCAAGTAAAAATTATGATTCTAGAAGAATTGGACTACCAGCATGAAGCGGATGCAATGGGAAAGATAAAACTAGACATTGCGCATATTGAAGGGGTAAAAATCCCCAGAGTTTATACTGAATACAGTGCAAAAAATGTATTGGTAACGGAATTTTGTGAAGGAGTTAAAATTACCAACCAAGAAAGCAAAGGGCAATTTGATAAGGATGAAATTTGTGATAAGTTAATGTTTACTTATTGCGAAATGATTTTAAAAAATGGGTTTTATCATGCTGATCCTCACCCAGGAAACCTATTGATAAACGAAGCGGGAGAAATAATAATACTCGACTTTGGTGCCATTGGAATTTTGAGCAAGGCAAACCGTTTTGAAATTCCAAAATTTATCCAAGCAGTGATGGCAAACGACGAAGAAAAAGTCTTGGAAAGTATGCAAAAACTCGGGTTTTTAAGTCGTGATGGCAATAAAGAAAGGGTGGCTGCAAAAATGATTGCTGCCTTGCAAACCTTTATCAATAGCGGGGTTAAAATGGAGGATTTAAATTATCAAACAATCAAAGCATCTGGCATTGACGATTTAAGAAAGGAATTAAGTTTAAAAGAGTTAACCGCTACTTTTGATGTGCCCAAAGATTGGATTTTATTGGAAAGAACAATTTTATTATTGCTCGGTGTTTGCAATACCATCAACCCTAACTACAATCCAATTGATACAGTTAAACCTTACCTTAAAAAAATGATTTTGTCCAAAGAACACATGGGTAATTTTTTGAAAGAAGGATTAAAAAATCAAGCCACTACTATTTTCGGTTTACCCAGTCGACTTGATACAGTATTGAAGAAAGCCAATAAAGGGGAAATCGAATTTGAAATTAAAAGCCTTCCCAAAAGTGCGCAAAAAATGTATTTGGGGATCCAACAATTTATCTTTGGCTTGCTCGGTGTCATGTCTTTTGCCATGGCATATGTGAGTAATGAAAACGAGAATGATCAATATGAGCGTTGGTTTAATTACCTTGCCATAGCGTTTTTTATCTTGTTCATTTACGTATTAATTAAGGGTCGTTCAAAACGATAAATAGTTGAATGAATTCGAAGTTAGTGAAGGGTGTAAATCCTTAACAATTGCCTAATTAAATCTTAACCATTCTTTTTATTTTGCTTAACAGATGATGGCTAAATTAACCTTTAATTTGTTCTTCTTATGCAACGCTTGAACCTTTTTAGATTAATTATTTTTTTGTCAATCATCATTGTAGCTTCTTTATTCGAGTTGAATAAAGATTATGAAAAATACCAGGCCAAAAAAATTGAAAAAAATAAGTTCCTTCAAAAAGAATTCCTTCAAAAAGACATGGAATTTAATTAAGTAATTTTACAGTATTTGCTTCAATCATCAAGGTCGATTTTTTCCCGAATAAAATAGCCCGGTTATCCTCGATATGACCCCCAGGAAAATCAAAACAAATGGGGATGTTTAATTTTTCAAAATGACTTAAAATGACTTCATTTACAGTCATCCCAAAAGGAACTTCAGTGTCTTTGGTGTCAGAAAAACTGCCGACAATTAAGCCTTTTAAATCTTTTAATTTGCCTGCTTTTTGAAAGGCCCATAACATGCGATCAATGGTATAAACGTATTCTCCCACCTCCTCAAGAAATAGTATTTTACCTGACAAATCAACATCAGAATTGGTGCC
>CBDUKB010000247.1:0-4536 GCA_965367695.1 uncultured Putridiphycobacter sp.
CTCATCACTGATACAGCAAATAGAATTACACGTAATAATTTAAAAGAAAGAATTCAGTTACCACATCATCATGATGAATTATACCATCTATCTAACGCAATAAACGATTTGATTGAAAGGTTAGAAGAAGCTTTAGAAAGAGAAAAACAGTTTACCTCTGATGCTTCTCATGAACTTCGCACACCCATTGCAATAATAAGAGGTACTTTGGAAGTTTTAATTAGAAAGGAGCGAACAGCTAGTGAATATCAAGCAAAAATTAATTATTGTTTAACAGAACTTGACCGTATGACAAATCTGACAGAACAACTACTTACTTTGGCAAGATTTGATTCAAATGCAGCGCTATCAATTGCTCCGGATACAAATTTAATTGATTTAGTCAATAAAATACTCATGCAGAGAACACCTGCCATATTGGAAAAAAACTTGAATATGGTGGTACGAGAAGAAGGCGGAGAACAAATGCCATTAAACACTTTTTATGCCTTTTTAATTATTGACAATTTGTTGAGTAATGCAATTAAATATTCAAAGGAAAATGGAAAAGTCGAAATTACATTACTGGGTAATTCTACCCTTGCACATTGTGTAATTAAAGACTATGGTATTGGAATAGCCGAAGCGGATTTAGCAAAACTTTACACACCCTTTTTTAGATCAAATGCCCTTGCACATAAAGAAATAAAGGGAGTCGGACTTGGACTTTCAATCGTAAAAAAAGCGGCTGAAATTTTGAATGCTGACATCCAAATAGAAAGTGAAATCGGCAAGAGTACAACAATAGACATTACTTTTAAAGCGATTTAATTTGTTATCAAATTACCTTATTTTTTTGAAGGTATAATTGATCAATTCACATTTGCTTTCTAATAGTTTATTAGATAATTATACCTAATATCCCATCAATAGAAAAAGCATTGAATATTTAAAAAATAATTTGGATGAATTTTTTAAGCCAATCTTAAGAATGCATTAAGAAAAGCTTAAGACATGGTGTAGTATCTTTGTAATAAGATAAATAACAATACTATCATGTTCGATAAAATCATCAATTTTAGCATTCACAACAAATTAATTATTTTACTTTTCACCGCCTTTATTATCGGGGCTGGTGTTTATTCTTTGATGAATATTCCCATTGGTGCTGTTCCAGATATTACAAATAACCAAGTACAGGTCATTACTACTTCTAGGAATTTAGCAACACAAGATGTAGAAAAATTTTTAACATACCCCGTGGAGTTAGAAATGGCAAATTTGCCAAACGTAAAAGAAATTCGTTCAGTTTCCAAGTTTGGATTATCTGTCGTAACCATTGTTTTTGATGATAAAATAGGGACTTATTTACCAAGGCAATTAATAGCAGAGAAAATAAAGAGTGCCGAAGAAAAAATTCCACAGGGGTTTGGTACCCCATTTATGGGGCCGGTAACAACAGGTTTAGGTGAAATTTACCAATACGTGATTGATGTTGATGTGGCGCATAAAGATCAATATTCAATTACTGATTTAAGAACCATACAAGATTGGGTGGTAAAAAGACAATTATCGGGAATTCCTGGTGTTGTAGAAGTTAACACTTGGGGTGGGTATTTAAAACAATACGAAGTAGCAGTTGATCCTGCTCGTCTTCGGTCAATGCATATTTCAATCACAGAAATATTTTCGGCTTTAGAAAATAATAATGGTATTGCTGGAGGAGGGTATATTGAAAAAGGGAATGAAAGTTATTTTATTCGAGGCGAAGGAATGGTTAATGCAATCGAAGATATTGAAAATATTGTGGTCACCAATAGAGAAGGCCAACCAATTTACATCAAAGACATTGCAAAAGTTGGATTTGGAGCAGCCAATCGTTTTGGTGCTATTACAGGAAATGGGGAAGGAGAAAAAGTATTGGGTCAAGTGATGATGTTAAAAGGAGCTGATTCAAAAAAAGTAATTGATGCGGTTAAAGTAAGGGTCGCTGAATTACAAAAATCGCTTCCAGAGGGCATTCGCATTAACCCATTTTTAGAAAGAAGTGAGTTGATTGCAAAAACAACTTTTACGGTCAGTGAAAACCTTATACTCGGATGTTTAATCGTAATTTTTGTGGTTGTTTTATTACTCGGAAACATTCGATCGGGATTGGTTGTCGCCTCTGTGATTCCACTTACATTGTTCTTTGCTTTAACGCTTATGTATATTTTTGGTGTGGATGCCAACTTAATGAGTTTAGGGGCTATTGATTTTGGTATTATTATAGATGGAGCCGTAATTATTGTGGAATTTATCGCTTATAAAATTACTTCCGAAAGACAAACTATTAATAGTTTGCCAAAAGAATCAAGAAGCGCTTTTATTGATAAGATTACCATCTTTGGTACTTCTAAAATGATGCGTTCTGCTGTTTTTGGTCAGATTATTATCATTATTGTTTTCATTCCGATTTTATCTTTAGTGAATGTAGAAGGAAAAATGTTCCGCCCAATGGCATTGGTATTTAGTTTTGCTTTAATAGGAGCTATGATATTGTGTTTCACTTATGTACCAGTAATGGCTTCCTTGTTTTTAAAACCATCAGATCCAGAAAAAAGAAATATTTCGACACGCTTGGTAAAATTTTTAGGAAATGCTTATCAGCCTGTAATTATTTGGGCTTTGAGAAAAAAAGCCATTGTGCTGAGTGGTGCGCTTACTTTATTGGTGGTGGTTTTTATACTCTTTAGTAAAATGGGTGGAGAATTTGTGCCCACTTTGGATGAAGGAGATTTGGTGATTCAACCAGTTTTAAAAACAGGTACTTCTCTAACTAAAACAGTTGAAACTACCACAAGAATCGAAAAAATACTCATGGAATTTCCAGAAGTTGAACAAGTTGTTTCTAGGATTGGTGCTGCCGAAGTACCTACTGATCCTATGTCCATGGAAGAAAGTGATGTGATTGTAAAATTAAAGCCTAAAGCTGAATGGGTCACTGCCAAGACAAAAGATGATTTAACGGATAAATTTAAGGATGCCTTGACTGAAATTGCGGGAATAGATTTCGAATTTACACAGCCTATTGAGATGAGGTTTAATGAGTTGATTACTGGAGTACGTGCAGATTTGGCAATCAAAATATTCGGAGAAGATTTAGATGTGCTTTATCAAACAGCATTAAAGGTTGAAAAAGCCATTCAAAATGTTCCAGGAGCCTCGGATATTTCGGTTGAAAAAGTTGCCGGTTTACCCCAAATGAGTGTTGCGTATGACCGCAAAAAAATAGCCAAATATGGATTGAATATTAAAGATTTAAATAATGTGCTCACCATGGGTTTCGCAGGTAAAACTTCAGGCAGTATTTTTGAAGGAGAAAAACAATTTGATTTAGTGGTTCGATTTGATGAAAAAAATAGAAAGGATATTTCAAATATTGCAAATACCTCTATTCAGTTAAGCAATGGAAGTACTTTGCCTTTTTCTGAATTTGCAAAAGTAAGTTATTCCAAAGGTCCTGCAAAAATATCAAGAGACAATACAAAAAGAAGAATCGTAATCGGTGTGAATGTTAGAAATCGCGATTTAGAATCTGTGGTAACAGATGTTCAAAATATTATCAATGAGCAGATTGAAATACCGAAGGGATATACTGTTGAATATGGAGGACAATTTGAAAATTTGCGTTCTGCTAAAAGTAGGTTAATGGTTGCTGTTCCAATTGCATTGGTGCTAATTTTCTTTCTTCTTTATTTTGCTTTCAATTCTGTGAAAGATGCATTAATGATTTATAGTGCAATTCCGCTTTCAGCAGTGGGTGGGGTTTTCTTTCTTTATATTAGAGGCTTACCATTTAGTATTTCAGCTGGAGTTGGGTTCATAGCCTTGTTTGGGATAGCTGTATTGAATGGAATTGTACTGATTGAACAGTTTAAAGAATTAAAGCATAATGGTGTTTCTAACATCAATAAGCGCATTCTAATAGGTACCCAATTAAGATTAAGACCGGTATTATTGACTGCTGCAGCTGCAGCTTTGGGATTTTTGCCCATGGCCATTTCAACCAATGCTGGTGCCGAAGTACAAAGACCCTTGGCAACGGTAGTGATTGGAGGATTGATTTCTGCCACTTTATTAACACTTGTAGTGCTTCCAATACTCTATGCATTATTTGATAAAAAAAGAACAGGAAAAAAACTAAAATTGCCGAAAGTTGGTATGCTCCTATTCTTCTTAGGAATCGGGTCGGTAATTAATGCTCAAAATGTCGAAATATCTCTTGAAAAAGCAATTGGACTCGTTATTGAAAACAATAAAAGTTTAGCAGCTTCAAGAAACAATATTGAGGTCAACAAGGCTTTAGAAAAAACAGCATTCTCAATTGATAAAACGGATATTTATTTTGCCTTCGATCAAAATAACATTGCACCAAATGATGCACCTTTAAATGTGCTTGGAATCAATCAAACGGTAAAATTACCCTCTTTTTACAATGCACAAAAAAGTATATTACTGGGGCTAACTGATATGGCTAAGTCTAAATACCTGGTGGATGAACAATACCTCAAAAAA
>CBDUKB010000248.1:0-4536 GCA_965367695.1 uncultured Putridiphycobacter sp.
ATTTTTATACAGTTTACTGAAATTAGCATGGCGTTTAAAAGCGCTCAATAATGAATTGGAAGCAGTTCCATACAAAGCTCCTTCATGACCCAATGTATTGATTTTAATATCGTTTGGTGTCAATATTTTTTCAAATTCAATTTTTGATTTAATTTCAGATTTTAATGCTTTCTCAATAGCATCAATGACCCCTTTTCTAATCGTTGCAATTTGATTTTCTGCTAACACTATTCCAGCTGGAACATTAATCATTACAAACCAATTTTCTTTATTTTCCGGCGCATCATTGGGTGCCTCCTTTGATGAAATATTGATGTAAATTGTAGGATTGCTTGGTACCATGCTTTTATCAAATAACTGCTCAAACTCTTTTTGATAATCTTTAGAAAAAATTATATTGTGGAGACTTAATGTTGGAAAAACACCTTTCATACCCCAGTAAAAAACCAACCCGGATGAGCTACGCTCTTTTTTCATTTCTTTTTGAAAGTACTTCTCGTTTTTTAATAAGTATTTATATGTTAAAGCAATATCCATATTTGAAATAACCAGGTCCGCTTGATGTTTTACATGCTTCACAAGTACACCTGCTACTTTTTTATCACTAATAATAATCTCGCTAACTTGTTGCTCCATGTTAAATTGAACCCCCAATTCTAAAGCTAAGGTTTCCATGGCTTTTACAATCGCAAACATCCCTCCTTCTGGAAAAAAAGTCCCTACATTGTGCTCCAAATGAGGAATTACCGACATCATTGCGGGTGTTTTAAATGGGGAAGACCCATTATAAGTGGCATAGCGATCGAAAAGCTGTACCCACTTTTTATTTTTAAAGCTGTTTGCATTTTTTTGATGCAAAGTCCTTAAGTTTTTTGGATGTAACAATTGTGGTAAAGCTTTGAATGCAAGCTTTGAAAAAAAGGTGCTACTTTTATGCAAACTTCTCTCTATAAAAAGCCTTCCTGCATTTTCATATAAATGATTGGCATTTTTTAAGTAAGTCTGCACAGCTGGCAAATCTTTTTTAAGGTCATCATCCAACACATTCATTAGTTGGGTTTCGTTTCGGTAATATTTGAAATGTGAATGGTCATCAAAAAAATAAGTACATGAAGCATCTAGTTTTTTATAAACAAGGTAATCACTTAAATTTCTATTCGCAGATTTGAACAAATCTATGAAGTACTCAGGCATGGTAAACAAGCTTGGTCCTGTATCGAATCTAAATCCTCCTTGCTTGAACTCATTCAATTTACCGCCAATATGGTTGTTTTTTTCAAACACTTGAACCTGGTAATTTTTGGCAGCTAATCTAATTGCTGCAGCTAATCCACCAATACCAGCACCAATTACAATTGCCTTTTTCATCTTTTCAAATGTGTTTTATACAAAGCTAGAATTTTTTCACGTGCTATTTTATGATCAACGATAGTTTCAGGATAATCAGGAGTTCCATACTCTGGAACCCATTTTTTAATGTATTTAAATTCAGGATCAAATTTTTCTTGTTGTGAAATGGGATTAAACACTCTAAAATAAGGTGCCGCATCTGTACCTGTTCCGGCAGCCCATTGCCAATTGCCCACATTTGAGGCCAACTCAAAATCTAATAACTTTTCTGCAAAATAGGCCTCTCCTAATCGCCAATCAATGCATAAGTCTTTGACTAAAAAAGAAGCAGTAATCATACGCACCCTATTGTGCATCATCCCTGTTTGATTCAATTGGCGCATACCTGCATCTACAATTGGAAAACCTGTTTTACCTTCACACCAACTTTTAAAATAATCATCTCTTCGCTCCCAAGGCATCCCCCTGTATTGCACTTTTAATTCATCTATTGCTGATGCTGGGTAATACCAAAGAATTGTGATAAAGAATTCCCTCCAAATTAACTCGTTCAAGAAAACTTCAGACTTGGCCTTCGCTAATTGAACCATTTTACGAATAGAAGCATTTCCAAAACGCAAATATACACCCAAGTTACTGGTTGCCTCTTTTGCTGGAATATTTCTATTTTCATGATAATTAAACAATGTTTGATCATCTAATTGCAAGGTTGGCGCAACATTCTTAACCACTTCGAAACCAATGGAACTTAAACTCGGAAAATCTTGTTTCACCGCTTTTGAAAGTCCTTTTTCATTTAAAATATAATTTGGTAATTCCCCTAGATTAAGTTTCCATTTTTTAGCAAATGGTGTGTAAACTTTATAGGGTCTTCCATCTACATTAATCTCATCTTTTTCAAAAATCACATGGTCTTTAAATGTTTGAAAATCGATTTGATTTGCTTCTGCCCAATTTTGAACTGCTAAATCACGACTAATGGCATAAGGTTCATAATCACGATTGGTATAAATAGCGCTTATTTTATTTTCAGCATTTAATTCCTTAAAAACACTTGCTGGATCTCCATAAAACACCAGTAAATCACTGCCTAATGCTTGGTATTTTTTTTTTAACTTTTTAAGGGATGCATAAATAAATGAAACCCTTTTATCATCATTTGGTAATCCATCCAATATATTTTTGTCAAAAATAAATATTGGAACTACATGCTTATAAGTTGAAGTAATGACAGATAGACCGTGGTTATCGTCAATTCTCAAATCACGTCTATGCCAAAAATAAGCTATCATGGGTATTGTTTTAATACCCCATTAATCAAGGAATGAATAGATGCAAATTTTGAATCAGTACTTGCTTTTTCCAATTTCGCTTTGTCTTCCAATATATTCATTTTATAATCTAAAAATGAAGGAACATTTGTTTGCACACTGTAACGAATCAGTCTTAGCTCAGCCTCTTCTGGATTCAATTGTATGATCAGATCAATGTATTTTTTTCCCATTTTAAAATTTGCAAATTTTTCGGTTGGCCAAAATTCATATTTTGAATTCATAAAATAGTACAATGCCCGATAACCAAATAAAATTGGTGTTTTATAGGTCGCATTTTCTGTTAATCTTCCAAGCTTAGTATTAAAATACGCTCCTTGGTCAACCAAGGTAAACAACCTGCGACATTCATTAATGTTTTCTTCGGCTTTTACAAGCTGTCCAAAAGACAAGCATACAAAAAGTAATATGGTAATTTTCATAATAAATTAAAGGAATGCTTAATGTAACTACCCAATATTAAGGCGTACTTTTTATTATCAGGAATTCTGATTCTTTCTTTTAAAATAACAGTTGAATCGAGACTTTTAATTTTTTTAAACAATCGGTAATAGTAATTATACGCCATGTACACCCCGAATCTGGCAGCTTTTGGCAATTTCAATATGCCTTCATACCCCTTTTTAAAATCATTTTCAATATCCTTTTCAATGTCAGATTTTTGTAAATTATTAAAAGCATTAAAATTCACAGAAGGAAAATAAACCCGGCCTAATCCTTCGTAATCATCTTTAAAATCTCTTAAGAAATTAATCTTTTGAAATGCAGCGCCTAAAGCCCTAGCATTTTCTTCCAATTCAACATACATTTTCTCATCTCCTTGTAAAAAGACTTTCAAACACATTAAACCAACTACCTCAGCGCTGCCTACAATGTATTCCTCATATAATTTTTTATCATAACTTAATGAGGAATTCAAGTCCATTTCCATACTCTTTAGAAATTTTTCAATTAAGTCAAGCGGGATGTTATTTTTTGCAACCGTTATTTGAAAAGCATTTAAAATTGGATTGGCTGATATACCGTCATTTAATGCATGAAAAGTATCCGCTTTAAAACTATTAAACATTCTTTCTTGGTGTGGACCCATAAAAGTGTCAACAATCTCATCTGCTAACCTAACAAATCCATATAAGGAATAAATGTCTTGTTGTATATCCTTATTTAACAAACGAATGCCTAACGTAAACGAAGTAGAATAAGCCTTTGTTAATTCCTTACTCCAATTTAAAGAAAGAGAATCGTAAATGATTTTCATAGATTTAATTATTACTAATAATTCAAAAGTAGTAAAAAAATATGGTTTTGTTTAGCTTTTAAATGAAAACATTAAACAAAATAATCATCCAGTCTATACTTTTGTCCAAGTTTTTGTGTCGTAAAACCAACCTAAATAACCTCTTAGCTTAATTTTTCCGTCTTCTAGCCAAATTTTACAATCATAAGATTCACCATTTTTTGGGTCGTAAATTTTACCACCAGACCATTCATTATCTTTAAAAACGAGGTCGGTAAGAATATTTAGCCCCATAATGGGTCTACTTTTTTTCGCTTCATTTGGGTTGTGTATGTCTTTAACAGGTTGGCCATTTTTTTTATTAGGTGTTTTAAGCCAAACAACCTTACCATAATATTTCTGACCTTTTTTATAGATTTCAATTTTGGCATCTTTGATTTCTGTGAGCCACACACCAACAATATCATCACAATTCACTTGGCAATTACCAAGTAGTGGAATGAAAACAAAAAACAACAAAGCAAGCTTTTTCATCATACTGTAATAATAAGGAAAAACTTTTAGAAAATTGTCATTATCACGCCATCCAAGCAAACATTGTATCATTTTTTATCCTGT
>CBDUKB010000249.1:0-4525 GCA_965367695.1 uncultured Putridiphycobacter sp.
AGTCGGTAGATTAGGACTAGATGTAAGAATTGGTATGTACATGGGTAGAGACAAAACATATATAGATGAAGATTATGACCTTCCTCTTTCAAATTCATATAATTATAGAAATGTTTCATTCACCAACTTACAAAGTGAACGTTATGAAAGATATCCTGGATTTGATTTTTCAATTGGTTTAAACTATTCACTTTAATAAAAACAACATGAAATATACATTATTATTACTACTTGCATTTACTTGCACAATGAGTTTTGCTTACAATATTGAATGGAGCGAATCTATTAAAGTTAAAAAAAGAGCAAAAGCACCTGAAGTAATTGGTCAAGATGGAGAACACATTTACCTTGTTCGATTCAGGGGAGCTAATAAACTTATTATTGACCGGTATAAAGCCGGAAATCTCAAATCAATTTTAAGCAAAGAAATTGAGCTTTCTTATAAAGATAAAAGCCTTCAATACATTAAGGGTTACACCATCAATAATCAACAAATTATTACCAGTTTTTTCTATAACAAAAAGACAAAGGAAACTTATTTCTTTTATCAAATTTTATCGAAAAATTTAAGTGTTTCCAAGCCTCACTTAATTGGTTCTACCTTGAGAGAGAAAAATAAATTTGACCTTTACAATAACTTTCTTACTTCTTCCAATGAATTAGAATTAATAGCTGATGAAAAAAATGAAAACCTATTTGGTTTTCTGCCACCAGGAGACAAAGATGTGAATGAAAGAACTTTTAGCGGGGTGTTAATTGACAATTTAGAGGAGGCACCGAAAAAAGTGAAAACAACTATTGAATATTTAATCACTGAATTTCATATTATTAAAGAAGAATTAGGTAATGATGGTAGGTTTTATATCATGGGATATAAAAAAATTGAACAACAAACTGGTAAAATATTTAAGTCAAGCACAACCTTTAGAGGAAATATAGAATTTTATGCCATTGATATTGAAACTGGAGAATTTGAACAAGAAACATTCAAGTTCAATAATGAAATTCAACAGTTGAGCTTTAAAGTAGCATCCAACGGTACCATATTTATATCAGGTTTAACTTCAACAGAAGAAAAAGGTGTGAATGGAACTGTTAGTATATTACTTGACAATAATTTGAATGAATTAAATAGATCTATAGATAAGTTTCCTGAATCTTTCGTAACGACCAGTTTTTCAGAAAAACAATTAAAAAAATTAGATCGCCAACAAACCAAAGCAAGCAAAAAAGGCTTAAAAGAACCAGATGCTATCATGTATAATTACGATATTAAATACATCCTTCAAAATGCTAATGGTAGTTTTACTATGTTAGCAGAGCAATATTACATTGAAGTAATTACCACCACTACCACTAATGCAAATGGAGGAATGAGTACCACTACTAAATACATTTACCATTATGATGATATTATTGCTGTAAATTTCAGCAAAGAAGGTGACTTTATATGGCGCAAATTAATAGCAAAAACACAAGAATCCAGTGGTGATTATGGATTTTATTCTTCTTTTTTACCAATCAAAAATGGAGAAAATTTGGGTATCATTTACAATGTGAAAGGCTCAGACATTGAAAACAAAGCCAAAAGTGAAAGAAATAAAACCTTTTGTATGAATATAACTATTACACCAGAAGGGGATGTTTCAGAAGGCATTTTATTTGAAAACGAAGAAAAAGAAAAAATGAAAATTGCGCCGAAATTCTGTTCTCAATTAAGTGATGAAAAAGTAATTATATTCGCCAAATCTACACGTGGTAGTCAAATTGGAATTATTACACTATAAGGCAGTTTAAAACATTTCTAAAAACCAGACATAATGCTATGTCTGGTTTTTTTATGCTTTTTTGGGACCATGCAGATACATCATTAAAGTTATGACTACATTCAATTTACACTGCAACTATTTTTTATTTTTAATATACTTTGAATATGTCATCATTCTCCACAACCACTCAAGGGGACCATATTTAAAATATTGTAACCAATATTTACTAAATACAATTTGACAAGTGAAGATAAAGACGGCTATGAGCATTACCAGCCACAAAGGAGTTTCGAGGGCTAAACCAAAACCAACTCCATAAAAAATGAGAATGGAAATGAGTGTATGAAACAAATAATTACTCAAGGCCATTTGACCAACAGGTGCTAACTTTAACAAGTATTGATGCCCAAAATTCAAGGCGAGTGCTAAAAGGGCAGCATAGGCGCATGCCAAAGGCACAACTCCAAAAGCATAACTACTATATTGAATAATTTCCCAAGTATCTCCAGATTGTAATTTAGAAAAAGCCATCAATATATTCATAGGTATACCAAGTGTCAGTCCGCCGATTGCAATTTTTTTTAAAAGGGCTTTATTTTGCAATAATTGATGATGTATCATCTGTCGACCCGCCCAAATGCCAATTAAAAAACAAGCAAGGACTTTGAATACCCGACCTTCTATTAATATCAAAGCCAAACGTATAAAAGGCATACCAAAATTGAAAATGAAAAACTCTTTCCAGGAAGTGTTATCTAGCCAATTAAATGCCAATGCCTCACCTGGTGATTGTCCTGTATCTGCCTTAATTGAAACATTGTTATCGGAAAGATAAGTAGCAAATTTACCAAATAATGAACTTGGATAAAAATTATCAAAAAGCATCATTCCTAATAAATGTACTATGGGCAATAACAACAAAACAATTGCCCAAATTAATAAACTTTTATTCGAATGATTCCTAAACAATATCAACACAAACCCTAACAAGGCGTACAAAGCTAAAATGTCGCCCAACCATAAAAAGAAAAGATGGAGGGACCCGAATAACAACAAGCCCAACATGCGTTTTGAAAAAAAGAGGGCAAAGGATTTACCTTTTTGTTTGGCATTTTCGTATTGAATCACAAAGCCAATTCCAAAAAGAATGGAAAATAGGGAGTACCATTTACCATCAATAAAAACCACGGTAAATTGCTTAATCACCTCGTTTAATGGGGCAGCACTCATACCGTTTTTCACCTCATCTGACAAGGCATACCAACCAGAAAAGGTATACACGTTGGCAATAAATATAAATAGAATAGCCATTCCTCTCAACACATCAAGATAAACAATTCTATCTATGGCTTCTATTGGCTTAATTTCAGAACTTGAACGCATATTGTTTGTTTTAAGTTTACCCTATAGGTCAATCAAAAAAAGGCAATGGTCGAACTACAAGATAGGAATTATAATTTTGTGTTGCGATAAATGGACATTGAGTTCTTCATACGTTGGTTTAATTGCATTTATTTTATTCAACTGTAACATTTGAACACTTTCAAATGTTTTACTTCTGAAAATAAGTCAATTAAAGTAATTGAAAGTAAAGTTATAAATCGTTGTTATTATGAAAAAATTAGTGTTATCCTTCTTCCTTCTTGCCTTGTCATCAACAGCTACTTTTGCGCAATCAGCACCATTTTTTGCAAGTGATGGTTTTTCTCCTTTTTGGAATAACCCTGCTGCCACAGCTAGTTTTCATTCATTTTCTTCAAATCTTATTTATCAGAATAATTGGCCAGCTATATCCGGTGGTTTTCAAACATATGCAATCAACATTGAAGCAGATACTAAATTTGGATTGAAAAATAGGAAGCAAAAATTAAATTTACCGATTGGTTTAAACGTGATCTATCAACAAGAATACGGCGTTGACATACAGACAATTAATATCCCAATAAGCTATCCTATAAAATTAAAAAAATCCACATTGGCAATTGGTATTTCAGCCGGTTTAAAACGAATTATGTATCATTTAAATGGGCCATTTTATGGAGACCCTAACCATTATGTAGATGTGAGTCGATTTGATTTAAATGCTGGTCTTTTTTGGTCAGGAAAAAACCATTATCTAGGGATTTCTACTACAAACATAGCGGAACCAACTTATAATACTTTCAAAATTTACAGGCATATCAACTTTCAAGCTGGCTATCGCTTTAAAGTGGGACAACATTACATTTACCCTATGCTGAATGCCGTTAAAAGAAGCGGAAATTCACTTTTCAGGGCCATGACCTACATTCAGTTTAAAGAAGATGTCTTTTCCCTTGGTGCTGGTATTAGTACTTATGAAATCTATTATTTAGGTGCGACCGTTAAGGTAAAGCAGTTTAAATTGGCATATTTATTTTACAAAGATTATGCTACAATGGGAATTTACGCTGCAGGAAGTCATGAATTCAGACTTTCTTATGTTATTTCAAAATAATTTTTAATTTTTTATGTTGATGAAATAGAGCTAGTAACTAACCACACCCTCAAAAATTATTAGATTTAATAATCCCATACAAATGCTGATGGATGATTTTTATAAAATTCTTGCCAAATGAACATAAGTATAATTAGGTTCTCAATCATTGAGCTTTAATTCACTTTTTGGAATTAAAAATATTGTAAGCAATTTTAAAAGTGATGGCATGCACAAACACTTTTTCAGTCCAATATTCGTTTATAAAAACAACATCAGACCCTACATACTCCTCATTGAT
>CBDUKB010000250.1:0-4482 GCA_965367695.1 uncultured Putridiphycobacter sp.
GAAAAAATTCAGTCTATTCATCTTAATGATCAGCCAAACTATTTTATTTGGTCAAGATTTTTCGCAAAATATCCGGGGAACTATTATTGATAAACAATCGGAATCTCCACTCCCAGGTGTACAAGTGTCAATAGTCGATAGCGCTACTTTAATTGGAGCTATGACAGATGGTAATGGTAATTTTGAATTAAAAAACGTACCGATTGGTCGGATTATTTTACAAGCAAAATTTATAGGCTATCAAACCGCAATTGTTCCAAATCTTGAACTGATTACTGGAAAAGAGCTAGTTGTAAATTTATCACTTGAAGAAAGCGTAACCCTGCTAACTGCGGTTGAAGTGAAAGGAACAGATGATAAAAAAGAAACAATTAACAAAATGGCTACTGTTAGTGCCCGTACCTTATCAATTGAAGAAGCTGGTAAATTTGCAGGAACGCTAAACGACCCAGCACGAATGGCGCAAAACTATGCAGGTGTGAGTGGAATCAGTGATAGTAGAAACGATATAATTATTAGAGGTAATTCACCACTTGGTGTTTTATGGAGAATGGAAGGAATTGATATACCAAGCCCAAATCATTTTTCGTCTTTAGGAACCACAGGGGGGCCAATAAGCATGTTAAACATCAATAATTTATCGAATTCAGATTTCTACACTTCTGCTTGGACAGCTAACTACGGAAATGCCCTCTCTGGTGTTTTTGATTTAAAATTAAGGAATGGAAATAATGCGAAGCGAGAACATTTGGCACAAGTAGGATTTAACGGTTTTGAATTTGGGACAGAAGGTTATTTCTCTAAAAAAAGCAGGGCTTCGTATTTAATCAACTATCGCTATTCCACCTTAGGGGTAATTAGCGCTTTAGGCATTGATTTAGGTGTAGGAACAGCAGTGCCACAATACCAAGATTTAACATTCAAATTAAATTTTCCAAGCCAAAAATATGGGAGGATTTCATTTTGGGGAATTGCTGGTGTCAGCGATATTGAATTTGAACCAAGCGGTGAATTAGATACTACCAACCTATATAACGATCCAAACGAAAAATCTGGTTTTCAATCTCAAACAGCAGTTATTGGGGCATCTCATAAATACTTTTTTAATCCGAAAACCTTTTCTGAATTAATATTAGCATATTCTTTGTCTAGCACTGGTGGATATATAGATTCTATAACAGAGCTGGGTGACAATATTAATAGAGTAGGATTTGATAGAAAACAAATGAAAGCTTCAGTTAATTATAAAATCAACCATAAAATAAATGCCAAAAATACTTTTGCAATGGGTGTAATAGTCGAAAATTACGCCACAGATATTTTAGACAGTGCATTCGTATTTGGGGACTATCGGTTAATTTCCGACAATAAAGGGAATGCCAATCTTTTTCAAACCTACCTAAATTATCAGCATAAATTTTCTGAAAATCTTGTATTTAATGGAGGTGTTCATACGCAACATTTTCAATTAACACAATCAAATGCAGTTGAACCGAGGATAGGTTTTAAATACAATATAAATCCAAGACATATTTTGAGTATTGGATCTGGAATGCATTCCCAACTCCAACCTATTACAGTATATTTTGTTGAGGAAACAATAGATAATCAGATTACTTATCCAAACCAAAACCTTGGATTCAGTAAATCGATACACAATGTATTGGGATATGATTTTAGAATTTCAGAAAATATGCGATTAAAAACAGAACTTTATTTTCAATATTTATATGAGGTTCCTGTAGATTCCTTCTCTTCATCTTTCTCTATGCTAAATCAAGGCGCTGACTTTGTATTACCAAATGGTACGGGTTATGTCAATGAAGGAACGGGGACAAATTATGGGGTAGAAATAACCTTAGAACAATTTTTGAATAATGGTTTTTACTTTCTTTTTACCACCTCACTTTTCGATTCCAAGTTTAAAGGCAGTGATGGAATTGAAAGAAATACTGCTTTTAATGGCAATTACATTTTTAATGGTTTAGCAGGAAAAGAGTTTCAAATAAATGAAAAATTAACTTTGGCATTCGATTTTAAAATCACATATGCTGGAGGAAGAAGATTTACGCCAATCAACCTTGATGCATCAAATATTGCAGGTGCTGAAATCCGCTACGAAGACCAATTATTTGAAAACCAATATCCCGATTACTTTAGACTGGACTTTAAAACAACCCTTAAATTAAATGGGAAACACATGTCGCAAAAATTTAGTGTGGACTTACAGAATTTGACCAATCAGGATAATATTTTCCAATCTGGTTATAATGCTGCAACCAATAGTGTTGGGTATGTTTACCAAAGGGGGTTTTTTCCAAACGTGCAGTATGCCATCAATTTTTAAGAATAAACTTGTACTTTTAGAATCCCAGCGGAAAACTTATGAAATATATTAATTGGAAAGAAAGGCAAAAAATAGTGGGTTTTAACGACTATCCGTTAATGGCAATTGCCTTGCCTATTTTTTCAATATTCTTTCCATTTTTTGTTTTTGGTCAAAAACCATCTGAGGGCCTTACGCTTTTTTTTATATCAGCTGCAATAAGCTTCTTTCACATCATTGTCTTTTGGCTAGTTGAAAAGTACATGGTTATCATCATTCGAAAAGCTTACCCTGATATTTATAATTATAAGAAAAGACTTATTATTCAATCAGTAGCCATTGTATTTTCAACATTTATACTGTGTTATTTATCTGAATTTGCAGAGTTTTGTTTAGGTGTTAGCTCAGTAGAATTTGAGGCACCATTTATTAATAAATATATTGCCAGTCTGGTTATCACAATTATCATTTTAAGTATTTATGAGGGGGTCTATTCATTTCAACTCTATAAACAAAGTTTGGTCAAAAATCAAGAATTAGAAAAGAAGAATACCCAGGCTCAATTAGATGTTTTAAAAAATCAAGTGAACCCCCATTTTTTATTCAATTCTCTAAATACACTTGTTTCAATTATTCCTGAGGACAGCGAAACAGCAGTGAAATTTACCGAAAAGTTGTCGAGTGTATATCGTTATATTTTAGAAATACGGGATAAAGAAATTATTACCCTAGCAGAGGAAATGTCCTGCATGGAATCTTACCGTTTTTTATTATCGATAAGATTTGGAGACCATATTAAATTTGAATTTGAAAATTTAGATAATTTAGAAGACAAGTTCATTGTGCCTTTGTCTATTCAAATGTTGGTAGAAAATGCCATTAAGCACAATATTATTTCAAAAGCAAGGCCCTTGACCATCATCATTAAAATAGAAAACATCTCAGATTGATTCTACAGGTGTTGGAATAAAAAACATTGAACAACGGTATAAATTATTAGTAAATAAAACAATATCAGTGAAGCAATCAGCAGAACAGTTTTGTGTTGAATTACCACTTTTAACAATGAAAGAAGTTAAATAATTATGTTAAATATTCTAATTATAGAAGATGAATTACCTGCTGTTAAAAGATTAACCAAGTTGCTTGCGGAAATTGATTTAGAACACAAAATAATTGGACAATTAGATGAAGTGTCATCAGCTGTTGAATGGTTAAAGTCGCATCCAGCTCCAGATCTTATTTTTATGGATATTCAATTGGCAGATGGTTATAGTTTTCAAATTTTCGAGCAAGTCGACATTAAATCGCCTGTAATATTTGTTACTGCCTTCGATAATTATGCCATTGAAGCTTTTAAAGTAAATGGATTAGATTATTTATTGAAGCCAATTAAAAAGGAGTTGTTAGAAAAAAGTTTTGAGCGATTCGAAGCAACAGTTGGTCCAAAAAATATTGATTTGCTTGCTTTATCGCAGTTGTTAAACCCCAATAAAAATCAATTTAAAGAGCGTTTTCTTATAAAATCAGGAGATGAATTGAGTTTTGTGAAGACCGAAGAAATTGCATATTTTATTTCAGAAGATAGTTATTCCTTCATCATCACCAAATCAGGTAACCGTTATATCTATACTGCCGAGTCTATTAGCCAAATTGAACAACGACTAAACCCAGCAGCTTTCTTTAAAATTAACCGCAGTGAAATTGTGAGTTTAGATAGTATTACCAAAATCAGTTCCTACTTTAATAACCGCCTAAAATTAACGCTTAATCCAGTGAGAGATCATGAATTCATTGTCAGTCGACCCAAAGTAAAGGCTTTTAAAATTTGGTTGGATCAATAGCTATAAAAATGTACAAAGTCTGTTGTCAATTAAATCTATTTTCAATATAAAAAGGGTCAACAAATACTGCCAACCCTTTCACTCCATGCCATGCAGCTTGCATGCGGTGACTTATTTTTTACTGCCTAGCAATAACAATTCACTCACCTGTACTTCTGTTCGGTATCTTTTTTCACCTTCCTTATTCTCGTAGTTGCTGTTCACAATTTTACCTTCTAAGGCTATTTCTTGTCCCTTTTCAACATACTGTTCAATAATCTCGGCAACCTTTCCCCAGGCAACTACATTGTGCCACTGTGTGTCCGTAATTTT
>CBDUKB010000251.1:0-4481 GCA_965367695.1 uncultured Putridiphycobacter sp.
CATTTTGGTAGCCATTGTGGTGTTTCTATTTTTGGGCGATTTAAGGTCCACCATCATTCCAATTTTAGCAGTGCCTGTTTCTTTAATAGGGGCTTTTTTCATCATGCAATTTTTTGGACTTTCTATTAACTTAATCACACTTTTTGCATTGGTACTTGCCATTGGAATTGTGGTTGATGATGCCATTGTGGTAGTGGAAGCAGTGCACGCTAAAATGGAAGAAACTGGTTTAACACCATATCGTGCAGTAAAGGTGGTGATGGGCGAAATCAGCGGGGCAATTATTGCCATTACAGCAGTGATGGTATCAGTTTTCGTTCCGATTGCATTCATGTCAGGTCCGGTAGGTACTTTTTACCGTCAATTCTCTATCACCATGGCCAGTTCTATTATCCTTTCTGCGGTCATTGCATTAACTTTAACACCTGTATTATGTGCTATTTTCTTAAAAAATAACCATGGTAAAATAAAGCGTAAAACTCCTGTTAATTGGTTTTTAGATAAGTTCAATAATGCTTTTGATAAATTAACTAGTCGATATGTAAAGATTTTAAGATTGATTGTCGATAGAAGAATAATTACGGCAGTAGTATTAATTGCTTTTGGGTTAGGAATTTTCTTCCAAAACAAAAGCCTCCCTTCAGGTTTTATTCCCAGTGAGGATCAAGGGACGATTTATGCCATTGTCCAAACCCCACCTGGTTCTACATTGGAAACAACCAATCACGTTTCACAAAAATTAAGAGATGTTTGTGAAGAAATTGAAGGAGTAGAATCTGTAACTTCTTTAGCTGGTTACGAAATTATGACTGAAGGAAGGGGGTCTAATGCAGGAACTTGTTTAATTAATTTAAAACAATGGTCGGATAGAAAACACTCCGTCCACGAAGTGATGGAAGAATTAGAAGAAAAAACTAAAGACTTCGGTGCTATTATCGAGTTTTTTGAACCTCCAGCTGTACCTGGTTTTGGTTCATCAAGTGGTTTTTCAATGCGTTTACTTGATAAAAATCCAACTACAGATTACCATGCATTTGATAAAATCAACCAAGAGTTTATGGATAATTTGCGTAAGCGAAAAGAGTTGACAGGTTTATTCACTTTTTTTGCTGCAAATTATCCACAATATGAATTGGAAATTGACAATGAAGCTGCCATGCAAAAAGGGGTGTCAATTGGTAAAGCCATGGAAAATTTAGACATATTAATTGGGAGTACTTACGAACAAGGATTCATCCGTTTTGGTCGATTCTTTAAAGTGTACGTTCAGTCTGGACCAGAATATAGAAGGCAACCTTCAGATGTTTTAAAATTATATATTAAAAACGATAAAGATCAAATGGTACCCTATTCGGCTTTCATGAAAATGAAAAAAACACAAGGGCCTAATGAAATTACACGATACAATATGTACAATTCATCATCCATTCGGGGTTTACCAGGAGAAGGGTATACAACCGCTGATGCGATTAATGCTATTAAAGAGGTGGCGAAGGAAACTTTACCGAAAGGGTATGATATTGCCTGGGAAGGTTTATCATACGACGAAGCAAGCAGAGGAAATGAATCACTTTATATTTTCTTAGTGGTCTTGGTCTTTGTTTATCTTGTATTGGCGGCCCAATACGAAAGTTTTTTATTGCCATTTGCGGTAGTACTTTCTTTACCAATAGGTGTCTTTGGTTCCTTCACCATTTTAAAAATGATGGGACTTGCAAACGACGTCTATGCCCAAGTTGGATTGATTATGCTGGTGGGCTTACTAGGGAAAAATGCGGTGTTAATTGTTGAATTTGCTGTACAAAAACAAAGAGAAGGTTTTACTGTCTTGGATGCTGCAATTGAAGGTGCAAAAGTGAGATTTAGACCTATTTTAATGACCTCCTTTGCATTCATTGCTGGTCTTATCCCGCTAGTTTTAGCTCATGGAGCAGGTGCAATTGGTAACAAAACAATTGGAGGTTCTGCTTTGGGTGGAATGCTATTTGGAACCGTTTTTGGGGTAGTGATTATTCCAGGACTGTATTTCATTTTTGCCAAATTAGCCAAAGGAAAAACATTAATTAAAAACCAGGATGACTCACCATTGTCTGAAGATATGATACAATATGAACAAGAATAAAAAAATATATAAATTAATGATTCCAAGCTTGTTATTTTTAACAGCATGTGGAATTCCAAAACTTCAGCAAAAAGAAGTAAATAACATTATTCCTGAACAATATGCTGAAATAAGTGATACTAATTCAATTGCAAAAGTGAAGTGGGAAGAATTTTTCGGAGATCCAATGTTGGTTGCGCTCATTGATACTGCTTTGAAAAATAACCAAGAGTTGAATATGATTATGCAAGAAATTAATATTTCTCAAAACGAAATATCAGCAAAAAAAGGAGAATTGTTTCCTTTTGTTAATCTCGGAGGAGGTGTAGGAGCAGAAAAGGTGCCAAGATATACCCGTGCAGGGGCAGTGGAGGCAAATGTTGATATTGAGCCTGGGAAAGAATTTCCAGAACCACTTCCAGATTTTAATATTCAGCTCAGTGCAAGTTGGGAAGTTGATATTTGGCGAAAATTAAGGAATTCTCGAGATGCTGCTATTGCTAGATACTTGTCATCAGTTGAAGGCAAAAACTTTATGGTTACACAATTAGTTGCAGAGATTGCGAATTCATATTACGAATTACTATCATTAGACAATCAAATGACCATCATTGAAGAGTATATTGCTATTCAACTAAATGCTTTAAAAATTGTTAAAATACAAAAGCAAAATGGTGAGGCAAATGAATTGGCGGTTAGGAAGTTTGAAGCGGAAGTATTAAATACCCAAAGTATTCAATACGACATTCAACAGAAAATAATTGTACTCGAAAATAAAATTAATTTTTTGTTGGGAAGATATCCTCAGCCGATAGTTAGAAATCATCAAACTTTTATTGAAAACATACCCAATGCACTATCGGCTGGGGTTCCAACACAGTTAATGGAGTATCGTCCAGATATAAGGTCTGCAGAATTAAAGCTCCGCGCGGCGAAACTAGATGTGAAAGTTGCAAAAGCACAGTTTTATCCTCGATTAGACATTTCAGCAGGTTTGGGTTTAGGAGCGTTTAATCCAGTGTTTTTAGTCAGTACGCCAGAATCTATGTTGTTTTCACTCGCTGGAGATGCAGTTGCGCCCTTGATCAATAGAAAAGCAATAAAGGCTGTTTATTTGAACGCAAATGCAAATCAAGTGCAAACTGTGTTCGACTATGAAAAAACGGTGTTGAATGCTTATTTTGAAGTGTATAATCAAGTTTCTAATCTCAAGAATCTTTCGAATAGTTACGACTTAAAAAACAAAGAAGTAAATGCTTTGACTGATGCGATTGATATCGCAAACGACCTATTTAAGTCAGCCAGAGCAGACTATATGGAAGTGTTATTAACCCAAAGAGATGCCCTAGATTCTAAATTAGAATTAGTGGAATACAAAAAAGAACGTTTTGTTGCCATGATAAATCTTTACCAGGCACTCGGTGGAGGATGGAATTGATGTTTGGCTAGCATTGTTTGAGTAACTGAAATAGCCTACTTTTTCATAATTAAAAGGTCTCGACAAGTTTGTTGGGACCTTTTTTTATTAGAGTTTTGATTCAATTCAGTGATGATAATCAAAGGTAATGAGGGATTAAAAAAAGCCCTAACATATATTCGTTAGGGCTTTTCACTGCTTAATTTAATGATGAATCTTATTTATCCTTTACTTGGTTTAATTGGGCAGCCAATTGCTTTTGTTAAGTTTGGACTTGGTTTTTCACCTTTTTCTAAAGCAACAATTGCATTTTCAAGAAATTTTTCTTTTACATTTTCTGGTGATTTAGCATTGTCATCAATAGCACCTATGTATTGCACGATATAGTCTTGATCAAGTAAAAATACATGCGGTGTTCTAACTGCTCCATATTTTGGATATACTTTTGAACCCTCGTCTACCAAATATACAAATGGAAAGTTTTTTTCTTTTGCTCTTTTTTGCATTGCTTCATAGTTTTCCATTTCATTATCAGGACTATTTGAATTTATTGCTATTACCGAATAACCTTTCGCTGCGTATTTATGATGCAAAGCAATTAATCTGTCTTCATATAACTTTGCAAAAGGACACTCATTACAAGTAAATGTAACAATATAGCCTTTAGCATTTTTAATGTCCGACATGGAGAACATTTTTCCGTCAATATTTTTTAAATTAAAATCACTGGCAACTTCTCCAATGTTATAGCCACCAATTTCGGCTATCGTTCTGGTTTGTTCAGGACTACCTCCATGTGGTGGTCCTTTTCTGTCACCATGAAGTGGTCCTTTTCTATCACCATGTTCTACTTTTGCAACTTCATTACTGGCTTTAGCTTCATTGTTACAAGCAGTAAACACTGCTGCTGAAATACCAATAAAGGCAATTAAAATACTGATTTTTTTCATTTTACTGATTGTT
>CBDUKB010000252.1:0-4479 GCA_965367695.1 uncultured Putridiphycobacter sp.
ATTTGTTCGAATTAAAAAAAGCCATCAGTTCATTAAGAGATGCAATTGGTCGATTAGATAAAATTGACCTTGAAAATTTTGAAACCAATTATTTTAGTGAACTAAAAGAACAAGCAAACTATATGATTGATGATATTGATTTTGATTTACAGCAATTAGAGAGTTCAATTAACCTAATGTTTAATATTCAAAGTAACCGATTAAACGAAGTGATGAAAACACTTACAATATTGTCCGCCATCTTTATTCCTTTGACTTTTATGGCAGGTATTTATGGGATGAATTTTAAAAATATGCCTGAACTTGAATCTCAAAATGGCTATTATATATTATTAGGCATTATGGCAGTCATGATTTTTATGATTGTATTTTACTTCATGAAAAAGGGATGGTTTAAGTAAGACAGTTTTCGCAAGTGCCATTTGCAATTACTTCATAATCATCTATTTCAAAGTTTTTAACCAATAAGTCATGTTTTTTTGGAATGGGTAAACAATAAACTTCATGGCAGTTTTTACATTGAAAATGTAAATGGTTGTGGTGATGGTTGTCAGGTTTGCATTCTATTCCACAAAGTGCGAGTTTAGTATCTTCACCTGAAAGGTTGATTTCGTGTATCAATCCTTTTTGGATAAATGTTTTGAGGGTTCTGTACAAGGTAATTCGGTCGTGCTTGCCAAGGGTATTTTCAATGTTTGCAACTGTAATGGCATTTTCACTTTTTAAAAAAATATTTAAAACACTTAACCTAAAGTCGGTAATTCTAATGTTTTTTGCTGTTAATAATTTTTTTTCCATTTTATGCAACAATGTTGCAGTTAGTGTTTATCTTTGCAACATTATTGCAAAGGTATGAAAAATATTTTCTTGATTGGATTATTGTTGTTGAACTTTTCATTGTATGCTCAATCATACATTTTAGTGGTTGATGAAGAAAATATTGCAATAAAAAATGCCACAGTTCAAATTGAAGCCCTCGATTTTAATTCATTGACAAATGGCTATGGACTTGCACGTGTTCCAAATTTGACAACAACTGAATATGTTGTACATATCAATAGCATTGGATACCTTGATTTTGATGAATCAATTGTTTTTAATCCACAAGACACAATAAAAGTTGTTTTAACCCTCGAACATAGGATGTTAGATTATGTAATGGTAAGTAGTGAAACTGGGATTCAAAGAGAAAATATTACAAGCATTCAAACGGTTGACTTAGCTAAACTATCAATCATAAAAAATGAATCTCTTGGGGAGGCATTGGCAAATATTCCAGGAGTAGATGTTTCGGGTTTGGGTCCTGGAATCAGTAAAATAAACATCAGGGGATTGAGTGGGAGTAGGGTAGTGACCTATGTCAATTCATTAAGAATTGAAAATCAGCAATGGGGTGGAGATCATGGATTGCCAATTACCAGTTTAGGAATCGGTGAGGTTTCGGTGATTAAAGGACCAGCCTCTTTATTGTATGGGGCTGATGCATTGGGTGGTGTTTTGTATTTTCAAGATGAAGATTTTGCTCTACCTAATTCACAGTCAATTTCTTTAGAAACTGGTTACAACGATAATAGTGATGGATTGAATGCTACTGGCGCATTTAAAATTTCAAAAAACAATTTCAAATTAAATGTTTACGCAAATTATACAAACCATGCCGATTATCAATTACCAAATGGAAATTATGTATTAAATACAAGGATTAATCAAGTTGCAAATAAAGTTGTAATGGGCTATCAACACAAGCATTGGGTGATAAAGTTTAATTATGATTTTAACATTTCAAGAATCGGTTTACCGGGGCATGCACATGAAGCGATAACCACGCCTGCTTCATTTGAAACCACTAGTCAGTCTAGAAGAATAAATGCACCTGCACAAGCCATTCAAAACCATTTTTTTGCATTAGAACAAAAACTTTTTTTAAAGAACAGTACACTTTTTTTAACAGTGGGTCATACTCGGAATGGATTGAAAGAATATGAAGAGAAACTGCTGACGCCTGAAATCATCATGGATTTGAACAATTCATTATATCAACTAAAATGGCGATATAAACTAAACAAATTATCATTTTTAACTGTTGGTAGCCAAGGTATGTATCAGCTAAATAAAAATGGCATTACAGCTGAGGAATATTTAATACCAGATGCGAGTACTTCAGATATTGGCCTTTTTGCATTACTTAATACAAGTTTAAAACGTTGGCGATTTCAAATGGGAGGTAGAATAGATCATAGAAACATTGATACGAAAGCAACAGGTGATTTTATTGCTTTTAACAATAATTATCTCGGATTTAATTATGCATTGGGGGGTGCTTATTTAACCAAACATTTTGACTTACGCATTAATGTTTCGAGTGGTTTTAGAGCGCCAACCACCTCAGAGTTATTGTCTTCGGGAATTCATCATGGAGCTAATAGGTTTGAGCAAGGGAATGATCAATTAAAAACTGAAAAGGCAACGCAATTAGATTTGAGTTTTGCCTTCAAGTATCACGATTTAGAATTAATTGTTAATCCTTTTTATAACTTGATGGAAGATTATATCTATTTAAATCCCACCATAGACTTTATTGAAGGTTATCAAGTTTATACTTATGAACAAGTAAAATTTGCTAATTTATACGGCACGGATATGGGCGTTCATTATCATCCTCACCAGATGCATTGGATGCATTTGGCGTCTAATTTTTCAATGATAATTGCTAAAGACGCGAATCAACAAGCCCTTCCTTTAATCCCACCACTGAATATAAAAAATCAGGTAAAATTTGATTTAAAAATGAAGTCTTGGCTGTCAGTAGAAAGTATTGCTTTTCAACATGTTTTTTATGATGCTCAAAACAATGTTGCTTTGTACGAAGTGAATGCTAAAGCTTACCACTTATTCCATTTTAACTTAGGTTTAAAAATGGGCAAGCACAGTAATTTTAGTCCGAGTATAGGGGTTAAAAACATATTCAATACTGCTTATATTCCTCACTTGTCTAGCTTAAAAAGTCTTGGAATTTATCAACCCGGCAGGAGCTTTAATGTTTCATTAAAATATGAATTCAAAAAATCAAATAAAAAATAAAGAAATGAAAAAATTACTATTAGTATCAAGTTTGTCCCTTTTTCTATTTAGTGCATGTAATAAATGCGCAGCATGTCATTATGATTTTAATGGAGACGAAGTAGAAATAGGTGAATATTGTGGAGATGATTTAGAGATGATAGAAAATTCTGGGTTTCAAGAAGGGGACAGCACCTATACGGTTCATTGTCACGACCATTAAAAAAAAGGGCTGTTGCATTTTGCAACAGCCCTTTTAATTATCATACAAACTTAATTTATTATTTTTTAATGAACAATGTACTTGCAGATTTTGTAGCTGAAATTACTTGTACGGTATAAACGCCCTTACTTAAATGTGAAACATCCAGCTTCGTAATTTCGTTATTGGTGCTTGTTGACAGGAGTAATTTTCCGTTCAAGTCAAATACATTGATACGCTCAACATCTTGATCGGAGACAATGTTCAATTCACCAGCTGTTGGGTTTGGATACATATTGAATCCTAAAGTTTCCGCATCCTTAATTCCTAAACCAACTGTATTAATGTTTTTTGTGGTATTAGTTACAATGGCAGGATTTTGGTCGAAGTAAATATAGGCGGTATTTTCAATTACATCTCCTTCTCCAAGTGAAGCTTTTTCTTTAATTCTGTATACAATGTTACCATGACTTGCTGGTTCATTGGTCGTACTGTCTGGTAACCAAATTTGAGGGAAATCGAATTTCACAACTCCATTTCCTAAATCAACTAATTGCATGGTGTGTGAAGCTTCAATTAAAACAAAAGTACTCAAGTCTAAATTTGCACTCAAAGAATCAATGATAAACACATCTTGTGCAGGCGCAGTTCCAGTATTTTGGAAGCGCACAACATAAGTATATTCATCTTGAACTGAAGGATCAACTATCAGTGGTTTGTTCACCGATTTATCATTTGGATCATAGCTGTTTCCAACATACATACCTAAAGTACTGTAATTATTTAAAGAATCACAATCGTTAGTGGTAGATGAAATAGACGAACTAAACACATGGAAAGTACTATCGGCAATTCCAGATGGTGTATTAAAGTATATTACATCTGTATGATACATGTAAGTAGCACTTGACGAAAGAGTCCATGTAATTGTATTTCCAGAAATGGTATAGTTTGAATTATTAATAGATGAAGTAATTGGGGTCACACCAGATGGATAATCTAATGTAAGGGTATAACTACCTGGTGCAGCAGTTCCATAATTACCATATTTTAAATATACAGAATTGGTTGTGTTTTGATAATAACCAATCCATGGTGTTACTGTTGTCCATAAATCGGCACAAACTACTGTTGTTACACAATTTAAACCAAGGTTCGTTTGGTTATTACCCGCACAATTTAAGTTGTTAATAAATACACCGTTTGCATTCACATAG
>CBDUKB010000253.1:0-4463 GCA_965367695.1 uncultured Putridiphycobacter sp.
AGTTTTAGATTATAAAATTGCCAAAGTGTTTTTAACGGATAGTTTAATGGTAGATAGTTTCAGCCTTTATTCAACCATTCAAAACAATGAATTAAATACCCAATTTGGTTGGATAGAAAACCAAAAAATTAAACCTGCATTTTTTGAAATTAAAACAACACTTTCCGAAAATAACGACGTTACTTCTGTTTTCTCACCCTCATATTTTCATTTACAAGATGAAAAATGGAACTTATTGGACCAAGCTTTTGTATTGTGGAATCCAGATTATATTGAAATTAAAAATCTTGAAATGAACAGTGGCAATCATTTTGTTAAGTTGGATGGAAAAGTGTCAAAGGATCCGGAAGATTGGTTAAACATCAACATTAAAGATTTTGATTTAGCATCATTAAATTCTTTCCTTGGAGAAACTGTCAAATTGGATGGAATACTAAATCTCAATGGAGGACTGTCAGATGTTTATGATAACACTAAAGTTATTACTACTTCTAATATTAAAAAACTTGGTATTAATGATGAATTGGTAGGAGATGTTAACTTAAACGGAAAATGGAACAAAGGAAATAATGCCTTGGCTGTAGAGGGAGATCTTACTAGAAATGCAATTAAAAGTTTTGATTTTGATGGGCTTTATTACGTTGATCGAGAAAAAAATAGTTTAGACGTCAATTTAAAGTTTGAGCATACAGATATTGGTTTTTTAAATGCATTTTCAGACCCTGAGTTGTATACAAACATCCGTGGTTCATTAGATGGAAGTTTAAAAGTTAAAGGTGAATTAGATAATCCAATTATTATCGGCGACATTATGGTTGAGTCCACCAGTGTGAACGTGCCCATGTTTAATGTGGATTACACGATTGCCGGTTTAATCAATTTTAATGAAGGAGAAATTATTGCTGATTATCTTGAGATTACTGATCAAATAGGAAATCAAGGAATTGGTATGCTACAAGTTTACCATACTAAATACAGCGATTGGAACTATGATGTTACCCTAGATTTAGAAGATCCGAACATCACAAAAACATTTTTAGCCATGAATACTTTTTACAAAGAAGGGGATATTTATTATGGTAAGGCTTTTATTACAGGAAACGTAAATATTTTTGGGTACGACGATTTGACTGAAATAAATGTCGATTTAAAAACTAAAAAAGGAACCGATTTAACTTTGCCATTATATGGAACCAGTGAAATAGAAGAAGGTGGATTTGTTAAATTTTACAATCCAGATACTTCAGCTGAAAATTCAGGAATTGTTAAATTAGAACGATTGGGAATGACATTAAAAATGAATTTTAATGTGACCGAGCAAGCAAAAGTGAACATAGTTTTTGATCCAATTTTGAACGATAGGATTGAGGCTAAAGGAATTGGAGATATTGAAATGAATATGGACAATTATGGAGATATTTCTATGTTCGGTAAGTATAAAATCACCCAAGGTGTTTATCATTTCAATATGAAAAATGTGGTAAAGGAGGATTTTGAAATAATGGATGGAAGTACTGTTGTTTGGACACAATCACCTTATGACGCGAATATTGATATTAAAACAAGGTTTAAAAGAAATGTAGACATCAGTGATATCATTGCTGGAGATTTAAGTCAATCAAGTTCAAAGGAATTAGTATACGGCTATTTAAATTTAAGTAACACCCTTTTATCACCGGAATTAAAGTTAGATATTGAGGCACCTGAAGCGAAAGATGACGCACAATCAGCTTTGAGTCAAATTAGAGGAATTGAAGATGAATTATACAAACAGTTTTTCTCACTTTTGATATTCAAAAAATTTATTCCGGTCGAAGGCTCTTTAGCTGCTTCAGGGAATGTTACTGAAGATTTGGTAAATCAACAAATTAATGCCGTATTAGGACAAATAGGGGATAACTATAACTTAAATTCTGATATTGGCACCGATCATGCTGAGTTAGGGTTTTCAACTTCGTTTCTGGATGACCGATTAAAAGTAACCACTTCTGTGGGTGTTATATCCTCTGAAGATGGAGACAATAAAGCCTCAAATATAGTGGGTGATGTAAATGTTGAATATGAGTTAAACAAAGATGGAACTTTTTCTGTAAATGTATTCAACGAGTCCAACGAGACTGCCAATCAAGATAGGGGAGCTTTTACTCAAGGGTTTGGTTTGAGCTATCAAGAATCCTTTAATTCTAGTCGAGATTTTAAGCTTTGGCAAGGAATTTTGAATATATTTAGAAAGAAAGAAAACAAACAACAAAAGAAAAAGAACAACAATGGTAGAAAGGTGCCAGTAGCTGAAGACTTTAAGCCAGTACGTGTACCTGAACAAAAATAATTTTTATGAAAAAAGTATTAGTAGCAAATAGAGGAGAAATAGCATTAAGGATAATGCGTACATTAAAAAAAATGGATATCAGTTCAGTTGCTGTTTATTCAGATGCTGATAAAAATGCACCATTTGTAAAGTTTGCAGATGAAGCTTATTATCTAGGCGAATCTTCACCTGCTAAAAGTTATTTGAACCAAGAAAAAATTATTGAAATTGCCTTGCAAACAGGAACGGAAGGTATTCATCCAGCTTATGGATTTCTTTCTGAAAACGCCACTTTTGCGGAGCGCGTGACAGCGGCAGGTATCAAATTTATTGGACCTGGAATTGAAGCCATTAATATTATGGGTGATAAAATTGATGCCAAGCAAGCCGTAAAAGCATTTGATGTTCCTATGGTTCCTGGAACAGATGAAGCGATTACTGATTTAAACGAAGCAAAAAAAATTGCAGAAGGTATTGGGTATCCAATATTAATCAAAGCTTCTGCCGGTGGAGGTGGAAAAGGAATGCGGGTAGTTGAATCAAATGAAGAATTTGAAAGTCAATACGACCGTGCGGTTTCTGAAGCCGTTTCTTCTTTTGGAAATGGTGCGGTTTTTATCGAAAAATTTGTACAAGACCCAAAACACATTGAAATTCAAATTTTAGCTGACCAACATGGTAATGTCATCCATTTATTAGAAAGAGAATGTTCTATTCAAAGAAGGCATCAAAAAGTAGTAGAAGAAGCACCTTCTGCAGTGGTTGATGAAGCATTGAGACAAAAAATGGGTGCTGCTGCAATCAATGTGGCAAAATCTTGTAATTATGAAGGGGTAGGGACTGTTGAATTTTTATTGGATAGAGATAAGAATTTTTATTTTCTTGAAATGAATACGAGACTGCAAGTTGAGCATCCGGTGACTGAAATGGTCACTGGTTTAGATTTGGTTGAAGAACAAATAAAGGTGGCCAGAGGGGCCGTGTTAGACCTTAAGCAAAGTGATATAAAAATCAACGGACACGCCATTGAAGTAAGGGTATATGCTGAAGATCCAGAAAATGATTTTTTACCCGATTTAGGTGTCTTGGAGTATTATAAAAAACCAACAGGATTAGGTATTCGAGTTGATGATGGGTATGAACAAGGCATGCAAATTGCCATTGAATACGATTCAATGATTGCCAAGCTAATCGTTCATGCGAAAACTAGAAATGAAGCAATCGATAAAATGATAAAGGCAATTGATGAATACAAAATTAACGGATTCGCAACCACCTTGGGATTTTGCAAATTTGCATTGGATCATCCTGAATTTAGAAATGGAAAGTTTACAATAAACTTCGTTGGAGAACATTACGATTTGTCCTTACTCAAAACACCTCTCAAAGAAGATATTGCTATCAAATCCTTTCATGTTTTCAATGAAAAAGTACAAGAAGAAAAACCAAAATTTGAGCAAGCAACTTTTTCTGCATGGTTGAATAATCGTTAGTCAAGTACTTTAATCATTCAATTTGTCCTTTAAGTAGGCTTCAATTTTACTGAAAGTAAATATTTCCTTAGCCCTGACAGTTACCTGGTATTTTTCACCAGATGCGTGATCTATTTTGTAATGGTTTGGATTGTATAGCCAAGGGCACATTTCCATTAAGGTGTTTAATTTGAGTAGGTTATTGCCAACTTCACCTGGTAGTTGAACTTCTATCACTTTCTGAGTTAAGTTTTCAACTTGTTTGGTAATCATAATTGATTCACGCAGTAAATTTCTGTATGGAATTAGAATTTGTTCTTGCTTTGAATTTACCAATTGTAAATGACGGTTTTTAAATGACACAATTTCTCCTTCCAAAGTACCTATCTTAAAATGGTCATTTATTTTAATTTGATATTCAAATTTAAAGTATAACCCCACGAAAAAATCAATAAAAAATTGATGAAACAAGACCAAGGTTAAAAGCAATAAAGCGCCTGTTAAAATTAAGCTAGATTTTAATAATAAATAAACTGAGAATAATCCAAAAATCAACCAGATTAACATGCTGATTCTTGCCCAAAGAATTTTTACTTTCTCGTAATTAAATTTTGCCTTTAAGATGGGTAAAATATATTTTTTAAGAAAAGCTAAACCAAAAAACACACCTACTCCTATTCCTG
>CBDUKB010000254.1:0-4436 GCA_965367695.1 uncultured Putridiphycobacter sp.
CTATTTTATTTGAACCTAACAGTACAGATGAAGCAGCCGAACACATTACTTATAAGCAATTGCACCAAAGGGTCAACAAAATGGCCAATGTACTTAAATCAAAAGGTATTCAAAAAGGAGATCGGGTTTGTATTTACCTGCCAATGATACCTGAATTGGCGGTTGCATTGCTTGCATGTGCCAGAATTGGCGCCATTCATTCTGTAGTTTTTGCTGGTTTTTCATCAAATGCATTGGCATCCAGAATTAATGATAGCAATTGCAAATTATTAATTACATCAGACGGTTCTTTTAGGGGAAATAAATCCATTGACTTAAAAGGGATTGTTGATGAAGCATTCTCTCAATGTACTTGTATCAAAAATGTGTTAGTTGTCAAACGAATTCAAGCTGATATTCATATGGAAAGTGGTCGTGATGAATGGATACAGCCCTTACTTGATGCCGCTTCAAGTGAATGTGCTCCAACAATTATGGATGCTGAAGACCCACTATTTATTCTCTATACATCAGGTTCAACTGGAACACCAAAAGGAATGGTGCATACTACCGCTGGATACATGGTGAATACCGCTTATTCTTTTAAAAACGTATTTCAATATAGAAATGATGATGTTTACTGGTGCACTGCTGATATTGGCTGGATTACTGGTCATAGTTATATTGTATATGGTCCTTTAGCAAATGGTGCTACCACCATTATGTTCGAAGGGGTACCAACTTATCCGGATTGTGGTAGGTTTTGGGAAATTATTGCTAAACACAAAGTCACCCAATTTTATACTGCCCCTACTGCTATTCGAGCGCTTGCAAAAGAATCTTTAGACATGGTAAACAAACATGACCTGTCTTCATTAAAAGTAATTGGTTCTGTGGGTGAACCCATTAACGAGGAAGCTTGGCATTGGTACAACGATAATATTGGGAAAGGAAAATCTCCTCTTGTTGATACTTGGTGGCAAACCGAAACAGGAGCCATCATGATCTCCCCTATTCCATTTGCAACACCAACTATTCCCACTTATGCGACTTTACCACTACCCGGTATACAACCTGTATTAATGGGAGATGACACTTTAGAATTGACAGGAAATCAAGTTGAAGGAAAATTATGCATTAAACATCCTTGGCCTAGTATGGCTAGAACCATTTGGAACAACCATCAACGTTATCAAGAAACTTATTTCTCTGCTTACAAAGACATGTATTTTACAGGTGATGGGGCGTTAAGAAATAGTGTTGGTTTTTACAGAATTACAGGTCGTGTAGATGATGTTATTATTGTTTCAGGACATAATTTAGGAACCGCACCTATTGAAGATGCTATTAATGAACATCCCGCAATTGCGGAATCTGCTATTGTTGGATTTCCACACGATATTAAAGGAAGTGCACTTTACGGTTATATTTCTTTAAAAAACACTGGAGAAAGCCGTAATCATGAAAATCTAAAAAAGGAAATTAATCAATTAATTACTGAAAAAATTGGCCCTATAGCAAAACTAGATAAAATTCAATTTACTGATGCATTACCAAAAACCAGGTCAGGTAAAATAATGAGAAGGATTTTAAGAAAAATAGCGGCTGGAGAAACTGATCAATTGGGTGATATTTCAACTTTATTAAATCCTGAAGTTGTCAAATTAATTATCGAAAACGTAGTTTAAAAATTATATTTTAAATTAAACCTCACACCTGCAATGGCAAAATCAATTTGTGGTTCCGGATCTTTCACGGCATGGTAAGTTGTGTTTAAAATAAAATTTTTAAAATAAGCCAATTCTATTGAAATTGAGTTTCTACTTCCTAAAATGTAGCCAAAACCATGACCAACACTTAAACCAATTGAATTAAAACTGATATCATAAGACCTAGCCCCAGGATAAGAAGCTGAATACCCACCATCTGCATAATAAGTTGTATCATATTGGTCAACCCTAAAAGGCATTTTATTCCTAAAATGATTAAAGGAAAGTTCCACAGGAATATACAGTGCAACATTTTTTTTCATTTGATCGTATTGATGTGCATATTTAGCATTTACACTGTAAAATGATTTTATATCACTAGATGTTCCGAAATCAAAAGAAGCACCAATAAAATGTTTGCGATTGATATACTTTCCGAATCCAGCACTTAAGCAAAGTGGTACATATGCCCGCTGAAAATTTAAATGAAAATCTTCCTCTGTCGCGCTTTTGCCTGAGATATTATAAAATGGTACGGTAAATCCTATGCTCAATTCAAATTCATTTTCTTTTCTATCATTAACAATAACAACCCTTTCCACACCAGACATTTTTTCTAATTTTCTTTTTTTATAAGGTATGTTTTCTTTGTACGAACTATAGTCAACAGGTGAAATGAAATACCGATTGCCACGTTCATCAACAAATGTGATATCCCCATCTGATATATCAAAAGAAATGATTTGACCTTTTAAAATATCTCCATTTTTCATGTAAATTAAATCGTAGGTTGTAATTTGAGTGGAGTCTATTTGTCCAAAAGAATGAAAGACAGCAAAGAAGACTATAAAAGTTAAAAATATTTTCATTATTTTTTATTGTTTGCTTGCAAAATAGAAATTATTATTCATTTACACAATGAGCAGCTAAGAATAGCTGATTTAATTTAAAAAAGCATTTTTATCCTTTTTTTTTAGAAAGCATTTATTGAAAATCGAATTGATTATTGTAAATTTAAATGGTTTATTAATCACTTAGTCATGGCATATACGAACACTTTTATCACTGTTGCTCCTGATTCTAAAGTAAATAAATCCGAAGTGCCTCCATTAAGAGGTGGAAAAATGCCACTTCATTTGTTTCAATATAAGCTATTGACTCAAAAACCTTATGAATTCACCCAAGATGAACTTATTTTTGAAACACACTTGCACAAGAACGAACTTGAAGATTTATCTGAAAAAGAACAAAAAGAAGTTTGGGACGCGCTTTTTATTAAAGGTCACCCCTGTCTTAGAGCTTCTCCACTTACAAAAAGATACGGTTTTGGTGCACATTATAATCAAGATGGTAAAATTGCAATTTACCCTTTGGAGTCAGTCGAATATTCAGATTTTACAAAAAATGAAGGGGTCAAGAAAATCCCTGCAATGCGTTCCAATAAATGAGTCATACCAATTATTTAATTAGAAAAGTAAAACAGCAAGATAATGCTGAGATTGCAACATTAATTCGTCAAGTTTTTATTGAATTTGAAGCACCAAAAGAAGGCACCGTTTATAGTGACCCTACGACAGATTTTTTATACGAATATTTTCAAGTTGATGATGCGGAATTATTTGTACTCGAAGAAAATGCGAAAATTGCTGGTGTTTGTGGCGTTTACCCTACTCCAGGGCTTCCAAATAAATGTGGTGAAATTGTTAAGTTTTATATCAGACCAACATCTAGGGGAAAAGGATTTGGAAAAGCTTTGTACCAAGTCTGTGAAAACTTTGCCATTGAAAAAGGGTACCAACAATTATACTTAGAAAGTATTCCAGAATTTGAAACTGCTGTCAATTTATATTTAAAACTAGGCTTTGTTCAACTAAGCAAAAGAATTGGTGACACGGGCCATTTTGGATGTAATTTATGGTTTTTAAAGGCTATTTAATCCCTATGATTATCTTTGTCAGCAAATGAAAACAGCAACCGTTTCCCAACTCAAACAAGAATTAAAGAACCGTTCCAAAGAAGAACTCTTAGACACCTGTTTGGCATTGACCAAATTTAAAAAAGAGAACAAAGAATATTTAACTTATTTGTTGCTCGAATCTGAAAATGAAACAGCTTATGTTGAAAGTGTAAATGCATTAATTACAGAAGCATTTGAAAGTGTGAATGTCTCCACCATTTACTTCACAAAAAAAACGGTGAGAAAAGCTTTAAGACTGGCAAAAAAACACATCCGTTTTTCCAAACAAAAATATTCTGAAATTGCCATTTTAATTCATTTTTGTAAGAATTTACGTGCCTTAAAAACTTCCTTAAAAAGCAGTGTACAACTACAAAATATTTACTTGAAGCAATTCGAAATTATCGAAAAGAGCATGGGCAGTTTACATGAGGATCTACAATTCGATTTTCAGGAAGAATTAGAAGAATTACAAGTGATCTCCTTTAAAAAATATTGACAAGACTTCACAACATTTTTGATTGCAATACAAGTCATACGTACGGGTAAATATTCTTGAATTTGAGATCTCATCAAATGAAGCTAAAACATGTACTAACCTTTTATCAACTAGGCGATTTTGCTTTTGATATGCCTGAATAACGGTACTCAATGATTGTCCAATTGCTTGCAATTCCTTATCAACTTGATAGAAATAACTACTCCCTCCAAAATAAATATGAGAATAATAATGATGCGCCATTAAACTATCCATTACTTGGGTAAAGGTTAAAGTTGAACTATTGAACACA
>CBDUKB010000255.1:0-4416 GCA_965367695.1 uncultured Putridiphycobacter sp.
CTGTATATGTAATAATCAATTTAGTTTTTTCTTTAGTACTTGCCTTTGGCCCACTAAAAATAGTTCTTTCAATCGTTGATCCAAAGAAGTTTGTTGGATAAATTCGATATCCTACATTTTCAATTTCGCCTGAAACAACTCTTTGTAAGTCTCTTGTTAAGTTAAATGTAAACGTTTTATTTTCACTATCAATATTTACTGCATTGAAACTTGAATAGTCATAAGTTAAACTAGTTTGCAAATTTGAACTAATTCTGCCAATAAATAAACCTTGTGAAGGTTTGTAGGGACTTGCGATAAAATCTTGAACAGGAACAACAAGTGCTGCTTTATTAATGACAATGTTTCTCCCTTTAGCAAATTCAGTAATGTATGGAAAGTGAAATTCTGGACGGATATGAGAGCCTTGTAAAAAAAGTTTTTCTTGGGCTGCTTCAGTATTATTTAAGGCTTGAGCTAAATCAGTATTAGCATTGTCAAAATCCATTTTATTAAACCGGGCACAATTAGAATTAATGTTAAATGTAAACTTTTTGTTTTCACCCCCAATAGTATAATAAAGCACCATATTTGACAAGGCATCTTCTAAGGATAAATAAAGAATTGTTCCTTTGTTAATGCCTAAGTTAGAGACATTGTTCACTTTCACATAAAGCCCTTTAAAAAAGGAAGTGAAATTATCGTTTGAGGCCATTTCTGCCGCATTATTAATCAAATATTCACCAAAAGAAGTTTTTAATGGCAATCTTAGCATTGGTTTTAAAGTATCATCTCCAACAATAACATTACTGTATAAATTTGGTTTTTGAATTTCTTCACCGGTCTTGATTAAATTTGAATTCACCGTATTTACAGGGGTATTTGCATAATAATCTTGATCAACTCTTGTTAATACATCAGCAACTTCCAATACTTCAAAGTTTAGTTCTGTTACCGACCCATAATTCAAAAGCCCTGTATAAACAAAAGATAATACAACAGAATCGACCGTGATATCAGCAACGTTTCCAAAATTGGGACCTTCAGATGATAATCTAATTTGGCTCACTATACCACAATCAACAAAACCAAATTCAGGGTCGTGGTAACCCCCTAATAAATTTACACTAGTTTCATCAGTGGGTAGACTATCCACTACAACGGATTCAGTAAAAACGGTAAAAGTATCTTGCTTTACCAGGTTCAAACCATTTGGATTGATATCTGTTCCAATAGAACTGATGTCTTTTTTACAACTTGTTAAAGCTAAAAAGCCAATTAAAAAACCAGCGGAAAGTTTAATAACTTTCCGCTGGTTCAAGATTTTATATTTTTTTATCATTTTTATTCAACTAATTCGCCCACTAATAGGTCGTAAAACTCATCAATTGGTTTAACGCTATTTTCTTCTGGATAGTATTCCAAAGTAGGAATTTCAGTTGAATCCATAAATTTAGCTAATTCTGCATCTATGTTTTCACTTCCTTGAATAATTCCATCAGCTAATTGCATTGCCAATTTATTCAATTCTATAAAACTACCATTTCCTAATCCTTCGTAGTCTTCAGCCTTGAATCCGTCAAAATTAAGTTTTTCAGTTAGTTTAGAATTCAAATTTTTGTTAAAATCCTTATCGTACACAGAATAAACCACTTTTACATCTGAAAAATGAGGGTCATCAGCATATAATTTTTTAATATAAAGGACAGCAAAAGCCGACATCCAACCATGACAGTGAATAATGTCAGGTTTCCAGCCTAATTTTTTAACTGTTTCTAAAACGCCACGACTAAAGAACATAGATCGTTCATCATTGTCTTCAAATTCTTCTCCATCACTATTTCTAACGGTAGCCTTTCTTTTAAAAAAGTCGTCGTTATCAATAAAATAAACTTGAATTTTCGCTTGAGGAACAGATGCTACTTTAATAATAAGTGGATGATCAATATCGTCGATAATTAAATTCATTCCCGACAATCTAATTACTTCATGTAATTGATGCCTTCTTTCGTTTATACAACCAAATCTCGGCATAAATGCTCGGATTTCTTTCCCGCTCTCCTGTATTCCCTGTGGTAATTTTCTTGCTATACTTGAAATGGTAGAGGATGGTAAAAAAGGTGAAATTTCTTGTGAAATAAAAAGTACTTTTTTCTTATCCATAAAATGTTTTTCTGATTTCTATCTTACAAAAGTACGAAAAAAATGCGGTATTTCAATTGTAACCTATAGATTTGTGAGTTTAAACTGTTCATTATTGTGAAAATTGTAACCGAGGTAAAGGAATTAAAAACCTTAATTAATACTTACCGCTCAGAAAATCCAAGCAATAAAATAGGATTTGTTCCAACAATGGGCGCCTTGCATTTGGGTCATGTTTCTTTAATTGAAGCTGCCAGCGACTCTTGTGATTTTATCATCACCAGTATTTTTGTAAACCCAACGCAATTTAATGATAAAAAAGACTTAGAAAGATATCCAAGAACTATTGATTCGGATATAGCTGTATTAACAAACACTTCCTGTGATTTGCTTTTTTTACCAACAGTTGAAGAAATGTACCCAGCAGGCAACACCTATTCAATTGATTTGAATGGATTAGACAAAGTGATGGAGGGAAAATTTCGTCAAGGACATTTTGATGGTGTTTGTAATATTGTAGAGACTTTTTTCAGAATTATTTCTCCTGATAAATCTTTTTTTGGCATCAAAGATTTTCAACAAGTTGCCATCATTAAGTACATGATAAAATTAAGGGGTCTAGGAACAGAAATTGTTACATGTCCTATCTTACGCGAGACTTCTGGCTTGGCTATGAGTTCAAGAAATGCCTTATTGAGTGAGCAAGAAAAAGAAGATGCAAGGATTTTAAACTGGGTTTTAAAACTCGGTAAATTATTAGTGATAGAAGGAAAACCACTGGATGAGGTAAAAGAAAATATGTTGGCCTTGTTTGAAACAGGCAAATTAACATTGGAATATCTTGAAATAGTCGACAATGACAGCCTAGAATCAGTCGATAAAGTGCAAGCAAATATCAGTGCATGTATTGTGGCTTATTGCGGTAAAGTCCGTTTAATTGATAACATTCAACTCAATTAATTTTTGTGAAAATAGCTTGTTTTTAATTTTTCAAACAAGTTCCTAAAATAATTTGGTTAAATTTGTCCACTTAAATTTTAAACCAAAGAACATGGCTTATTTATTCACTTCTGAATCAGTTTCAGAAGGACACCCAGATAAAGTTGCAGATCAAATTTCTGATGCCTTGATTGATCATTTCATGGCATTTGATCCAAGTTCAAAAGTAGCTTGTGAAACCTTAGTTACAACCGGTTTGGTTACTTTGGCCGGAGAGGTAAAATCAAATGCATATTTAGATGTGCAACAAATTGCACGTGATACCATTACTAAAATTGGTTACACGAAATCGGAATATCAATTTGACGCTAAATCATGCGCAGTAATTTCTGCAATTCATGAACAGTCTGATGATATTAACAGAGGGGTTGATAGAGGAAACCCAATGGATCAAGGTGCTGGAGACCAAGGTATGATGTTTGGTTATGCAACTACAGAAACTGAAAACTACATGCCTTTGGCATTAGATTTATCACATAAATTATTGCAAGAATTAGCTGAATTACGCAGAGAAATGAAGGACATTACTTACTTACGTCCAGATGCCAAAGCACAAGTTACCATTGAATATTCTGATGACAATGTACCACAGCGAATTGATTCCATAGTAGTTTCTACACAACATGATGATTTTTCTGAAAATGAAGATGAAATGTTGAATAAAATTAAGTCTGATATCGTTGGAATTTTAATACCAAGAGTTAAAGCAAAATTACCTGCAAAGTTACAGGCTTTGTTTACCAATGATATTACTTACCACATTAATCCTACTGGAAAATTTGTAATAGGTGGCCCACACGGTGACACTGGTTTAACAGGTAGAAAAATTATTGTAGATACTTATGGTGGAAAAGGCGCACACGGTGGTGGTGCTTTTTCTGGGAAAGATCCTTCTAAAGTAGATCGTTCAGGAGCATATGCTACGCGTCATATTGCAAAAAACCTTGTAGCAGCAGGTGTTGCTACTGAAATTTTAGTACAGGTTTCATATGCAATTGGGGTTGTAGAACCAATGGGAATTTTTGTAGATACTTATGGTACAGCTCAGGTTGATATGACTGATGGTGAAATTGCTAAAATTGTAAGTAAAGTATTTGATATGAGACCTTATGCGATTGAAACAAGGCTGAAATTAAGAAACCCAATTTATTCTGATACTGCTGCTTATGGGCACATGGGAAGAACGCCAGAAGTAAAAACAATTACATTTAAAAACGCAGGTAGAGAAGAAACTATTGAGGTTGAAACTTTTACTTGGGAAAAATTAGACTTCGTTGACAAAGTTAAATCAGCATT
>CBDUKB010000256.1:0-4407 GCA_965367695.1 uncultured Putridiphycobacter sp.
GTGGCCAGTGTTTGGTGAACCAATACATCCAATTTTTATTAGCGTAATGACCCACGCGACTTTGAATAAAAGAGGGGGAATGATGAAGCAAGGGTTTTTTCACGATTCCTTGATAAAGCAATGCACAAATTAAACAAATGGGGAGTTGATACCAAAGAATTGATGCAAGCTCGTGTCCATGAATCCGTTCCATTTTCATGTTGATAAAATACTCAAGATCGGGTGCGATACTTCCTATGATTAAGCCAGTACTGGACAAGTTCCGATATTTTTTCTTACAGAAAGGCAAAAGAATGGCGGGGTGACTAAAAGTAAAAGGCATGTTTATAGGTTTAGTTCTTTTTGAATTTCAATTAAATCTTTATCAACGATATTTTCCAAATTAATTGCTCTTAAGCAGGTGGCCCTTTTGCCTCTTAAATAATGCTTTTTTAAATGTGGTAGGTATTCGGGTACAATTAACAAACAAGTGAATAGGTATATTACACCTACCTTATTGTAGCTTTTGTTACCAATTAAAAAAGCGACTATGTCCATTTCTCCTGGCATTTTCATTTCATACCCTAATAAAATATGCTTGATATCGTGTTTGATTAAATTGGGTTTATAACTCAGCTTATTTTTTTGTAAATAAGCATAATACTGAAAGCCAAGGGTGTTTTTTGGCATTTTTTTGTAATCCTTAAAAGTGTATTTCCAACCCCGGTTTTTTAATAAAAAGTTCGAAAGATTGGTGGCTTGTACCGTGAGCCAAATGACTAGTTTCCATCTCATATTCTCTTGTTTTAATTTACCTACCTGCTTGATCCTTGGGTTCGAGATTCAGCCTTTTATAAGCTAAATACCCTCCAAGCTTATAAGATGGAATGGACTTCCATCCTTTGGAGTATTTTTCTCGTATGCGATTTAACCTTATGTAAATGACATCACTTTCCATGCGATTGGTCAATTTATTTTCTTTGATGTATTTTTTGATGTGGTCGAGACTTTCAGGACCGAGTAAAGCCAGGTAATATAAATCCACTTTTTGGGGAGCTAAATGATCACTGTTTAAATTGTATTTTGTAATAATCCCATTCCAATTGAATAACCCGTAAAAAATGAGTACCCCCAAAAAGGTAGTCGTTGTTTTTGAAATCAAAAAACTGATACTTGTTTTAGCGTAAATTTTATGCCAAGTAAATGCAAGTCCAATGATGCACATTAATAAGTAAACATAAACGCCAATTCTTTTGTGGGTAAGACCCCAGTCATGAATGTAATTGAAGTTTTTTATTGCAATCAAAATAATCAGAACCGCATTTAAACTTAACCAACCATAACTTAAGATATTTAGTCTTTTAGAACTTTCAAAATTGTTACTTCCTCTATAAAGTACCACTACAATGATGATGACTAAAATAATGGACACAATCAGTATGTTAATGCCTTGATGAACTGCTTGTGAATGGGAAAGTTCTCCATTGCTTTGTTGAATGATTGCATCAATATCTATCAGGATGAATGCCACCAAAAGTATGCTGAGCATTGAAACAAGTATGATTCCAATTTGCCACTCAAATGATTTGTCTTCGGGCTTATCGCTACTTTTAACTGCTTGCTTTAAATGTGAAATTGTGTTTAAATCTAAATCTAAAATCTTTTTACTTGGTTTAAAATAATAGCAGCCATAAAAGAAAACGATTAGAAAGAAATAAAGTAAAAAGAAAGGCCATTCAATAAAATCGAGGTTTATGAATGCTGTTAATTCAGCAAACCTTGGGTTGGCAGCTTGGTAAAGCTTTAAGAATATAAATGAAATAAAGATGGGAATGATGAAGAGCAATCCTTTTTTAATGATTTTTTGTGTCAGATCACTCGATTGATTAAAATCACCAATTTTAAAACGAAAAAATCGAAATGTACCCGTCGCCCAAGAAATGATACTTTGCAAAATCGAAATGGGAAAGCTTATTTTAGGGTGATAGTTGATAGCAAAATAGTTTAATCCTGCAATCATGTATAAGGGAATCCCAATATCCAAATACCATAAACTATTACCCAGACCTGCCAATATCCATAAGGTGGCTGCAATTATCCATGCCTTGCTCGGTGGAGCAGGTTGCTGGTAATAGTTAAATCCAATCCAAAGTAAGGCGATAAGTAGGGTGTTGAGTCCGAATGATTGCTCATAAATAAGACAGGTAACAAGGAGCATTAACAGGAGATAGATTTTCTTTTTCATAATGATTAATTTAAAGTTTAAAAGTACTTTGAATTTCAAAGTGATAGTGTAAAAAAAATTATAAGTTATTAATTAGTTTTTCCAATGCATTAATGTGTTTATTAAATTCAATTTTTCCCAGGGGAGTTATTTGATAACTGGTATTTGTTTTTTTACCAATAAATCGTTTTCTAACAGTGATATAAGCTAGTTTTTCTAAACCTGTTATATGGGATGCTAAATTACCATCTGTTAAGTCAAGACTTTGCTTTAATTCTTTATAGTCAACCCAATTGTTCACTAAAAGCACCGACATGATTCCAAGTCGGACCCTGCTTTCAAAAGCTTTATTTAATTGATCTATATTGCTCACTATGATCTATCGTATTTAAAGTACATAATGAAACCGTAAAAAATATGTAAAACACCAAATCCAATAGCCCAAAATATTAAACTGTTATTGACAAAATAAGCGGCAAACAATCCTAAAATTAATTCAGATATGGCCATGTATTTTATTTCAATATTTAAAAATTTGGCGGCATTCAATAAGGCCAATCCATAAAATATTAAAGTGGCTGGCGCAATTAAAGTATAGGCACCTTGACGGTACATTAATAAAATAAATAACCCACCAAATATAAGTGGTGTAAATAAACTTTTAAGCAATTTGATGGTCACTGGTTTATTTAGTTTTTGATTTAATTTTTTTGCCTTTAAAAAGGTGAACAGCAATCCAAACCCTAAAGCCAAGATCAAAGTGCCGATTGCTGTCAATAGTAAATTGATGGCCAAGGTATGGTAAGCTTCGTTTAATTTGCCGCTCAAACTGTGATACAGACCTAAATTAAAAAAGTTTTGAATGAGGTTATTTGCCAAAAATGCGCCAATCAAGGCAATAATGCCAGCTATTATTCCCGACATGCCACTTAATGATAAAAATTTTGTGGTCGACTCCATCATTATCCTGATGTCCTTTAAATCTTCAATTGGGGTTCGATTTTCATTTTTCATAAAAGCACTTTGAAAAACAAAGTTAAAATTTATTTGATAATCCTAGGTCAGTACCTTCAAAAAAAATGTTAAATCTATAAATTGGGAATAAAATACTTCAGGTCGAGTGTGAAGTAGCTGCCATTAATTGGTGCGAGTACAGTTCTTTCAATTGTTTGGTTTACCCATACCATTTTTGAATACACAATTGGTTTAAATGGTAAATAATAAGAAGCACCCATGTAAAACACACCTGCATCTTTCGTTCGGTATTCAAATCCGTAATTTGCATTGACACCAAACTGTATCCATTGACTCGGGAAAATTTCTTGCTTAAAATAATTTTTTGTACTATTTAAGTTTACAAATGATCCTACGACTGAAGGGAAGAAACTAATGTTTGCCCCACCAGAAGCATTCATGTACCATTGGTCGGCAAGTTGAATATAAACTAAAGCATTGATTGGAATATTATAGTTAATAAGCTTTACGTTTGCGTTACCTTGGTAATTTGAGTCCAAGGCATCATAAGAAATATTAAAACGACGGTTCACATAATTTATACCCGTTTCAATACTGATCGTTCTAGAGATGCCATGTCTAATTGTAACGCCAGTAACGTACCCTAACTTTTGGGTAATATCTCCTCTAAAAGCAGGTGTTTCAGTTCTTTCATATGCTTGAATATATTCCCCAATAAATTTATTAGGAATAATGGGTTTGTACTGAATGCCGATATAAGTCTTTCCTTTTTGTGAAAGTGCACTGAATGAAAAAGCGACAAATAAAAAAAATAAGAAAGTGTTTGTAAAATACTTCATGTATGTAAATTTAGTAGAATTAAAATCAAAATCCCTTTCTTAAACTAGGTAATACTATCCGTTCAATCAATAATTGCTTTTACAATAACCAATCAAAGCAAAAGCCATCACCAATAAAAAAAAGCCAACCAATACATACCTACCTGTTTTATTTGGAATAAATGGCTTCCTAAATTGAGCGTTTACTTCAAAATTAATTCTTTGAACTTGGTCAAATTCCCTGTTTTTTATGGCAAATAAATACAGCTTTTCTCCTTGATGATCTTCTACATCTTTTTCATAAAACAAATTGGCAGTAATCATTTTTTTTTCAAACAAATCTGCTTCTTCCTTGCTGTTGAAATTCATTACTTTATAAATTTCATTAGTTGGATGATCACGGTAGTTTAC
>CBDUKB010000257.1:0-4406 GCA_965367695.1 uncultured Putridiphycobacter sp.
ATTCCATTCATTAAAGGAACGCTAGATTTATTAGGTGTTGAAATGCAAATTATCAGAGGAAGTAATAATAAGTTTAAAAGTGCTGTTGAACCATTGATGTATACTGAAATGAGTGAAGCAAACCGCTTACAAACGCAAAAGTATTTGAATGCTTTGTGGAGCGAAATCACAAAATCGATTGAGACAAGTAGAAATATTCCTCAAGCAGAAATTAACCGAATTGTTGATTCAGTTTTGACCAGAACTCCGCAAGACGCCATGGATTTTAAATTTATTGATGGGGTAAAATATTATGATGAAGTTGCCAATATCATGCGTGAAAAATTAAGTATCGCGCAAACGGAAGAACTCAACTTATTTCCTTTTAGCGATTATGTAAAAAAGAAAAGAGCCAATGATTCAAAAGCCAATATTGCAGTCGTTTCATTAGAAGGAGAAATTGTTGATGGGGTTGGTGCAACCGGCCAAATTGGAGGAAACTCATCTGCTGAATTAATTAGAAAAATAAGATTAGACAGTACGGTTAAAGCAGTTGTATTAAGGGTGAATTCAGGTGGAGGATCTGCCTTAGCAAGTGATTTAATATGGCGTGAAGTTGAATTGACCAAAGCAGTAAAACCAGTAGTTGTTTCTATGGGTAATGTGGCTGCATCAGGTGGTTATTATGTTGCTTGTGGCGCCAATAGAATTTTTGCTGAAGAAAACACCATCACAGGGTCGATTGGTGTATTTGGCGTGATTCCATTTACTGGCGATTTAATGAAAGATAAATTAGGCGTTACCTTCGATCATGTGCAAACTAACGCGCATAGTGTTTTATCTTTAAATAAAAGACTCACTGAAGAAGAATTAAAAATTATACAACATGGCGTGGATGATATTTACCTAGACTTTATTACCAAGGTTGGACAAGGAAGAGGCATGACCCCTGCTCAGGTTGACAGTATTGGACAAGGTAGAGTTTGGGCTGGATCGGATGCCATTAACATTGGTTTAATTGATGAATTTGGTGGATTAAATGATGCGGTTAAATATGCTGCTTCATTGATTGGAATGGACAGTATTGATGACATTGCCACAAGAATAGAAACGACCAATAAGACAGAGAAATTTATGCAGTTGATTCAAAACATGAACAGTGATGAAGTGCGAATGCCAGCTTCTGATTTGCAATCAAAAATGCAAGAAATTTATCACTTTTTAAGTCAGTTAGAACAAGCGAAAGGCGTGCAAGCAAGAATGCCCTACTTACTTTGGATTGACTAAATGAATACTAATTTTATTTTGACAATCGAATTTCCTATCTTTAAGCAGTGAAAAAAATCCTCGTTGTTCGTTTTAGTTCTATTGGAGATATTGTGCTCACCACACCAGTGGTTAGATGCATCAAAGCAACCTACCCTGAAGCAACCATTCATTACTTGACAAAGATTGTTTACACTTCTATTTTAGAAAACAACCCTTACATTGATAAGGTGATTGGAATGGAAAAAGAAATTGATACCTTGTTGCCTGCGTTAAAAGCCGAACAATATGATTTCATTGTGGATTTGCACCATAATTTAAGGACCAAAAGGCTTAAACTCGCCCTTCAAAGAAAATCTGCCACCTTCCCAAAATTAAATTTTCAAAAATTTATATTGACTAAATTAAAGGTGAATATCATGCCCGACATTCACATTGTTGATCGTTATTTTAAGGCCGTAAAAAAAATTGGGGTCCAAAATGACGGAAAGGGATTGGATTTTTTTATTGCCCAAAAAGACCAGGTGAATCCTGAGGATTTTGACCTGCCCGAAAACTATGTAGCCTTTGCCATTGGTGCGCAATTTTGCACCAAAAGAATGCCAGTGGAGTCCATCATTGAAATGGTGTCAAAAATTGACGAGACGGTTGTATTACTAGGTGGAGCTGGTGACATGAAGGCAGGGAACAAAATAAAAAATTATTGTAAAAACGTCATTGACCTTACCGGTCAAATCAACTTGAACCAGTCGGCAAGTATTTTGCAACAAGCCAAAAAAGTAATTTCGCACGACACCGGTTTAATGCACATTGCAGCTGCCTTTCAAAAACCGATTATTTCTATTTGGGGAAACACCGTTCCCGAATTGGGCATGTATCCTTATTTGCCAGAAAAAAAATCGAATTATTCCATTCACGAAGTACTGGACTTAAAATGTCGTCCTTGCTCAAAAATTGGCTATCAAGCTTGTCCCAAAGGGCATTTTAATTGTATGATCAAACAAGACCTCAACGCCATTGCGAAGGAAGCTAGACACTAGAAGCTAGACTGAAGGCAAAGAAATCTCAAATTCCAAAAAATAGAAGCTAGATACTAGACACTAGATGCTAGACTGAAGGCAATGAAATTCCAAATTTCAAATTTCAAAAGCTAATCGCTAAAAGCCAAACCTCAAATTCCAAAAAAAGAAGCTAGAAGCTAGACTTTAGACAAACAACTTAATACTTATTGCTCATCCAAAATACCACTTGGCTACCCTAAATGTATTGGCATGTGCTTCTACAATGTCTTTGATATGTACAGAATAGCCACCACCCATGCTCACCGCAATAGGGATTTTCCTTTCGTGACAAGCTTCAAAAACCATTTCATCTCTTTTTTTACACCCTGCAATACTCATCCCCAATCGACCGAGTTTATCGGTAGACAAAATATCCACCCCACTGAGGTAAAGTACAATGTCGGGTTTTACTTTTTCAAGGAGCGGAATGAGCTCCTCTGCTAAAGTGGCTAAATATTCGGTATCTGCTATTTTATCGGGCACACCAACGTCCAAGTCGGAAACTTCTTTTTTGAGTGGATAATTATGCGCCCCATGTATGGAAAAAGTATACACTTCTGGCCGGTTTTCAAAAATTTTAGCTGTTCCATTGCCCTGATGCACATCCAAGTCAATGATTAATATTTGCTTTACTTTTTCATGATACAGTAATTCATTGGCAGTGATGGCAAAGTCATTAAAAATGCAGAACCCTTCTCCCCTTTCCGCATAGGCGTGATGTGTACCACCAGCTATGTTTAATGCACAACCATTTTCAAGGGCGTACAAGGCACATTCCAAGGTTCCTTTTGAAATATATCTCCCCCTGTTAATTAAAGCCGGATGATAAGGAAATCCCATGGCCCGAATTTCTTTTTTAGTCAAAGTACCTTCCTTTAATTTTTGCCAGTATTCCCTGCTGTGCGTTCTTAATATTTCGGCTTCACTTAAAAAACCTGGTGCAAAAAAATCTCCCTCCGTCAAGGTACCTTCCAACAGCAATTGCTGAGGCAGAAGGTCGTATTTCTCCATGGGAAAACGGTGCCCTGCTGGCAAGCGGTTGTAGGAATAAACTGGTGAATAAGCCACTTTCATGGCCCTTATAATTTTTTGATTTTACTAAATAAGTCCCATAACACAACACCTGTGCATACTGAGATATTTAAGGAATGCTTGGTGCCAATTTGCGGAATTTCAATAATGCTGTCACTCTGGTCAATTACCGATTGCTGCACACCATCAACTTCATTACCCATAATTACGGCATAACGTTGTCCTTTGATGGGTTGAAATTCATCTAACATCACTGAGTTTTCCGTTTGTTCTATTGATATACAATGGATGTTTTCCGCTTTCAACTTTTCCAATAAAACATTGGTATCTGTTACATGTTCCCATGCCACCGACTCGGTAGCACCAATGGCCGTTTTATGTATGTCGCGGTGAGGAGGCGTTGCCGTGATGCCACACAAATATATTTTTTCAATTCTAAATGCATCTCCAGATCTAAAAACGGAACCAATATTGTTCAAACTTCGGATATTGTCGAGCACAACAATCAAAGGTGTTTTCTCCTCTTCTTTAAAATCGGTAATCGACAACCTTCCGAGTTCTTGTAATTTTAATTTACGGTGTGCTGACATGCAAAAATATTAATCTGTTTTACTTGAATTCGCTAATTTAATAATTGTGTTAACCACACTTTCTAATTTTATAGGAGGTTTACCACCATCAAAACTTGCACTTTGATAGATACTATATTTGGTTTCTATAACTAAATACGCATAAGGTGCCGCATCAACTTGTCTTCTATTAGTTGGTGATTGAATGGTATCTATGCCATTTAAGTCTATTGTTTTACTAATTTTAGAAATGGACTTCCAATCTGCTTTACTTAATTCATTGCCTTTTGAAACCGCTCCATGACGGTCCATTTTTGTATAATAAATGGAGTCTTGTTTTACATAAGTGCTATTACTTCCACCCATACTACCTGAAACGTAGGTGTAGGTAATAATTTTAGGACTACAACTTAAAAAAGCAATAAAACCTAGTAATATGAATGTATTTTTAAACAACATACGTTTTTTCTTATTCTACAATTATTAAGTAATTGTTCTT
>CBDUKB010000258.1:0-4364 GCA_965367695.1 uncultured Putridiphycobacter sp.
ATTGAATAATAAAAAGCTTCAAAACATGGTGTATGCAGGCCAATTAACAGTGCCCGGCCCAGGTATGCCGCCTGCCATCATTAGTGGAAAATTAGCAGCCCAAGAAATTGAAAAAGTGGTGTTAAATTAAGTCGTTTTTTTACTGCCTAATTTACCACCTAACCAAGCCATTGGAATATATGCCAATACTAAATCAGTAATGTTAAACCACATGGGAGCTGGTAACATAGAAACCATCATTATCCCTCCAATTAAAAAGAAAAATCCAATGACCAGGGCATAACTCATTTTATGGGTGCCTGCGATTCGAGCAGCAAATAAAGCACCAATAAAAGTACCAAGGGCATGAGCCAAGAATGGCATAATAAAATGCTTGGGTTGAAACAAATGTATGCCAGCTTTTAATCCTTCAGTAGTGGTATTATCAACACCTTCAGGAATGGGTATAATAGAAGGGCTAATCATAATTAAAGCCATGTTGACCGCGCCACCTATGATTATTCCTAATATAATGGCTATGATGTTCTTAAGTACTGGACTCATATTATTAATGTTTAAAGACAGACCTAAGTTACAAGAAAATAAGAATAAAAGGGATGCGCAATTAAAAAAACTGTTGGTACAACAGGCTTAAACCTTCTTTAATAAAAGTATAAAATAACTTAGATTTTTTTTACGTATTGCGTTAAAATAACAATTTGTTGCCCGTCTACACGACCTTCAATATGCTCGGGATTATCCCAAACTAAAGAAATTCTTCTCACAGCAGTTCCTCTTTTGGCAGTGAATCCACCACCTTTTACATTTAAGTCTTTAATTAAAACAACAGAATCTCCATTCTCCAAGGTTACGCCATTACTGTCTTTATGAATTACTTTGTCTTCTACAGCATCTCCATCTCCATCAGCTTTCGCCCAAGTCAATGTATCATCTTCTAAATACATCATGTCCAATAAATCCTGAGGCCAACCTTCACTTTTTAATTTGGTCAAAAGTCGCCATGCCATTACTTTTACAGCATCTACTTCGCTCCACATGCTATCGTTTAAACAACGCCAATGGTTTGGGTCAAGTGTTTCAGGGTCATTAATTTGATCAGCACAAGTTTTACAAACGTATATTGATGAGTCGGTTTCGTTTACACCTTCAGCACCACTCACTAACAAAGGGGTTAAATTATTATCACTGCCGCACAATTCACATTTATTTGCACTTCTTTCTTCTAAATCTTTTTGTACACTCATCTTATTTTCAATCTAATTAATCCGACAAAAGTACAATTTTTAAGCAAATAATGCGGAAGTGTATTATTGACTTTTGTCAGGCTTTGGTTTGTGATACTTTCGGATGATTACCCTAGTTCCTTTGTCATAACGTATATAACTCCATACCCAGTTGATAAAAACGACCAATCGAGAACGGAAATCAACCAATAGCATGAGGTGAACAAACATCCATGTAAACCAGCCAAATATGCCGCCAAATGTCATAAAAGGTAAGTCGACAACTGCCTTGTTTCTCCCAATTGTAGCCATGCTTCCTTTGTCTTTATATACAAAGGGCGTGAACTTTTTCCCGCTAGCCTTTCGGTTTAAATTTTTAGCCAAATGTCTGCCTTGTTGTTCTGCTACTGAAGCTAACATGGCATGTCCGGTGGGTGTTGCTTTTGTTTCAATTTGTGCAATATCGCCAATGGCAAATATATGCCCATCACTGTCCACTTGGTTAAATTCGTTTACAATGATTCTTTTTCCTTTGCTTAGGTTAAAATTGATTCCTTTTGGTGAATAACCTTCAATTCCAGCTGCCCATATCAAAGTGGTCGTTAAAAATGTATCATGATTGGTCAATGCGGTACCGCCATCATAAGATTTAACAAATGTGTTTAACCACAATTGCACCCCCATTTTCTTCAAGTATTTCTCCGCTTTTTTTGAAGCTTTTTCACTCATACTAGCAAGTACCCGCTCATTGCCTTCAATAATATGAATTTGCATTCTTCTGATATCTAAATCAGGATAATCGGCGGGTAAAACATTTCTTTTCAATTCTGCCAATGCACCTGCTAATTCAATGCCTGTTGGTCCTGCCCCTACGACTACAAAATTCATTAATTTTTCTCTTTCCAGAAGGTCATTTGTATTGAGTGCTTCTTCAAAATTTTGGATGATTAAGCTTCTTAGGTTTAAAGCCTCTACAAGACTTTTTAATGGCATGGCATACTTTTTTATATTCTCCATCCCAAAGTAATTGGAGGTGGCCCCTGTAGCAATGATTAGTATGTCGTATTCAATTGTTCCAATTGAGGTGTGAATAATTTTATGCTCATTGTCAATAGATTCTGTGTCTGCAATTCTGAAGTAAAAGTTTTTTTTCCCCTTAAAAATTTTTCTGACTGGATAAACAATGGAATCAGGTTCAAGTCCACTACTTGCCACTTGATATAATAAAGGTTGAAAGGTATGGTAATTGTTTTTATCGAGCAAAACCACTTGATACTTGCGGGTGTCAATTTTGTTCGAAAACTTTAACCCTGCGAATCCACAGCCGATTACGACTATTCGTGGTAAATCAATTTTTGGGATATTCATTTTGAATAAATTTATCCGCTAAATTTACTCATTTTTAAGTGGATGCCAGATAGAAATTACAATTTTTTAAGAAGAGCGGATGCCCTAAAATTTATTTTTAAATGCAATTATTTGTACCCTTCAAGGTTAGGAGTCAAATTCTAATTGCAATTAAGTTTCTTCTTTTCTCAAAGATTCAATCCATTCTTTTGCCTCCTCTTCATGTTTAAAAATTTTGGTTGGGAATTTTGGATTATAAGTGGAGATAAAAAACCGTACAATAAGACGAATTGGAAGGTTATTGATGAGTACAGCCGACCCTTTAATTCTTGAAACTATTGGCGCAGTAGTGGCCAAATATTCTTGCGCATCTTTCGATAAGTTGAAGAACTTACTATTGGCATTTACAATCGAATAAATAGGTCCAGTCTCCACTAAATCAGTCAATACGTCATTCAGTTCGGTCACATCTGCCAAATGGATATCATACTCATTTTTATATGTTATTCTCAACATACTGTGATCAATGGTTTCAATAACAGCACATGGAATTTCTATTCTTGACATAAGAACTATAGTTTCTTTACTCCTAAATCTTGGTTTCGGTAGATAAATATAGGATTATTTATAATATAACTGCCTAACAATTCATCTATCTATTAGAATGGAGTGCTAACAAATTATAATTGAGAAGCTTATTTTTAATAAAAAAGTGAAATAAATTTAAATTGTTATTTTTGTTGCAAATGCTAATAAATATACTAGTAGAAGGGGGTGGATAAATCTTTTTTAACATGCTAACGGTTGATTGGTGATGTTGTATTTAATTGATTTAATGAATACATATTCACATCCAAATTGGCATTTGCCTTCATTTTAACAAATTAAGTTTTCATTGATGATACGCCTATATAATACAGGTGATATTCCGCTAAATTATTATATTTGGCTAATATCCAAATAAATGAAGTTGTGATATGCAATTCTTTTGTACACTAATAACTATTTATGAAAACGCTTACACTGATTCTTTTTTCCATCTTATCGATTAACCTGCACGCCCAGGACACTATAACTATTTATTACAACCAAGATTGGGAAGTCATTAATACAGAAAAAAAAGCTGTTTTTTATAGAAAGCTCTATGAGGTATCAGAAAACACCTGGCAAGTAAGAGACTATTATATAGAAGGCAACATTCAAATGAGTGGACAATATGCCACAAAGAAAACAGAAGTTAAAAAGGGAGAATTTATCTATTATTATAAAAATGGAAGCGTAAAATCTCAAGGAATTTTTATTGCAGATGAGGAAGATGGAGATTGGAAGTACTATGATGAATTGGGAAATTTAACGAGGGTAACCACCTTTGAAAATGGGGATGCTCTGTCCTCGGAAGTTTGGAAAGACGGAAAAATTGTAAAAGATGTTGTTTATGATTTTGTAAGTGTAAATCCTGAATTTCCTGGTGGAGAAGTGGAAATGATTGCCTTTATTCAAAAAGAATTTAATTACCCAGAAAAGTCTAGGGAAAGGGGTGAACAAGGAGTTGTTTACATTGAATTTGTCGTAGAAAAAAATGGAAGCATTAAAGAGGTGAAAATAGTCAAAGGCGTTTCAAAATTATTAGATAAGGAATGTTTACGAGTGGTGCACGCCATGCCAAAATGGAAGCCAGGGGAACAAGATGGCGTTCCAGTAAATGTGCGGTATACCATGCCTATTAGTTGTAAGCTTGGCACCAAAGCAAAGCGTTTTAAGAATAGGAATTAGTGTTTATTGGGGTGTGAAACC
>CBDUKB010000259.1:0-4316 GCA_965367695.1 uncultured Putridiphycobacter sp.
AGGTCCTTTTTAAACTTTTACCAATTCTTGAAATTAAGAAACCACTAATGGGTAGTAAAATAAGTGAAAATAAGGTTAAAGGTACGCTAATGTAAAACAAAAATGCAAGGCTAATCACAATGGCAATTGGCTCTCTGAAAATGATTTCCAATAAATAAACCACAGCAATTTCTACTTCATTTAAATCTGATGTCATTCTAGAAAGCAAGTTCCCTTTTCGTTCATCAGTATGATAGGCAATTGGCAATGAGATTGATTTTTCAAACAGCTTGTGTCGCAATTCTCTTACCACAGCCATTCGCATGTATGATTGATGATATACAGCACCATATCGGAAAAGGTTTTTAAGAAAAAAGGCAACTAATACTGAAATGCAAATAAAGGCCAGTGCGCCAATTTTACCATATTCAATAATAAATTGGCCCATTTCAAAATCGTATTTTTCTCCAAAGTAACTCATGATATTTTCACGGTTAGCCCAAGATGGAGCATCCATTTCCATTATTTTCTTTAATCCTTCTGGCTTAAATATTAAGTTCAAAAAGGGAATAAAAAGAATCAAGGATATTAAATTAAATATGACATAAAAAAAGTTGCTGACAATTGTTAAATACGCCGAACGTTTTTGACTAAATGATAATTTGAATATTCGTACCAATCCTTTCACGGCGATAAAGGTAAGTAATCTATAATTATTTTTAACCTTTGAAAAGCCTTCAATCTTATTTTTGTACTTTTGTACCATGAGTACACTACGCCAACAAAAAATTAACGCTGTTCTTGAAAAAGAACTTAATATTGTTTTTAGAGAAGAAAGTCGTAATTTCTGCTTAGGCGCAATGGTTACGGTTACCCAAGTAAATATTTCACCTGACATGACTTACGCGAAGGTGTTTGTGAGTATTTTTGGGGGTGCTAAGCCCATAGAAGAAGTATTTAAGCATATTAAAGACAATGCAGGATACATTCGAAAAATTGTTGGAAATCGAATGGCAAAGTCCATGAGAAGAATACCAGAGTTTGACTATAAAATAGATAACTCATTGGATTATGCGAGAGAAATTGATGAACTATTAAAGAAATAGTGAATACGCCTTTTTTTATAGCAATTCGATATCTTTTTTCAAAAAAGTCACAAAACGTAATTAATCTTATTTCTGGTATTTCAATTTTTGGAATTACCATTGCAACTGCAGCCATGATTATAGTCATTTCTGCTTTTAATGGGGTAGAAGGACTCGTTATTTCCTTATTTAATTCCTTTGAACCCGATTTGAAAATTGAACTGGCTGAAGGTAAAACCTTTCCTGCTTCAGTAGTTCCTAAAAGTATCATTGAGGATGAAAATTTGTCTCTTCACTCAAAGGTGATAGAAGAAACAGTGATTTTTAAAAATTATGAGCAATTTGCTTTTGGCAAGATTAAAGGCGTGGAACCAGCATATTTGACAATGGTAGATATGCCTGATAAAATAATGGAAAGCAATGAAGGATTTGATGGACTTTCTTTAAAAAAAGAATCATTAAACTATGGTTTTGCAGGCTATATTATTTTTCAAAACTTAGGAGGCTATATTTATGATATTCCAGGTGAATTCGAATCCTTAACCATATACGCACCTAAAAGAAATAAGAAAATTAAAAGAAATAGTGCCGACGCATTTGAAACTGCAACTGTGCCTATTGCGGGCGTTTTTTCATTTAACAATACCATCAATGAAAAGTATGTCATCATTCCTTTTGACCTGGCAAAAAAAATACTGGATTACGGAGATGAAATTTCAGCATTGGAATTGAAATATAAGCAAGGTGTCGACCTAGCGTTAAAAAAGGAAGACATTAAAAAAATCTTAGGACCTACCTTTTTAGTCAAAACTGCTTATGAACAAAACGAGTTAATATACAAAACCAGTAAAAGTGAAAAATGGATGGTGATTGTATTATTAGGTTTTATTTTTTTCTTGGGCACATTTACAATGGTGGCTTCAATTACCATGTTGATTCTTGAAAAAAAACAGAATATCAAAACGTTATACGCATTTGGAGCATCTGCTAAACAATTAAAACAAATATTTTTTTATGAAGGTTTGTTAATCAATTTTATAGGCATTATGCTTGGACTTACAATTGGAGTGATTGTTTTAGTATTACAAATAAAGGTCGGTTTACTAAAAATGGATGGAGGAATGGTAGAAAACTTTCCAGTTGTGATCAAATTGTCCGACATATTTTTAATTTTGGGTATTACAACAGTAATTGGTATGATAACTGCATACCTTCCGAGTAGAATATTAATCAATAAAACAATAAAATGAAAAGTATATTTTTATTATGTCTTCTGTTCATTAGCACTTTATTAATGGCACAAAACAGAATGACACCAGAGTTACTATGGGAATTAAAAAGAGTGGGTGGGATTGAAGTCGCTCCCGATTATAAAAAAGTACTTTTTACCCAACGCGCATATGATTTGCATAAAAACTCAAGTTCAAATGCATTATTTGTATACGATCTTACAACCAAAAAAATAATTCAAGTAAAAGGAGTTGATCCTGGATTCTCAAATGCCAAATGGAGACCAGATGGTCAGAAAATTAGTTTTATTCAAGTTGAAAGAGGGGAGAAAAATATATTTGAAATTAATATTGATGGTACTGAACACCGAAAAATATCAAATATAGGAAGTAGAATTGAAGAATTTAAATATGCACCTGATGGTAAACGAATGATGTTTACACAAGAAGTTAAATTAGATAAATTTCATTCCACTGAATTAGCAAGAGATCTAGGTGCTTCTAATGCAAGGGTATATGACGATTTGATGTACAGACATTGGTCTAGCTACGAAGATGGATTGTATAGCCATATTTTCTTTTCAGTAATTGACAATGGATTTTTAGCCGGAACTGGAATAGATATCATGCCTTATGAAAAATTTGATACCCCTACCAAACCTTTTAGCGGTCTCGAACAAGCAAGTTTTTCTCCTGATGGCAAGCAATTGGCTTATTCAAGTAAAAAACTATCAGGTAAAGCTTATGCAATCAGTACAAATTCTGACATTTATATTTATGATATATCTGCACGTAAAACAACTAATATATCAGATGGTATGTTAGGGTATGATACCGATCCAGCTTATTCAAAAGATGGAAAGTATATTGCATGGTTGAGCATGAGTACAAATGGATTTGAATCAGATAAAAATGATATCATAGTCTACGATTTTGAAACCAAATCAAAAGTGAATTTAACCACAACGATTGATTTGACTGTTTCTTCATTTGTTTGGGATGATGTAAATAAGAAGATTTATTTTAAAGCGCCAATTGAAGGAACTGTCCAGTTTTTTGAAATTGATGTAAAAACTAAAAACCACCGTCAAATTACGAAGGGAGACCATAATTATACATCAATTGCTTTCGCAGGAAAACAATTAATAGGCGGGAAGCAATCTATGAATCATCCAACAGATATTTATGCAGTTGATATTGCAACGGGTAAAGAAACGCAATTAACAGATGTGAATAAAGAGATTTATGACAAATTAAGCATTGGAAAAATTGAGAAACGTTGGGTAAATACTTCAGACGGAAAAAAACAATTGGTATGGTTAATTTATCCACCTAATTTTGACAAAACAAAAAAATATCCAGCTTTATTATATTGTCAAGGAGGTCCTCAAAGTGCCGTTTCACAATTTTTCTCTTACCGTTGGAATTTTCAATTGATGGCTGCCAACGATTACATTATTATCGCACCAAACAGAAGAGGACTACCTGGTTTTGGACAAGAGTGGAATGATGCTATTTCAAAAGATTGGGGCGGACAAGCAATGAACGATTACCTTTCGGCTGTAGATGAATTAAAAAAAGAACCCTTTATTGATGAAAAAAGAATTGGCGCCGTTGGTGCTAGTTATGGAGGTTATTCCGTTTATTATTTGGCTGGCATCCATGAAAAAAGGTTTGCCTGTTTTATTGCACATTGTGGTCTTTTTAATCTTGAAAGTTGGTATGGAACTACCGAAGAGTTGTTTTTTGCGAATCACGACATTGGGGGGCCATATTATACTGATCACTTACCCGAAAGTTATTTCAGACATTCGCCAAATAGAAATGTACATAAATGGGATACACCCATGTTAATTTTTCAAGGTGAGAAAGATTATAGAGTGCCAGTTGGGCAAGGTTTAGAAGCTTTTCAAGCTTTGCAAGTAAATTATATCCCTAGTAAATTAGTGTTGTTCCCTGAGGAAAACCATTGGATTTTATCGCCACAAAATGGGGTGTTTTGGCACCGTCAATATTATGCTTG
>CBDUKB010000260.1:0-4279 GCA_965367695.1 uncultured Putridiphycobacter sp.
ATGAATTAAAAAGTTTTATTGAACCCGCAGAGGCAGACCTAACAGAAGTGGTAATATTGGTTGATAAGTCAGTAGCACATTTTATTAAAGGTGCTAAAAAACAATATGGTTTTATTGCTGAAAAAGCGCAAGTAGATGCTGTTGAAATGACCTTTAAAACCAAGTTTGTTGAACATGGTTTTGCACGTTGGTATGTCACTTTCAGCGATTATGCTACCATCATTAAACCAACAGCATTAAAAGATCGCGTAAGAGAATTGATGCAAAAAGGATTGTCAAGACTTTAACTCAAATTTTCCAAATATAAATGCTTGGGTTGTATCAAATGGGGTGTGGTGAATGTGATGCTCGAAACCAATCGCATTAAAAGCTTCTTCAAATACAGCTGTCATACTGGCTTCCTCATATTGTTGAATATCCAATCCACTGCACTTCTTGGGTCCATCTTTTGAAAATGTACCTAGTATTAAATGTTGATTTACATGTTGACTCACTATTGCAACATAGTTGTCGATTGCTGATTGGGTTGTTAAAAAGTGAAAGGCAGCCCGGTCGTGCCAACAATCATATTTTTCAGTCGGCTTAAAAGCGGTTACGTCCGAAACAACCCAAGTGACTAGATTTGACTTTTTGCCCAATCTTTTCTTAGCTCTTTCAATTGCCATTGCTGAAATGTCGAGTACTGTAATGTTACTGTATCCAAGTGCTAATAAGTGGTCGACCAATAAACTATCGCCGCCACCTATATCAATAATTGAAGCCTTCTTATCCAATTTGCATGCAGCAATTAAAGCCAAAGATTTTTCTGGTATGGCTTCCGTCCAGCTGACCTCTTGAGGTGTTTTTAAGGTATATACATTTTCCCAATGTGCTTTTTTATCCATAATAAATAATGAGCAATAAAGATAATATTTTGCTTTCCAGAATTACTTGTTTTAATGCTTTTTTTCTTTCAATAATTCTGGATATTTGGCTTGAAAAGCTTTCAGTCGAGGAATAGATACCCCTTGAATATAACCTTGGTTGGGGTGTAATCTTTCATAGTTTTGATGATAATCTTCGCCCATCCAAAATTTAGTAAAAGGCATGACTTCACTGGCTACTTTTAATCCTGTTGCTTCTAAAGCTTTTATTTTAGCTTCAATGATTGCTTTTTCAGCCTCATTTTGATAAAAAATTATACTACGGTATTGACTCCCTTTGTCCGGTCCTTGTCCATTTACTTGTTCAATGTTTTGGCTTCCATAATAGACATCAACCAATTGCTTGTATGAAATTACTTTCGGATCGTACCAAACTTCTACTGCTTCGGCATGACCAGTTTTACCAGTATTTGAAGCTTCGTAAGTTGGGTTTTTTGTATGTCCTCCAGCATAACCTGAATACACCTCTTTAACCCCTTTTACACTTTCGTAAATTGCTTCAACACACCAAAAACAACCCGAAGCAAAATGTGCTTTTTTCAAAGTGTTGGTATCTAAAATTTCTTGATTGACATTTGGTTCAAAATCCTTGTATTCGCTTGTATTGCTTGCACAAGCTATGGTAATGGTGAAAAATGCGAAAAATGAAATACTGGTGAAAAATATATTTTTTAACATGACAGGTCTTTTATTATTTGACGAAGTAGGCATACTTTCCTTACTAGTTTTTAGCGTAAATATTGAAGGTTGGCCTTATCGCAACAAGTACATTTTTCCAAACCCCTTGGTGATGTATTCATCAGCCCCACTATCTCTGTGGTCTATTGATTCACCACTGATGTTTGAAATTACCCGATACAAATAGACCCCATTTGCCAATTGGTCTCCAAATTCATCTTTACCATCCCAAGCATAAGTGGTAATATTTCTACCAATGTGAATAGGACCAAGTTCTTCTATTGTAACTGTCCTTACTACTGTTCCTGTTACATTTAAAATTTGAATGGATAAGGCATCTGGAATAAAAGCCCCAGTTAGTGTAAATACAAATTGTGTTCTGGTAGAGAAAGGGTTAGGGTAATTCATTAAATTGGTGATGCTTGAATGATGGTCAACTTCAAATTCAATGTCATAATTATAATCACCCGACAAATTTCCAGATTTATCGGCACCTTGAACCAGTAATCGGTAAGTTCCATCATCTTCAAAATCGCCATTATAGATAATTTTAAACTTTTTATTTGTTGAGTTTGCCGGAACCCAATCTAAGTTTTGCTCTCCAGCACTGTTCCTAAAGTTTACACGTTTTTGGTTTCCTTTTGGGTCGGTTAAAAATATGCCAAACAAGGCTGTGTCTGCTTCAGTGTCGAGCAACAACAAGGGGTTTTCATCTTTTAAGGCAATAATGATTTGACTATTCGGACTTACTAAATCTCCATTTAAAATAAATTGATTGTCGAAAGTCACTTCCAAAATGGGGTTGATTTTATCAGCATTCACATATATCGGTAATTGACCAATGTTGTTAAAATGGTACATTTCTGGTTGATCTGTGTTGTTTTGCGCATTGTATGGATTGACTTCTACCCATAAACTATTTACTTCAGTCAAACCTAAGCTAGGAATGAATATCGTATCGCGAATGGTTTGATTCACCCGCAATGAATCTTGTCTAGGATAGGCAATTGGAATTATTTGATGTTTGTTGTTTTCAACCCAATAATTAATCAGTAAGGAATCCATGGGTTGGTCAGAAATGTTTTTAATGTCAAAACTAATGGCAATTTTTTCTCCTTCATTTAAGGTATCAGTAGAAATGTAATAGCCATTTGTTGAAGTGATAGCAGCTTCTGGTAATGGTTGATATAAAACATGCCAGCTGTCTAATTGGGTAGGGGTGTTGTTGGTGGAATCAACCGTGTTCATTTCAAGTTGTAAGTATGGAAAGTTATTGATATTACTAATGTTACTCAAAGGTATTATCGAATCATTTTCAGTAAATAAGGTGTCTAAAATAATGGCTGTACTTCCTGTCTCCGTCAACCCATACAATTTCAACCTGGTTTGGTCTTGGTTCACATTATCTATGCTGTGTTGTTGCCAATACAATGCTTCCCATTTTTTTGCAGGTCCAATTCGAGTCGATTTTTCTAAGCCACTAAAGTCTTGTCCAACAATGGTGTCATCAAATTCAATATAGTCATTTACATTCACCCCGTAAACTTCTTTAAAACTATTCACATCTCCTTTTTTAAAGAATGCGATATAAGGTTTGTCTGATTTTCCAACGGCAATACTATCTGACCCTAAATTTTGAAACATGGTATATAATTGTGGGTTGTAGGTATCCCAATTCGCATAAGAAAGTTGCATTGCTGTATAAACTAACACATAGTAGCCATCAGGAATTTCATTTTCAATCATATTCTGGAGAGCAGTTAATTGGCTCCCGACATGTTGTTCAAATGCGAAATAATATTCTACACGGTCTCTGCAATATGCATTAAAGCTGGCAAAGTCATTTGAATTACCAAAATTATGATCAGGGTTAATAATTACGCCGTTCAAGGTGTCTCGGGTTCCCCATGGTTCTAGCGTGTTAGGATTTATAACAGCTACCATTATTTTTGGATTGATGTTACAAAAAGCATAATCAGCCAATGAACCACCTAGTTCCCATAAAGTATAAATATAGCCTGTTGAGTTTGAAGCGTTTCCATAGGTTTGACAATGAATGGTTTTAGTCGTAGGATTAAAGGTTAAGTCTCTGTTATCTCTATTGTAATTTAAAGAATTAAAGGCGTTGTTTTTAAATTGAAAAAAATGATCCTGTCCCCAACCACTCTTCCCTTTGATGTATTGAAAAGAAAATTCTTGCCAATTGTAGTTACCGGGAGTATTAATGCTCACTCTCCAAAAATAGACTGTGCTGTCGGTTAATGTTAAAGGGGAAGCTGTTCCATTTGAAGCTTTCCAATTGTTCGGGAAAGCTTCTATTACGCCACCTGTTGAACTGGTTTGAAAGTTTTTTAAAAAAGGACTATTGAATAAATCGGTGGTATCAATTTCAAAACGATAACTGTTCATTCCTGCAAAAGGATTGATGGTCGAGGCTTTGATGACGATTGAATCGTTGGGCACAACGGCATAATTATAAGGCCATACTGGGTAAATGCCATCAATGTCAAAAATGACTTGCTTATTCACTTGGTTGTTCATTACTTCATCATACTGTTCTGTAATTACATTTGGAATGTCCACCTTGATTTCAAAATTATTTAAACCAACACCAACATTGGTGTAAAAAGGCATTTTCACCTGAATCGTATCAATATAATTGAGTCCATATATATTTT
>CBDUKB010000261.1:0-4238 GCA_965367695.1 uncultured Putridiphycobacter sp.
TTTGGAACATTAATGGCTTTAGTCAGGAAATGCCCAATGATGTAAGTGAAGTTATTACTTGGTCGAATAAAATTGAATACAATTCGTGCGACGAAGCAACTATTGTTTTTACAGTGGATCAAAGGGATGGGTGGCATATTTATGCGCAAATTCAACCTGAAGGTGGAATTAGTTTTCCAACTTATTTTGAGTTTAAAAAATCTGCGAACTATGAATTGGTTGGTGGTGTTAAAGAATACGGAGTTGAAGAGCATGGCGGCCAATTTCCAGAAAGAATCTTCCCAGGAAAAAAGGCAGTTTTCAAGCAAAAGATAAAAATAAATTCAAAAACTGATTTTACTTTACATGTCGATTATGGTTACATGGCCTGTTTGGAAGCATGTTTTCCACCAACAGATGAATTTTTTGATATAAAAGTAAAGGGGTGCAAAGAAAAAACCCAAGCGGCAATCGAAGAAGTGATTGATGACAAAGGGGAAGAAGTATTATTGGTAGAAGAAAATTTAACGGACATAGACAGTTCGCTTAATACCGTTAAATCACCTGTTGGGATCGAAGCTTATTTGTTAAAAACAGGTAAAAACACTTATGAATATCATTTTACGCCCATCCCAAATAAAGGGTGGTTTTTTATTGTTGACACTATCAATACAAGTGCGCGCTTTGAAGGTAATTTTTCTAAAGATGGGGCGCTAAGTTTTCCAAACCAAACCATGGATACTACCATTAATGGTAAAAAATTCACACTTTGGAAGGCTGGATTTATTAGCAAAGCATTTGAAATTGAAGCAGGGGATACCACACAATCCATAAAAGGAAGTTTGACTTTTCAAGCAATTGGACCAGAAGGAGAGATTTTTAATGCCAATCCACACATTGCCGAAATTCCTGTAAACAAAGCAAGAATTCAAAAAATAACAGATGCAGCAAAAACATCCTATTGGGGTATATTTTGGTTGGCATTTGCAGGCGGACTCGTCGCTTTATTAACGCCTTGCGTATTCCCAATGATTCCTATGACTGTTAGTTTTTTCACCAAAGGAAGTGAAGACAAGAAAAAAGGACTTTTTAGGGGAGTGATGTATGGATTTTTTATCCTTTTGATTTATGTATTGTTAAGTGTACCCTTTCATTTAATGGATTCACTAAACCCAAACATTTTAAACAACATTGCCACGAATGGCCCTTTAAACATCTTCTTCTTTTTAATGTTATTTATTTTTGCCTTGTCTTTCCTTGGGGCTTTTGAAATTGTGTTACCAAGTAAATGGACCAACCAGGCAGACAAAAAAGCCAGTCTTGGAGGTTTGATAGGTATATTTTTTATGGCCTTAACATTGGCCTTGGTTTCATTCTCATGTACTGGCCCAATTTTAGGTTCTTTATTGGCTAACGCTGCTGGTGGAGGTGCTTGGAATTTAACTTGGGGAATGGCTGGATTTGGTGTTGCATTGGGCTTACCCTTTGCGCTATTCGCAATCTTCCCTAGTTGGTTGAACTCGCTGCCTTCTTCAGGTGGATGGTTAAACAATGTGAAAGTTGTTTTAGGGTTTTTAGAATTGGCTTTTGCTTTTAAATTTTTATCAAATGCCGATCTTTCAGTACAAGCTCATTTACTAGAAAGAGAAGTGTTTATTGCAATTTGGATTGCCATTTTTGCAGCCATGACCATGTATTTATTTGGGATGTACCAAACAAAACACGATTCTCCGATTAATGGCGGATTGGGAACTTTTAGAATTATGATAGCTACTTTATCATTAATGTTCACCGTTTATATGATTCCCGGATTATTTGGGGCGCCTTTAAAGTTAATTTCAGCTTTTCCTCCTCCAACATCTTATAGTGAAATACCTTATGGCATTCATGGTCATGCACCAGAGCCAGAAGATGGCTTGCCAGATGGTGCGGAATTCGAACATAATTTAATGGTTTTCCATAATTTTGACAAGGCAAAAAAATATGCCGACGAAGTAGGGAAACCTTTAATGATTGATTTTACAGGTCACAATTGTGTAAACTGTCGTAAAATGGAAATCAATGTTTGGTCGGATGAAAAAGTACACCAATTAATGAAAAATAATTTTGTAATCGCTTCTTTACCTGTGGATGAAAGAATAGACATGCCAAAACCGGAAGTTTCACCTTACAGTGGTAGAAAATTAGTTACTTGGGGTGATAAATGGTCAGACATGCAATCGGTGTTGTATAAGAAGAACACACAGCCTCAATACATAGCTTTAGATAAGGGTGGAAATATGATGCATACGGACGCTACTTATCGTACCCATGGGACACCAATTGAATTTGAAAAATGGCTGAGTACTGCCACAAAAGAATTTGAAAAACGTGGGGAAGCCATTGTGATTTATGGATCAGGGGAATTGGCTTTGATTGATTAAATTAGTTTAGGATAATTTTTTAAATAGCCTTGGCAATAATTGTCGGGGCTATTTTCTTTTAGGATTTTTTGGTACCTCATCTAGTCCCTGTCCACCCCAAGGGTGACAAGTACTAATCCTACGAATTCCCATCCAAGTCCCCCTAAGTGGACCCCATTCTTTTATTGCATCAATCGTATAATTAGAACAAGTGGGGTGGTAACGACATGACCCCGGAAGAATAGGGGATATTATCAACTGATAAATTTTAACTGGAAGAATAAAAATTGCTTGGAAAAATTGTCGAATCATTTTACGTAATCTTGTCTAACCACAAGTGCTACCCAGCCATCATCAAGCTTAATAAATCCTTGGTCGTAACAAAAGTAATACTTTCCTCCCTTTTTTGTGTTATAAACATTCGTATGAAATCCAAAATTATAGCCTTCTTCTAATAAAGTAGACTCTCTTACCTTTGATTTTCCTTTGGGGTTATAGCGGGCAAGAATTCTTCTATTTCTTCGTAAAACATTGTTTACCCTGCGGATATAAGTGGTGAAATCCTTATTTAATTCATTGTGATAGGCATTTCTACAATAGTCAGAACAATACTTTTTATCAGCACGACCAGAGATTTCAGTTTTACACGATAAACAAAGTTTTTTTTTGGTTTTATCCGACATGGCTTTTAAAACTTGCCCTATAAATGTAACATTTTTTTATAATATTGTCTATCTTCGAATCAAATAAAATGAATTGTACGGAAAAATAGACATACAGGAATTACCTAAATTTGGCAATTTAGAACTCCTCGCAAAACAAGTAGTTGAAGGCTTTATTACAGGGCTTCACCGCTCACCTTTTCATGGATTTTCAGTTGAGTTTTCGGAACACAGGCTATACAACCCAGGGGAATCAACCAGAAATATTGACTGGAAGCTTTATGCGCGTACCGACAAATTATTTGTAAAAAGGTATGAAGAAGAGACCAATTTACGTTGCCGATTTGTACTGGATATTTCCTCTTCTATGTACTTTCCTGAAATTACTGAAAAGAACAAAATCAATAAATTAGGCTATAGTGTTTACGCCATTGCCAGCTTGATGGAGTTATTAAAAAAGCAAAGAGATGCTGCCGGTATTAGTTTGTTTAACGATAAAATAATTGCGGAAACAGGAATTAAGTCTTCTAACAAACATCATAAACTAATTTATGCTGAATTGGAGCAGGTTATGCAAGCCCAACAAGCTAATTTAAACCATCCAACTAAATTAATTGAGGTATTACATCAAATTGCAGAAAGCACGCACAAGCGTTCATTAATCGTTATTTTTTCTGATTTATTTTCTTCAGAAACTGTAGAAGATTTAACGGAAGCTTTTTTGCATTTAAAACACAATAAACACGAAGTAATACTTTTTCATATTTTAGACAAGCAAAAAGAAGTGGAATTTGATTTTATTAACAAGCCTACAGAATTTATTGACTTAGAAACAGGTCGAAAAGTAAAGGTTCACCCCAATGAAGTAAAAGCGAATTATAAAATTAAAGTAAAAGAAAGAATTGATGCTTTGAAATTAAAGTGTTCTCAGTTTAAGATAGACTATATTGAAACCGATATAAATCAAGGCGTTGAATTTACTTTGCAACAATATTTAATCAAAAGAAGTAAAATGATTTAAGAAGAAAAATATTTTTTATTTTTTTTTACTTTTTTCCATTGTCATAATAAAAAGAATATATACTTTTGCCTCGCTTTCAGAGGAAGGCAAGTTTGTTTTTTACAAGCTTTAAAAGTATTAAAAACGGTCTGGTAGTTCAGTTGGTTAGAATATCGCCCTGTCACGGCGAGGGTC
>CBDUKB010000262.1:0-4230 GCA_965367695.1 uncultured Putridiphycobacter sp.
AATTAATAATCGCATCATGATTATTTGCTGCAAATGGTATTTCTAGCTTTGTATCATTGCAATCTTGAAAATCTGGTTTTATTGGGGACTGATGTCCATAAACTCTCAATGCCAATTCTAAATCAGGAATGTCTTTTAATTCAGTAATCGTTTGTTTTAAAATTTCCCTTGCTCTTTCAATTTTAGTTGAACCTTCCCAAGTTCCATTCATAGAATTAGAAGCGTCAAAGATGAACAACATTCTAGTGAGTTCTTGGCTATTGGCTGTGTGAAAGGTGAAAAAACAGCATAAAATGATTAATATTCTTTTCATATTTAAAAATTAAAATAATATTGAAATGAAAAGAATACCATATTTAATAATCTCCTAAAGTTTCTTCTAATTGACTCAAAGCTATTTGTTCTTGTTCAAGTGAAGGAGGTGAACCATGCCATTTATGAGTACCTTCCATAAAGTCAACACCCTTGCCCATTGAAGTAGTCATAACAATCATAATTGGTTTTCCTTTGCCGGTCATACCTTTTGCTTTTGCTAAAGTGCTTAAAATTTCTTCATGGTTGTGTCCATCCATTTCAAGTACTTCCCATCCAAAAGCTTGCCATTTTAATTTAAGGTCTCCCATGGGCAACACATCATCAATGTCACCATCAATTTGTTTGTGGTTATAATCAATGGTTGAAATGATATTATCAACATTGTTTCCAGCTGCATACATAGCTGCTTCCCAAATTTGACCTTCTTGTAATTCTCCATCACCATGAAGTGTATAAACAATGTGCTTGTCACCGTTTAATTTTTTGGCTTGCGCCGCACCAATGGCAACTGAAAGTCCTTGACCTAATGATCCAGAAGCGACCCTAATACCAGGTAAACCTTTGTCAGTACTTGGATGTCCTTGAAGACGAGTTCCTAACTTTCTAAAAGTTCCTAATTCTGATTTATCAAAATATCCTCGGTGAGATAAAACACTATATAAAACTGGAGAAATATGTCCGTTTGACAAAAAGAATAAGTCTTCTCCTATGCCGTCCATTTTAAAATTACTTGGATCCAATTCCATCACATCAAAATACAAACATGTTAAAAAATCAGTACAACCTAAAGAACCACCTGGGTGACCAGATTGAACCGCTGTTACCATTCTTACAATATCTCTTCTAACTTGACTACTGATTGATTTTAATGCTTGAATCTCCATTTCTTTAATTTATATCACAAAATTATATTAATTTATTTGACAGTTGCCCTTCCAGCGGGTTTATAATTCACATTTTATCAACGAATGCATTTTCATTAGAAAAAATCATTCGAATCCAACTTTGAAAATTCTTTCGTTTTTTTGATAAACTTTTGAGCAACAATGCTTTTTTTATATAAACCCACCTTGTTAAAAGCGGTGCTTTCTGATTTAATCTTTTTTCTTTTACCAATTAGTTTACGCCAATTAGCATACAAACTAACATGTGCTTTAAATACCGCTAGAAAATGTTTGAATTGAAATTTTGTTAAAAACATCAATGCTGCAAGCCCGTCTAATATTAAACGGTAAATGAGTTTAAAAAATAAATGCCCTTCATGATTTTTTACAATCATATATAAACTATTTCTAAAATTGAGATAGGTTTTTCTAGGATTCATATAGTCCAATGTGCCACCACCTACATGATAAACAGTTGATTTAGGGGTATACATCAATTGGTACCCTTTCTTTTTCAATCTCCAACACAAATCTATTTCTTCCATGTGGGCAAAAAAATCATCATCTAAACCACCCATTTGATGGTATAGTTCGGCTTTAATGACCATGCAAGCACCAGTTGCCCAAAAAATCTCACTTGCTTGATCGTATTGACCGTTATCTTCTTCTACATATTCAAATATTCTGCCTTTACAAAAAGGATAATAATTTTTATCTAAATAGCCACCTGCTGCACCAGCATGTTCGAAATGTGTTTTTCGTTTATAAGCAATAATTTTTGGCTGCACTGCTGCAATTTTATCGCTTGAAGCCAATAATTCAATACATGGAGTAATCCAATTTGGAGTGACTTCAATGTCAGAATTTAATAAAACATAATATTTTTCTGGAACCAGTTTAAGTGCTTCATTATAACCGGTTGCAAAACCACCATTCGAAGGATTAATAATCAATTTTATTTGAGGGTAATTAATTTTCAAAAAATCAACTGAATCATCCGTAGATTGATTATCAGCGACATATATTTTAGAATTTACTGAATACTTCAATACAGAAGGCAAAAAAGCTTCTAAGTATTTTCTACCATTATAGTTGAGTATGACAATTGCTGTATCCAATAGATATGATTAATGAGCGGCGAAAATACTAATTATCAAAATAAATACCGCTATTTCCACGAAGAGTTTCACCAGCTTTATTATTTCTTTTTAATATTTCCTGTTGCCAATTTGCATTTTGAATTTCTCCAGGCATATCAGAATGTAATAAAGGATAGTCATTTGTTACTAAATCTGGGTTATAAAAAATAAATCGCATGTTTGACCTTTGTCCAATTTTATAATATTGCCAAATTTGATATGGATAAGCACTGGTTCCATTGGGTTGATCTGTAATAAAATTAGGTGGACCATATTTTAAATGAATTCTTCCTCGATCTGACTCAAACCCTCTTCTTATTTGTGTGCCAAATAATTTCTCGACATAATATACTTGGGATTTATAATCTTGCCAACCTCTAAATGGATTTTCTGGTGCTGTTTGCACCCAATAAGAATAAAAGTATCTTTTTAAATAAGTCGTATCTTTTTGAGTCAACATTTTTCGAATTCGTTCGTACTCATATTGTGGCGAAATTGGCATTAAACTCGCAACAAAATAAAAAATTGAATCGGAAGATAATTCTTTATCAAAATTATTTTCAATATCCACATCCGTAATATCAATTGGCTTCAATTCAATAATACTTCTTCTTTGAAATGGGGTTATTTTTTCCAAAAGCGTATCATTGTCAGAATTGATAATATGCATTACTATTTCATATTCTCCTGTCTTTAAGTTATGGATTGGCAGTACATTTATAATTGGAATAATAGGGGCAGGTTTTAATTTCTTGTATTGGAAGTAATTTTCTAGGTTATTTTCACTTCCATTTCTTCGAACGTTAAAAGTGGCAGCATAATTTTTAGTACTATCAAAATTTTCAATGCTATTATATAATTCCAAATAATAAACTATTTTATCATAATCTGGTGGGAAAAAATTAGTGAAATATGGAATCATTCGGTACCCATTCTTCGTAAATTTATCTACTGTATTGACTTTAGAAAGGTCTTGAATAAAAGCAATATCTGCACACTCCATTCTTAATTTTAATTGTTTTTCAATCAGAATCTCAAATTTACCTTCAATTACTTCACCGTTATTTAAGTCTTTAACTGCTAGGTCGAATTCATAAATTCCAGGTGCTAATTTAAATCGTTGAATATCAAAAAAATCATCCACCGTTGAATCTTTCATTTCTGGGGATTTTAAAGTATACTTATCGACTGTAATAATTTTTTCATTTTGCAAAAACATTTGAGTAATTTCTAAATTAGCTTGCAGTTTTTCATTATCATTTGCAATAAATTTTAGAGAACCGCTCGCGAATTGAAGTGCTGTTTCGACGTAAGGTTCATGATCGACCGTATAATAAATATGATAGTTAAAAAACACGCGTGGTTTAGTAAATCCCATCAAAGAAATTGAACAAATGAAGATGCTCAGAATAATTTTTTTCATGACACTTCAAATTTAAGCAAAGTTTATTGGATTGAATAATTTTTTTTTCATTTCTGAATCTTTGATGAATAGTAGGTTTCAGAATTGTTCTGCAAAAAAAATATTTTTTTTTATTGATTTCCTTATTGGAATAAAAAAATAGTACTACTTTTGGCGCGGAGAATTGGCAGAGTGGTCGAATGCGGTAGTCTTGAAAACTATTGTACCGCAAGGTACCGGGGGTTCGAATCCCTCATTCTCCGCAAAAGAAAACCCATCAACATTGTTGATGGGTTTTTTGTTTTTTAAACAATTTTTGAAAGTCTTGCTTTCGAAAAATTGTGTAAAAACAAAAAACCAATTGCGTCAGCAATTGAAGGTTTTCATGCTTGTCCAGGATTTCTTTAAAAGGGATCACGCAGTAATCCCATCCAAAAAAACAAAAAACCAATTGCGTCAGCAATTGAAGGTTTTCATGCTTGTCCAGGAT
>CBDUKB010000263.1:0-4185 GCA_965367695.1 uncultured Putridiphycobacter sp.
CGATATTTTATTAACTGAAGCAGATTTAGTTGTTTCAGCAGGAAGAGGGCTTAAAGGACCTGAAAATTGGGGAATGGTTGAAGATTTAGCCAAAACCTTAGGTGCCGCAACAGCTTGTTCTCGTCCCGTTGCTGACATTGGATGGAGACCTCATCACGAACACGTTGGACAAACTGGAATTGCCATTAGACCAAATTTGTATATTGCAGCAGGAATTTCTGGTGCTATTCAACACTTAGCAGGTGTTAACCAAAGTAAAACAATCGTAGTTATTAATACCGATCCTGAAGCACCCTTTTTTAAAGCGGCCGATTATGGCGTAATTGGAGATGCATTTGAAGTTTTGCCTGCATTAAACGAAGCGGTTAAAAATTTTAAAGCAAATAATTAATCATTGATTAAAATTAAAGGAGAGTAAATGCTTATTCTCCTTTTTAATTTATGGATAAAATAGAATTAAAAATAATAGGTCTATCATACAGTCAAACACAATCTGGTGCTTATGCATTAGTTTTGTCTGAAAAAGAAGGGACCAGAAGGTTGCCAATTATAATTGGTGGTTTTGAAGCACAATCAATTGCCATTGAGTTAGAAAAAATGAAACCATCAAGGCCATTGACCCATGACCTATTTAAAACTTTTACCGACTCTTTTAATATTAAGATAAAAGAAATCATCATCTATAATTTAGTTGAAGGGGTATTTTATTCGAAAATAATTTGTGGAGACGAAAAAAATCAAATTGAAATTGATGCGAGAACCTCTGACTCCATAGCCATTGGATTAAGAGCAAATGCTCCTGTGTATACCTACGAACACATATTAAGTTCTGCCGGTATTCAATTAGACAGTGACGATTTTATTGAAGAGCCCAAATTAGATGAACCTGCAAGCGTTGATGTGGAAGGCAAAAAAGAGCCAGAGCATACCATTGAAGAATTAGAGTCAATGCTTCAAAATGCCATTGATAATGAAGATTATGAGCGTGCTTCAAAAATAAGAGATGAAATTAATAAAAGGAAGAGTTCTGAATCCTAAGGTACTTTTCACTTGGTTCCTTTTTTTATCTACACTATTTGTTAGTTGTAATGAGCAACCAAACACCACTTTATTTGGTGAATGGAATTATAAAGATTCAATTACCAATCAAGAACTACACTTAAGTTTGATAAAAAAAGATGGACAGCTTTTGTACCATTCAAAAGGAATAGCAACATACCTAAATAAAGGAACTTTCTCACTTGATAAAAATCAGATTACCTTTTATTACATTGCCCCATTCAAAACTTCAGTTGACTCGATAAACATTGAGCAAAACAGTAAAGGCATCACAAAAATTGACTATTTCCAAAATCAAGAAAAAAAATTAACTGCTATTGATGGTGAATCCTCAAAAAACTACCATGCTATTGTATACACATATCAAATTGGTGATCAAACCATAAATATAGAAAACAACGGATTAACACATACTTTAAAAAAACAAGGATTACCCCCACAAAGCATTTCTTTCAGTTCCATAGCTAGAGGGACAATTGGAATTATGGTCCTTTTATTTTTGGCCTGGCTATTTAGTAAAAGTAGAAAAGACATCAATTGGAAGTTAGTAGGCAAAGGCCTATTACTTCAAGTAATCATTGCCATTGCAGTTTTAAAAGTCCCATTTATTCAACAAGGGTTTGATTTTGTCAGTCGGGTATTTGTTAAAATAATTAGCTTCACTAACGAGGGAGTCAACTTTTTATTTGCCCAATTTGGTAGCCCAGCTATTGACGGACCTTTAACTAATTTTGCCTTTACCATTTTACCCACCATCATCTTTTTCTCTGCTTTAGTAAGTATCTTTTACTATTTCGGTATCCTTCAAAAAATTATTTATGTTTTTGCTTGGGTGATGAAAAAATTCATGCATTTATCAGGAGCTGAAAGTTTAGCTGCTGCTGGAAACGTTTTCCTTGGTCAAACAGAGTCCCCCTTATTAGTGAAACCCTATTTAAGTAAAATGACAAAATCAGAAATGATGTGTTTAATGACTGGAGGAATGGCGACTATTGCGGGAGGGGTTCTTGCTGCTTACGTTGGTTTTTTAGGCGGGGATGACCCAGTTCAACAAGCATTTTTTGCTAAGCACTTACTTACTGCTTCTATTATTTCAGCCCCTGCAGCTATTATTGCGGCAAAAATATTAGTGCCGGAAACTGAACAAATTAACACGGATTTAAAAGTTGATAAAAGCAAGTTAGGAACCAATGCTTTGGAGGCTATTTCAAATGGAACAACAGACGGTTTGAAGCTTGCCATTAACGTGGGCGCAATGCTGTTGGTTTTTATCGCTTTCATGGCCTTAGGCAATTACGTTTTGTCTTTTATAGGCAGAATTGGAATCAATGAATGGATTTCTGAAAACACGCCATACGCTAAGCTTTCGTTCGAATTCATATTGGGCTATGTGGGCAGACCTATTGTTTGGCTAATTGGAGTTGATTGGGCAGAATCAGTTTATGTAGGTGAATTACTCGGGACTAAGACGGTATTGAACGAATTTGTTGGCTACATGCGATTGGGCGATATGAAAGCAGCAGGAAAACTTTCTGAAAAAGCAATTGTCATGAGTACTTACATATTATGTGGCTTTGCTAATTTTGCTTCTATCGGCATTCAAATTGGTGGCATTGGCGCCTTAGTTCCAAATCGAAAAGGACTACTTTCTCAACTAGGAATAAAAGCATTAATAGGTGGTACAATTGCTTGTTTAATGACTGCAGCCATTGTTGGAATGATGTATTGAATTTGAAGTATGCTATTCAATCAGTGATCCTTATTTCAATTCAGATATTTTAATGTTTTCAGACCTGATCTCAATATGTCTAATTTCACCACCACTGGTGCCAACTTGTTTACCAATGAACATAAGTGTGAAAGAAATTCCTAGTGTAACCAACCAAGCATACATTGTATATTTCTTCATTTTTATTGAGATATAAAGTGTAAATAAAGAAATTACTCCAAGAACAATCGAAAGAATAAAAAATAATTCTGCATACGCTTCATGGATATGAATCAATGTTTCACTTGTACCCTTCATATCTTCAATTACCTTTTCGGCTGCTTCTCCTGAAAAGAAAGCGAAAAATGAAGTAATTGCCGAAAATATATTGATGGCAAGTGCAGTTTGTTTTACTTGTTGTTTTTTTAGAATTAATCCAAAAAGCATCACCAGTCCACCAATTATTATTCCAACAATGGGTAGATGATTCACCATTAAATGTAAGTGAGCGCCATTCATAATTTATATATTATTTGTTATTATTATTGAATTAAGTTGAACGCACCTTCAACTAAAATTTGGGCATTTTCTTTAAATTCATTTGCATTCAGTATTTCAATATATTCTTGGTTTGATTCACCTACTAACACCTTTACTTTTTCAAAATTGAATACATCATTTGATTGATCTTTTAACAACAGTATATATGATTTATCATCAATTGATATAACGGCATCAATAGGAAGTGCAAGTGCGGAATCCTTTGCTGTATATATTGTTGCCTCTACATACATGCCTGGTGTTAAATCTTGTGCTTCAATTTCACTTTTAAAATGACAATGAACCTTCACACTTCTATTTTCAGCATCAATCGCTTTATTAATTAAATGTACGACCGCTTTATATGGAGATTTTCCATTTTGAATACGAAAAGATACTTCTTGACCAACAGCTACTTTCATTAAATCTTGTTCAAATATATTCAACTCTATGTGCATGTGGTCCGTATTCATGATGGTGATGGCAATATCTGATGGATTGAGAAACATACCTTTAGTTGCCAAAACCGCGGTCACAAAACCTGAAATAGGTGCCTTAACAGCAATGGTTGATTTTAAATTAAATTCGGTAACAGTTTCAGGATTGATATTCATCAACTGCAGTTTCTTTTTTAAAGATTCATAATTAGCTAAAGTTACTTTATAGTCTGATTCCGCTTTCAAAAATGTTTTTTGAGAACTGACATTACTCAAAGCCAAATCCTTTTGTCTTTCATAATCAGATTTTAAATAACTAAGTTGACTTTTTGATTGTAAATATTGTTGTTGAACTTGAATATAATCAGGATTTTCTAAAGTGAAAAGCGTCTGACCTTTTACAATTTTTTGGCCTTGTAAAAGAGAAATGTTTTTAACATA
>CBDUKB010000264.1:0-4119 GCA_965367695.1 uncultured Putridiphycobacter sp.
ATCATGTTAGTATGGGAGCAAATGCTGCAACAAAGGCTTATCAAGTTCCATTGTTTTATTATTAAACAAATAATCTATTCCGTAAGCTAAAGAATGATGTTTATATTCATTGTAATTCAAATACTCATCACCATCAGTATCACTATTTTTTGCTGCAAACTTATAGGTAATGCCTTGATGAATGCTGCGCTTTATTAACATCAGTTCGAATTGAGGATAATGCAAGCCATAATTTCCATAACCACTTATTCTATAATGATACGAAGGGAAACCTGATATGGCATCTTTATCCAAATATGCATGTGCCCCGAAATAGGGACGATTACCATATGATAAGCCAATAAAAACTTTGCAATCATTTGTATCAATTTCACCCGCATTCGAAATTAATTTAACGTTTTTAAAATTGATATGATTTGAATTGGCTATTGCTTCATTCGAATTTAAGTAACTGAGCTTGGATTGACCTATGGTAATTACCGGAATACTCAAGAGAATATATATGAATAGTGCTTTTGAATTTGGATAAATAAATATTTGCATTGATTTTCAAATGGATGAATAACAAATATATTCATAACTATCACTTTTATCATTCTAATTATTTCAAATTTAACTCACAAAAAAGTCCAGCCTTTTTATGGCTAGACTTTACTAATATATATTTTCGTGTCGAATTAATTCCCTTCAGGAGCTAATCTTAGGGTAATGCCATCAATTTCTTCCGTGATGTGAATTTGACAACCTAAACGGCTATTTGCTTCTACAAAAAAGGCTTCATCTAACATATCTAACTCGGCATCTGATTGTTCTGGTAATTCGGTATCAGATTCTAAATAACATTGACAAGTGGCGCACATGGCCATTCCGCCGCAACGTCCTTCAACAGGTAGCTCGTATGACTTGCACACTTCCATGATATTCATATTCATGTCCGTAGGTGCCTCCAGCTCGTGCTTGTTCCCTTCTCTGTCAATGATATTTACGGTAATCGTATTTTCCATGTTTAATAATTAAAATCCATTCACCCCGTTTACGGTGGTATATTTCAATACATTCTTTTTATCTGGGTGAATTCTTGCAAAGGCAGATTGTACAGCTATTGTTCCTTCGTGGAAGCCACATAGAATCAATTTTAACTTCCCTTGGTATGTGTTTACATCTCCAATGGCATAAATGCCCGCTCGGTTGGTTGAATAGTCAACTGTGTCGACCACAATGGCATTCTTTTCAATTGCTAATCCCCAATCAGCAATAGGACCTAATGTTGGTTTTAAGCCAAATAATGGCACAAAGTGATCCGCTTCTTTTTTAAACTCTCCTTGCTTATTGTGTTTAATGGTCACACTTTTTAAAGCATCATCTCCATCAATTCCAATTACCTCAGCTTCGGTGATTAGATTAATTTTCCCAGCATCTGCCAAATTCATTACTTTTTGAACAGAATCAAGGTGCCCTCTAAATGAATTTCTTCTGTGTACTAAAGATAAATCTTTCACAATTTTATTCTCAATCAAATAAATTGACCAATCTAATGCAGAATCACCACCACCGGCAACAACTACTGATTTACCTCTATAAAACTCAGGGTCTTTAATAATATACTCTACCCCTTTATCTTCGTATTTTTCTAAATTCTCAACAGGTGGTTTTCTTGGTTCAAAAACACCCAGTCCACCAGCGATCATTACAATTGGTGCTTTGTGTTTTGTCCCTTTATTTGTTGTAACTACAAATTTGCTATCTGCTACTTCATCAATAGAAACAGCTGATTCTCCCAAAGTAAATGAAGGTTTAAAAGGGGCAATTTGCTCCATTAAATTATCAACCAATTCCCCAGCATCAACAGTTGGATAGCCAGGGATATCATATATGGGTTTTTTAGGATAAATTTCAGTCAATTGTCCGCCTGGTTGTGGTAAGGAATCAATTAAATGACATTTTAATTTTAATAACCCTGCTTCAAAAACAGTGAACAAACCAACTGGTCCGGCACCTATGATGATAATATCTGTTTCTATCATTTTAAACTTTTGTTTGAATAACCGTGCAAAAGTAAGTAAATACTTTTAAATCTAATAGACTTTCAAGCTCGACTTATGGGCTGAATTTTGTCAGCTTTTTATCTCATAAATACAATTATAACTTCGTTGCCAATACAGCAACCAATTTATACTGCTTTACATAACCCGCCAAATCAAAAATTTGCACTGCAATGATATACGACCCCACATTGGCTTTTTCACCATTATCATTGATACCATCCCAAACAATGACCCCACTTTTTCCGGCATAAAAATTATCTTTTAGTTCGCGTACTTGTTGGCCAACCGCATTATATACAACAACATCCATTAATGCATCTACTGTTTCCAGTTCATAACTCAATACTAATACATCTTGGTAACCATCATTATTGGGTGAAAAAATAGCTTGGGTTAATGCCACTTTTCCCATGCTTATGTCTTTAATGGATTGTGAGTTTTTATAGCCAGGTGTTCCCCAACCCTCTCCTTCTGCTGCCGTATGCCAATTATCTTTACTATTGGTTGGTATATCAAATGAAAGCCTTTCCAAGGACTTTCCATTTAAATCATCAATGAGGGCAAAATGCATGTCTTCGTTATAAGAAAATTGATCCAAAACTTCCTGTCCTGCATCTAATAATACAACTGTTCCCGAATCGTTGTTATAACTTGGCAAAGTCATTTGCACCAAAGAACCTTTGGCATATTTTGGAAAAGCGGCAATCACTGAATTCGTGTCGGTTGTAAAAACCAAATATTGTCCCGGCTTCCACAAAATCCCAAAATTTGAAAGCGGTTTAACATTTTCAACCATTCCATCTTCAATATTTGCAATTGACAAATCATTTAAAGCAATGGTTTTGTCAGAAACATTCACCAATTCAAGGTAATCATCTCCTCCTGTTATAGGATTGAATAATAATTCATTTATCAATACATCTCCTGCTACCGCTTGTTCAGGCAACTGAAATTCATAGTGGTATTCATCCATTTCATTCCCCCAACAATCAATAAAACCTGTTAAGGTAACTTGGTAGGATTGCTTGATGATTAACTCATCAAAATCAAGAACAAGCCATGAGCCTTGATTGGCTATTGTAAAAGGAATATTCGGATTAATTTTCACGATTCCGTCACTGATTGATTTTGAAAAATTGAAATAGAGACTGGAATCAGCCGACAAATAGACTTGTGTAACTAATGGCTTTTCGGCATTATTGATAGTGGTGAAAATGGAGTTCTCATATCCAGGTGTGCCACCAATATCTGCGATAGCGGCCGACCAATTACTGACATCATTACACAAGCCATTTAAGTTTTTCAATTCTAAGCTCCAACCGCCTTCAGCTTTCAAATCATCTTGGTACCAACTTTTAGTATACAACAAAGAATCTATGGTAACACCCATCTCGTTTTTCAATATAATTTGATCACCGGTATTATTTAAGGAAGGCCAACTGCCTTCAATTACATTAAATATCCCGTAATTCGAACTGCTTCCATCAGCACATAATAGCAAATAAGTGTTGGGATATAAGGTATAACTCGAAAGGGAACTCGAACTCGACCCATCAGAAATAGTCCAGCCGCTTAAATCAAAAACACCGTTGCTATTGTTATAAATTTCAATATATTCTTCCTCAGGCAATCCCACAACAGGACTTGGGTCCGCCATAAACTCGGTAATTATCACATCCTTAAATTGGATATCAAAAGGCTCATTATATAAAAAGTGAATGGTACTAAGAACCATGACATTTCCTGAATCGTCGGCCACATTTTCAACTACCAATGTGTTGTCAACTTGGTGTTGAAACGTATTGGTAAAAGTTAAATCAACTGCTTGGTGATTGTTGGTTAAAATACTCGCATTATTTGGTTGCCCCAAACCATTATTCACATTATAATTATTGGTGTTTTCTGCTGTTGCAACACTTACATTTTCAGTAAACCAAACCCTTAAAACTTGATTTGATATTACTTCTACACTGCTTAATTGTGGCTTGACAGTATCCACAGTTACCAGATTACTGACTACCACATCATCAAAAAAGAATTTTTCGGAACGGGTTGAGGTATACTTACAAAAGAA
>CBDUKB010000265.1:0-4110 GCA_965367695.1 uncultured Putridiphycobacter sp.
TGCAAGCACCAGTTGCACAAGCTGCTCCCGTTGCTCCAGTAAGTGATGCACCTGCTGCCGCTCCAACAGAAGATGAAAGCAAATACATTACTGTGAAGTCACCAATGATTGGTACTTTTTACAGAAGGCCTTCACCTGATAAGGATTTATTTGTAAATGTAGGTGACTCAATTAAACCAGGTGATGTGGTTTGTATCATTGAAGCAATGAAATTGTTTAATGAAATTGAATCAGAAGTAACAGGTAAAATTGTTAAAATTTTAGTTGACGATATGTCGCCTGTTGAATACGATCAACCATTATTTTTGGTTGACCCTTCTTAATTGAATTAAAAAATATTAAGCGATATGTTTAAAAAAATATTAATTGCCAATAGAGGCGAAATTGCTTTGCGTATTTTAAGGACATGTAAAGAAATGGGAATTAAAACAGTTTCTGTTTACTCTACTGCCGATAAAGATTCCTTACACGTGCGATTTGCGGATGAAGCGGTATGCATTGGTGCACCGCCAAGTTCTGAATCGTATCTACTTATGGATAGAATTATTGCTGCAGCAGAAATAACCAATGCAGATGCGATTCACCCTGGATACGGATTCCTCTCTGAAAATGCTAAATTTTCAAAGATTTGTGAAGAACACGGTATAAAATTTATTGGTGCTTCACCCGAAATGATTGAAGCAATGGGCGACAAAGCTTCTGCAAAAAAAACAATGATTGATGCTGGTGTTCCTTGTATTCCTGGTTCTGTAGGTTTATTGAAAGATTTAGCCCATGCCAAAAAAGAAGGAAAAGTTGTTGGTTACCCAGTAATGATTAAAGCTACTGCCGGCGGTGGTGGTAAAGGTATGCGAATTGTTTGGTCTGAAGAGGATATGGAAGAACATTGGAATTCTGCTCGTCAAGAATCAAAAGCAGCCTTTGGAAATGATGGTATGTACATGGAGAAATATATTGAAGAACCACGTCATATCGAAATCCAAATTGCAGGCGACCGCTATGGAAATGCTTGCCATTTATCCGAAAGAGATTGTTCTATCCAAAGAAGACATCAAAAATTAGTGGAAGAAACCCCTTCCCCATTTGTTAACCAAAAGTTAAGAGAAAAAATGGGAGAAGCATCAGTGAAAGCTGTTAAAGCTGTTAAATATGAAGGCGTTGGAACCATTGAATACTTAGTGGATAAACATAAGAATTTTTATTTCATGGAAATGAATACTAGAATTCAAGTTGAACACACCATCACCGAAGAAGTAATTAACTACGATTTGATTAAAGAACAAATTAAGTTAGCTGCGGGTGAAAAAATTAAAAAATCAGCCTATTACCCTAGCCTACATGCTATACAATGTAGAATCAATGCCGAAGACCCATACAATGGGTTCCGTCCTTGTCCTGGAAAAATAACTGATTATCACCAACCAGGTGGGCATGGAATTAGAGTCGATACGCATGTCTATGCAGGATATGTTATTCCGCCATATTACGATTCAATGATATCTAAATTAATCACAGTTGCACAAACTCGTGAAGAAGCCATCACTAAAATGGAAAGAGCTTTAGAAGAATACATCATTGATGGTGTGAAAACAACCATTCCTTTTCATATGAAATTAATGAAAAATGAAAAGTTTAGAGCAGGAGATTTCACGACTGCCTTTATGGAAACATTTGAAATGTAAATCATTAACAAAAAAATAATAGAAAGCGTTCGAAATATCGAACGCTTTTTTTTGTCCCTTACATTAAATAACTATATTTATTACTTTATTAACAAGTGTACCATTTTATGAAAAAATTTATTGTTTATTTTTTACTTGTGTTGACTGTACTAAGTTGTACTGATCAAAACAAAAAGAAAATACAGGATAGTAAATTACCCAATGAATTAATCCCCGCTAAAGGTGGTAAATATTATGGAAGAACATTGAATGTGAATTCTTCTGAACCCATTACCGCACTTTTCCCTGCAAGCGTCACAGATATTTATTCCCAGCATGTAGCGAGTCAAATTTATGAAGGTTTATTAAAATTTGACCCAAATGATTTAACTGTTAAACCAGCTATCGCTTCCTCATTTACAATTGACTCTCTAAATAAAAAATATCGTTTTAAAATTAGAGAAGGTGTCTACTTCCATGACGATCCATGCTTTAAAAATGGCAAAGGAAGAATGGTTACTTCCAAAGATGTGCAATATGTATTTGAATTTTTATGCTCAAACCACAAAATGAATGCCTCTCCCATTCAATGGAGAAACAGTATTTTAGGTGGAAATGATTACTTTGAGAATAATGCGGATCACGTTTCAGGAATAAAAGTCATTGATGAGTTTACTATAGAAATAGAACTGAATGAGCCTTTTTCAGGTTTTTTAAATATTTTGGCATTGGTTCAAACTTCCATTTTTCCTATTGAAGCATTTGAAAAATATGGTGAAAAACTCATGACTGAAGCAGCCGTAGGAACTGGACCTTTTCAAGTATTGACAATTAAAGATTCTTTTAAACTACAGAAAAACAATCACTATTGGCGGAAAGACGAGTTTGGAAATTCCTTACCCTTATTGTCCTATGTCAAAATTCATTTTGACCTCAATAAATCAAGCGAGTTAGCTGATTTTAAAAAAGGTGATTTAGATTTTATTTGGGGGTTACCAATTGAAGAAATTCCTAATGTAATAGGTAGTTTAGAAGATGCTAAAAATGGGAAAAATAAAGAATTTACTGTTCAATCAATTAATAATTTACAAGTAGAGTACTATGCCTTTTTAATGAATGATACTTTATTAAAAAACAAAAATTTGAGAAAGGCTCTCAACTATGCTGTCAATAAAAATTACATAGCAACCTATATCTTGGAAGGCTCTGCTTTACCTGCTTCCAATGGGATAATTCCAGATATCCATGGCTATCCAAAATCAATTGTGAAAGGATATGAATTTTCTGCAAAAAAGGCACAACAATATTTGAAATTCGCTGGATACTCAAATGGAAACCAATTAAAAGGCATCAAATTGTACTATAACAATACAGGCCAGATAAATGAATTGGTTGCCAATTCAATTCAAAAGCAAATATTGAATACACTTAATATTAATATTGAGTTAATTGAGTATGAAAGAAAGGAATTATTCGATAAAATTGAGGCAAGTGCTTTGTCATTTTGGAGATTTGGTTGGATTGCCGATTATCCTGATCCAGCAAATTTTATCGCTTCTTTTCATTCGAAAAATATAAATTCAGCTTCTAAAAGTGCCAATAATTTTGGTTTGTATAATAACCCACAATTTGATGAATATTTTGACCAAGCCATGTCTGCTTTAAATGACACAGATAGAATGAATAACTTGGCCATGGCAGAAAATATATTGATTGAAGATGCTGCAGTGTTACCCCTCTTCTATTTTACTTCAATTCGACTTATTAACCCTCAACTTCGAGATTTCCCTATTAATGAATTAGAATACAGAGACTATTCTTTGGTTTACTTCACAAAAGAAAAAAAGAAAAGAGTTAGAATATATGAATCACTCGTTTCTGAATCATAAATATGGCGTCTGACCTTTTTATATTTGATGCAGGTGGAACAAAAACAGATGTTTTACTGCTTGAGCAAGGAATCAAAAAGCAAGTAAGTTTACCTGGCTACAATCCAAACAGACCAGAAAAAGATTTTTTTTCAGCCCTTAAACAATTTAATTTCTCAAAAAATTCTCAAATTTATTTTTACGGAGCTGGCATTGTAAACCAAGCACAAAAAAATAATATTAAAAAATGTTTTGACACAAGGCATGTTGTGGTCAATGACGATTTACTAGGCGCTGCAATAGCCTCCTTTAAAAATGAAAGTGGCATTGTTACCATTATGGGAACTGGCGCAAATATTGGTTTTTTTGATGGGAAACAAATCACTGACAAAAGAGGTGGATACGGCTATTTAATTGATGATTTAGGAGGTGGATATGAATTGGGTAAAAATATCATTTCAGGTTGGCTTTCTGGAGACTTCGCACCTAAGACTGATTCCATTATTGAGGATTTCCTTGGGGTAAAAAAAGAATTTTTTATCGCTTCCTTTTATCAAAACATCAACTTAGGCAACATTGCA
>CBDUKB010000266.1:0-4005 GCA_965367695.1 uncultured Putridiphycobacter sp.
TCATCTCTTCTTTTTCTTTCATTGGATGAGTTGAGAAACTTCTATTTTCATTGGAGAGCATTACCCCACTAGGGATAAGGGGTTGCGCATTTTTTAATTTTCCTTCTGTCACCAATCTTTGAATATAACCACCTACTTTTTGAATGTGGACTTCTTGTTTTTCCTTTGGTAAATTGCCAACAGGATCTCCTGTTGCTCTAATAAATAGCATAAATTCTTTCATAATATTTTTGTCATTAATTTCGATTTAGGAATTGTGAACGTTTAAAATTTGAACAGTTTTCAACCCTACAACTTAGTTTTATTGCCTAATTATGGGATGAAAAATTGTTTTATCCATTCAATTCATTTTTCTAGATAAAAATTCATTTCTTTTCCAATTCAGCATGGTAATTACAGCTTTAGAGCATTCCTTAAAGTAGTGATAAATTCCAAACTTCTTCTTAAAAAAATAATTTTAATGAACAGGAACAACAACAACTTGTTTTTCACTTTTAAACAGCACCATGACACTATGTATAATTAACAAGCCAAAAATGACAAGTAAAAGAGGTGCATGGATGTTCGTATAATAAACAAACAAGGGGGCAAATAGGGTGAAGTTAATGAACCACAAGCTGATGCCCCACTTTTTATTTTCTGAAATACCACCATTGGCAATTGTTCCAATAAATGTAATGCCAAACAAGTTTATTTTTTCATTGACTGACCAAGTATCTTCAATAGAGATGTAAAACAACAATAAAGCAAAAAGCAATACACCACCAGATGCGATTAAATATTCTGGAACATGATAGGGACTTTTTTTTGTAGGTTCTTTGACTGATGAAAAACCAAAATACTTCAAAAAAGGCAAATTATTTGCCCAAAGTATATCATAACTTCTGACATAGTCTTTCACACCACATTTTACCGGAACATTAATTAATTCTTTTTGGAAAGTCCCAAATAGCTGGTCCCAAATCAATAAAGTGCCACCGAAATTTCGGTCAATATATTCGGGGTTTACGCCATGATGGACGATATGATGGGCAGGTGTAATCATTATTTTTTCGAGCCAACCACTATTTTTTACAATGCCATTATGGTTGTAAAACTGTATGGCATAATGAATACTGGAAGTTGTAATAAATATTTCAACGGGAATTCCCATCATTGCGAGCCCAATAAAAAACGGAAAAGAAGTCAAAGAAGAATACCAGGAGTTTCGTATACCCAAGGAAAGGTTAAAATGTTCCCCTTCATGATGTACTACATGTACCGCCCATAATAATTTGAATTTATGATGGAGCCGGTGAAGCCAATAAAAACAAAAATCCCAAGTTAAAAAAGTGAATAGCCAAATTAATATATAAGGCCAATCCTCCACAATTGGAAAACTCCAATGAACCGAAACAAAATAAAAAGCAGAGATTTCAACTCCCCTAAGAATCCACATTAATATGTGGCCCGAGTTTAAATTGAATATCACTTCTTTCCAAAATATTTTCTCCTGCTGCTTAAAGTAAAAGATGGCCAATTCAATTAAAACCATGATTAAAAGCAGTCCGTTTGCATATACTAAACTCATCATTTGGAAAATTAAAAAGTAAGTAACTAATATGGGTAGCTTCTCCTCTTTGTAAAATCAAAATTAACAATATTCCAATAGCAAAATTCAAAACCGCTACGTTAATTAAAAAAGAACCCTATCATGAATAATACAATTGTAAAATGTATTGGTTGTCCATTACTTTTACAGTTTTCCAGAAGATTTTCACTGTCCAAATTTTAGGTTGGAAATATTTTAATACTTTTCTATATCATGCTAACTATAGGTCTACACAGCCTTCAAATGCAGTTTAGGTTTTACTATCCGTCTTTTTTTTTGCAAGTACCATTTGATATACTTCTTCTTGTAACATATCCATATAAATATCCTCCACATGCTCACGGGCCCAATCAAATTTTCTTAAGAATTTGATGCTTACTTTAATTGAAGGATTGTGTTTGAAACATAGAATATTAACTTCTCTTGCAAGGTATTCCCATCCATAAAAATCTACCAGACTTTCTAATATATCGACTAGTTTTACCCCATGCAAGGGATGGTCAAGCTCTTCTTGTGTAGCTTGTCTCTTTACTTTTTTAGCCACTTTTTTCGCTTCTAGCCCATCCTTCGATTTCTTTTCCTCAGTGGGCTTGTTGGCTTGATTACTTTCTGTGTCCATTGGTGGTGTTATTTTTAATTTTTGTGTTGTAAAATGTTTTAATTTACTCAAATATCATTTCAAAAACAAGGTAGTGTTTTATTCCAAATTCTTTGCCCCATGCTTCAATCTTCTCACCACTACTCTCAACAGCACACCAATATTTTGCACCATCTTTTTCATAGGGCAAAATGTAAGCTAATAAATAAAATTTTTCACCATACTTAATTTGTGTATTGTTCACTTGGGCAACGTTACGCAAACTATAATCGGTTGAATTTATTGCAGCAAATCTACGAGTGACAGAAAAACGAGGAAACTTAAAGGTCATCTTTAACACACTGTCCGTTGTTAACTTCGAAATAATTTTCAAGGTGAGAATGGTATCGTTTATTTTTTCGAATTGTTCAATTCCAATTTTTGCACTATTCATTATTGTACTGTCAGACTTAATCTCACCGTCCCAAATTTCTTTTACCGTTAAATGGTAGCGCTTGTCAGCTAATTCCTTTCCTGTAAAACTCAACTTTAGGTATGCGATTCCTTCAAACTGCAAAATATCTTTAATTTCTGAATTTTCAGAGGAGTATTGTGAAGTCATAGTAATTTCGCTTTCACCTTGCGCGTATGAATGCATAGAGAATAAAATTACTGTAATAGATAAAAATAAATGATTCATACGGTTTTTTTATGGTTAGTGGCGTGGTTAAACACCTAATTTAGCAAATAAATCTCAGATAGTATATTCCGCAGAATGTTTGTAAGTCGAAAGTATCCAAGCAATTAATTATACATGGCTTAAGTTTACAATTCATTAAATTTAAATATTGTTCTAATTATATTTTTACAAAAAAGACTATCTCAAATTTGTAAGGCTATTGGTTTTCAAGTGCTTTATTTATCTCATTAATCAATGTGATGGCTTCTTGTTTTATTTGTTCGTATAACTGCTTATGTCTAGATGCAATTAAGGTCCTTAACTCTATCACATTAAATAAATTTAATGCATTTTCAGGATTTGATAATATTTTTTCGGAAGTTGAACGCAACTCTTTAAATGATTCTGAATCAAAAATGGAATCATTAATTTCACTTAAGTCAGAATTAGTAGAAGCACTTGTAAAAATTGTTTGCTTAATAATGACAGGATTGGTGATTCCATCTATAAGATTGATGTTATTATTTGAAACAATTAATGATAACTTTTCTAATTCGTTATAATATCTAATAATATTTTTTTTAATTACTTCATTGCGTATAAGTCCTATATTTCCAGTTGATTTTAATTCTTCGAAAGTGGCATTGATTGGATTAAAAGATCTTCTTGATGTTAAGGAATTTAGTTTAGATAAAATACCACCTACATTCTTGAAGGCTTTGTGTTTTCCATAATGTTTTAAAACATTAATACCGTTTTCGGTATAAGTAGACTCATACTGTATATAATCATCCAATATAGCAACCTGTTCTCCTAAATCTGAAACAAGATTATTTAGAGATAGCGTTTCGGTTTTAATTTCCTTTTGTTTTTGGTTCCAATTATTCAAACTCAATGCAATCAATATTCCGATTACAACTCAATACCAATTTCGCCAACTGCATAAAGTAAGTATTTACCTAATTTATTTTCAGTCAATAATTGCTGTCTAATTTTTCTAAAGAATTTAATCATGGGTGGGTTGTTTGTTACGGTTCAATGAGACCCCTTTAAATAGGTTTTATTTTTTATTTTAAACTACCTTTAAATTAGCACTATTATTCTAGCGTCCTCTGTGTAAATTAAATGAATCGAGCCATTGATCATTTTGTTAATTTT
>CBDUKB010000267.1:0-3992 GCA_965367695.1 uncultured Putridiphycobacter sp.
GCGATGACAATGATGATGATAATCATGAACCCAACACCAATGATTCAATTGCCGAAACAAGCAAAGATAATTTTGATTATGTAGTAGAATCCTTTAGCGACATACAAGTGCTTCGCTATCAAGTTAACAGTTTTGATAAATTAAGTTTGAAACAACAAAAATTGGTTTATTATTTATACCAAGCAGGCTTATCAGGTAGAGACATGATTTGGGATCAAAACTACCGCCATAACTTATCCATCAGAACTGCCTTAGAGCACATTGTTGAAAATTATACTGGAGATAAATCCACTGCTTCATGGGAGCAATTTATGACTTACACTAAAAAGGTTTGGTTTGCCAATGGTATTCATCACCACTACTCTATGGATAAATTTCATCCTGATTTTTCAAGGGCTTATTTTGAAGAATTGTTAGCCGCTACAAATACCAATTTAAATTTTGAGGCTTTAGAAGTAATTTTTAATGATGCCGATTTAAAAAGAGTAAGTTTAAATGCAGATGAAGATTTAATTTTAGGATCAGCGAACAACTTTTACCACCAAAATTTGACTGAAAAAGATGTTGAAAATTTCTATAAAAGTCGAATTGTAAAATCAGATACTACGCCAATTGAATATGGCTTAAATTCTAAACTAACCAAAGATGCCAATGGTAAAATTTATGAAGATGTTTACAAAGTTGGTGGTCTTTATTCAGAAGCAATTACGGAAGTAGTAAAATGGTTAGAAAAAGCAAAAGAAGTTGCAGAAAATGATGCACAAGGAAATGCATTGGGCTTATTAATTGAGTATTACCAAACAGGTGATTTACAAAAATGGTCGGCTTATAATGTAGCATGGGCAGGTGCAACCAGCGGAGATATCGATTACATACAAGGTTTTGTTGAAGTGTATGGCGATCCATTAGGCATGCGTGGTACCTATGAATCAATTGTGCAAATAAAAGATTTTGATGCTTCAGCAAGAATGAAAGTATTGGCTGAAAACGCACAGTGGTTCGAAGACAAATCTTCAATTCAAGATGAACATAAAAAAGCCAATGTGGTAGGTGTATCTTATAATGTTGTGAATGTTGCTGGAGAATCTGGAGACGCTTCACCGGCTACACCAATAGGTGTGAATTTACCAAATGCCGATTGGATTCGTGCCAACCATGGTTCAAAATCGGTTAGTTTAGGGAATATTGTTGAGGCTTATAATGAAGCTGGCGGTGAAGGCATGTTAAAAGAATTTGCACATGACCAAGAAGAAATTGACCGAGCAAAAAAGCACGCCAAATTAGCGGCTAAATTACACACTGCTATGCACGAAGTAATTGGGCATGCCTCAGGACAAATAAACAAAGGAATTGGTACCCCAAAAGAAACATTAAAAAGTTATGCGTCCACGTTAGAGGAAGCAAGAGCCGATTTAGTAGCCCTTTATTTCTTAATGGACAATAAATTGGTTGACCTTGGTTTAATGGAATCTTTGGAAGTAGGAATGGAATCTTACGACGCTTACATTAGAAATGGCATGATGGCGCAAATGAGAAGATTAGAAATGGGCGCTGACATAGAAGAAGCTCACATGAGAAACCGACAATTAGTCGCTTCATGGGCTTTTGAAAAAGGGCAAGAACACAATGTAATATCAAAAGTTCAAAAAGCAGGAAAAACTTACTTTGAAATCAACGATTACATGGGATTAAAAGTGATTTTTGGCGATTTACTTCGAGAAATTCAACGCATTAAGTCTGAAGGTGATTATGAAGCAGGTAAAGCTTTAGTTGAAAATTATGGTGTAAAAGTAGACCATCAATTGCACCAAGAGGTATTAGACAGGTCTGCTAAATTGAACATCCCTCCTTATTCAGGATTTGTGAACCCAGTATTAGTAGCTGAAAAAGATAGTGATGGTAACATTGTTAAAATAAAAATTAAACAACCAACTGACTTTACTGAGCAAATGCTTTATTACTCAAGTACTTATGGATTCTTAAGTACCTTAAAGAAATAAGGACTGACTTTAATCAGTCAAAAAAACTTCAAAAATCAAAATCAGGTTTTGAATAAAAGCTGATATTTGCAAACGAAAACTAAAGCCTAAACCTTAAAAAGTTTAGGCTTTATGGCATAAAAGCAGATGAAAATATTTAGGTTTATTTTAATTTTTATTATTGGTATTACTTCTCAAAGTTTATTTGGTCAAGCATATCAAACAGTTAGGGGAAACATTAGCGAAACATTTACTGAAACTCCTATTGAAGGCGTGGCTGTAAAATTATTAAAAGATGGATTAGCAATCAAGGAAGTTATTTCAAACCCAATGGGCAATTTTTCTTTTGAAAAAGTAGAATTGGGTACCTATGATGTACTTTTCAAGCATGTAAATTACCATTCTTTTATCGACCCTGGTGTTGAAGTTTCGATTAGTAAAGAAATTGTTCTTGAAATTCAAATGCAAAGCAGGAACAATTCTTTAGATACCGTTGAAGTTGAGCCAGCCAAATTAAGAGGTGTTCCAACCAACGAAATGGCTACTACCAGTAGTTTTTCAATTGAGGCTGGAGATGCCAAAAGAATTGCAGGGGGATTAGATGATCCAATAAGAGTTGCAGGGACTTTGCCCGGAGTTACTTCAGCGACAGGTTTTTCAGAAAACTTTATCAGTATTCGCGGAAACTCACCCCGCAGTTTAAAATACCAAATGGAAGGCATTACTTTGCCAAACCCTACACACTTTTCTCGAATTGGAAGTGCCGGTGGTACTTTTACAATTTTTAGCTTACACCTTTTAGACAAAAGTGATTTTTATACTGGTGCATTTTCTGCAGAATACGGTGATGCTTTGGGTGGTGTTTTTGATGCCAAATTCAGAAGAGGAAATCAAGAAAAACATGAGCACATGATTCAAGTTGGTGTACTGGGACTTGACATTGCTTCAGAAGGACCACTAAACAAAGGTAAAAAAGCATCCTATGCCATTAACTACCGATATGGTTTGGTTGGATTAGCAAGGCTGATAGGCTACCCTAGTCAACCAACTTACCAAGATCTTTCACTTAGTTTAAACTTTCCTATTACCAAAAGATCGAACTTTAAGTTATTTGGTATTGGCGGATCGAGTTTAAGAACAAGAACTGCTACCTTAGATTCTGAAACTTGGGAAGAAAGTATAGACCGCACCAACCTGATACTCTCAAGCAAAATGGCCATGATGGGTGGTGTTTTTAAACATTTTATCAGAGAAAATACAGTTTTAAAGGCTACTGCAGCGATAAGTTACACCCAACAACTTGACAATAAACAATACGTAACTGACCTTTATTCTTTAATTGACCAAAGAACAAATGAATACACATCATTGCCTATTTCAACGGCGGTATCTTTAAAACATAAATTCAGTAAAAAGCATTTTAATATCAGTGGTGCAAGTTATACCAATACTCTCCACGACTGGAATACAAAGCGATACTCTTTTGTAACAAACACTTTTAATTCCCCATTTAATGGAAAAGGTGTCAGTAATGAGTTTAAAGCTTACTCTGCATCAAAATTCTTTTTAAGCGAAAAATGGTCGGTAAATGTTGGCTTGCATTACACCTATTATGATGTCAATAAGAAACAAGCTTTGGAGCCAAGAGGAAGCATAGCCTATCAAATTTCAGAGAATCATAGCATCAGTGCCTCGGCGGGCATGCACTCTCAAATCGAAAATTTTGCCACTTATATGTATACAGACAGGGCTGCAACAATAGCCAACAGGTTTCCCAATCAAAACTTAGACTTTATTCGATCAAATCATTATATATTGGGTTACAAAGGCAAGGTTTGGACCAACCATAGCTTAAGGGTAGAAGTTTATTATCAAGACCTTTATAATATCCCTACCGAAGTAAATGGTACTTATGCCATGGTAAATTTTGCAGAATTAACAGATATCAGACCCTTGGTAAACAATGGTACAGGTCAAAACTATGGCTTAGATGTTGGTTTTGAACGATACAGC
>CBDUKB010000268.1:0-3970 GCA_965367695.1 uncultured Putridiphycobacter sp.
GTTACTTCTGTTTCAAAAGATTCAATTTATTACACAGCCAATGCGAAAGAAATAGCAAGAGCGAAGAAAGAATTTTTAGGAGATAAAATGATTGTTGCTACCACCAATACTAAAATTTTACCCAAAGCCGATTTGACAGCTTTAATTGGGGAGAAAATTATTGCCTCCTTACCAAAAACAATCGATACAGAAGTGAAATCTTTTGAAAATAATATTGTGAGTCTTGGTGTAGGAGATTCAGTAATGGAAGTTTCGAAAGAGGAATTTACCAAAACAGCAGTTTTAAATCCACTTTATGGAAATGGTTGGATTTTCGGATTAATCATGGCTGTATTTGTAGGTATTGTTATTATTGGTGGGATTAAAAAAATCGCGAAAGTTACTGACAAAATTGTTCCATTTATGGTAGTGATTTATGTAGCAGCTTCTTTGGTTATTTTAGGAATGCACTTTGATCAAATTCCAAATGCTTTCGGTCAAATTCTATCAGGAGCCTTTTCTGGAATTGGAATCGTGGGTGGTACAATTGGTGTATTAATTCAAGGTTTTAAAAGAGCGGCATTTTCAAACGAAGCAGGTATCGGTTCAGCTTCCATAGCACACTCTGCAGTAAAGACTAAATATGCGGCAAGTGAAGGTTTGGTTGCTTTACTAGAGCCATTTATTGATACTGTATTGGTTTGTACTATGACTGCCTTGGTACTAATTGTTTCAAATGGTAATGGTGAAATAATGACTTATGGACAAGAAATAAAAGAAGGTGTTCAAGTGACTTCACAGGCTTTTGCCTCCAATATCTCATGGTTTCCATGGGTATTGACAATCGCGGTTGTACTTTTTGCATTTTCAACTATGATTTCTTGGTCATATTATGGTTATCAAGCTTGGTCTTTTCTTTTCGGAAGAAGCAAAAAAATTGAATATGCTTACAAATTTATATTTTGTCTTTTTGTGATAGTAGGAGCTGCTTCTCAATTAAAATCGGTAATCGATTTTTCAGATGCCATGATTTTTGCAATGTTGGTGCCGAATATGATAGGATTGTTCTTCTTAGCGCCAAGAGTTCGTGATGAGTTGGCAAGGTTCATGAAAAAAGTTAAAAGTGTAAAGTAGGAGCAATTGAAAAATAGTTTTCAATTTAATCGATCTCAAAAAGCCGCTGTTATCACCTTGGCAATAATCATTTTTGTGTTGATTTATTTGTTAAACCGCACCACCCACCAGTTTATACCCGACATTCTAGTGCCTGATGATGAGTCTGCAAAGTATGATACTTTACAATTACATAATGAGGAAGACACTTTAATTGGTTTTTCGAATAAGAAAGCATTTAAAATTAATTATTTTGACCCCAATTATACTACTGCCAAAGATTGGCAAAAGATGGGTTTTTCATCAAAACAAGCGCAGAGTATCATAAAATATAAACATGCTATTAATGGGTTTAAAAACAAAGCCGATTTGGAAGCATGTTATGTGATTTCAACACAAAAATTTAAAGAAATAAAACCTTTTATTTTATTTAGATCAAAAACTGAAATAGCAGAAAAAAGCGATTCGTCAAAAGTTGAAAAGAAGCTAATTCTACTTGAATTAAATAAGGCTAGTAAAAAAGAGTTGGTTGAGGTGAGCGGAATTGGTGATGTATTAGCAAATAGAATTTTAGCATATAGAGCGAGCGTTGGCGGTTTTCACGACATGTTGCAATTAAAAGAAGTGTACGGCTTGAGTGATGAAAATTTTGAACGAATGAAAAGTGAACTTTGTATAGATACCAATGAAATTGTTAAAATTGATGTTCAGCACGCTAATTTTAATCAATTGCATAAACATCCTTATATCAATTGGAACATGGCAAAAAAAATTATGCTTTGGAGCGCGTCTCATGCTGAAACAAACTTGATTCAATTTTTAGAAAATGACAGTAGTATTCTTCAAAATGAAATTCTTCAACTTAAACCTTATTTACCTTAAACAAAATGGAATCATTAATTGAACAAGTTAAAAACGAAATAAGAGATGTCCCTGATTTTCCAAAAAAAGGAATTGTATTTAAAGATATTACACCGCTTTTCAAAAATCCTACCTTGATTAAAAACCTGGTATCAGCACTTGCTTTAAAATATAAAAACGAACCAATTGATGCAGTAGCAGGAATTGAAAGTCGTGGGTTTTTACTCGGTTTACCTTTGGCTATTGAACTAAATGTGCCATTTATTCTCATTCGAAAAAAAGGGAAACTTCCTTATAAAACAATTGCGCACTCCTATCAATTGGAATACGGAGAAGCCACTATTGAAATTCATGAAGACGCTATTCAGCCAGGCCAGAATGTCTTAATTCATGATGATTTATTAGCTACTGGCGGTTCAGCAAGTGCTGCTGCCGAACTGGTTCTTCAATTAAAAGGAAAAGTATACGGGTTCAATTTTTTAATCGCATTATCCTTTTTGAAAGGAGATGTTAAACTATTAGAATACTCAAAAAATATTAGTAGTTTTGTAACCTATTAAACGAAAACAATGGATTTTAACCACAACGATAATCAAAAGATGATTGCCCAAATGATACATGATTTTGCGCAAAAAGAAATTAAGCCTAAAATGATGGAATGGGATGAAGCACAAATCTTTCCAGTTGAATTGTTTAAAAAATTAGGCCATTTGGGCTTAATGGGGGTGATTGTACCTACTAAATATGGTGGGAGTGGTTTTGGTTATAACGAGTATATCACAGTTGTTTCTGAAATAGCTAAAGTATGTGGTTCAATTGGATTGTCAGTTGCTGCTCATAACTCTTTGTGTTCAGGACACATTCTTTATCATGCTTCTGAAGAACAAAAGAAGAAGTACTTACCAAAGTTAGCTACAGGTGAATGGATTGGTGCTTGGGGATTAACCGAGACGGGAACAGGGTCAGATGCAGGTGGGATGAATACAACGGCAACCAAAGATGGAGATCATTGGGTTATTAATGGTTCAAAAAACTTTATTACACATGCTATTTCAGGAGACGTTGCTGTAGTAATTACAAGAACTGGAGAAAAAGGAGATTCAAGAGGGATGTCTGCTTTTATTATTGAAAAAGGAACGCCTGGATTTATGGCTGGTAAAAAAGAAAATAAATTGGGTATGCGTGCATCCGAAACCGCTGAATTAATTTTCAATAACTGTAGGGTACACGAATCGCAAATGATAGGGAAAGAAGGGGAAGGATTTATACAAGCCATGCAAATACTTGATGGTGGAAGAATTTCTATTGGTGCACTTGGTTTAGGAATAGCAAAGGGGGCATATGCTGCAGCTTTGCAATACTCTAAAGAAAGAGAACAATTTGGAAAACCAATTTCTCAATTTCAAGCAATTGCTTTTAAATTAGCGGATATGGCGACCGAAATAGAAGCGGCAGAATTGTTATTGTATCAAGCTGCGGATTTAAAAGAAAAACATCAAAAGTTGACCAAAGAGTCGGCAATGGCAAAATATTATACTTCTGAAGTGGCAGTGAGTGTATCCACCGAAGCAGTACAAATTTTTGGTGGATATGGTTATACGAAAGATTTCCCTGTAGAGAAATTTTATAGAGACTCAAAGCTTTGTACAATAGGGGAAGGGACCTCAGAAATTCAAAAATTAGTTATTTCTAGAGAAATTTTAAAATAAAGTTTGTTAAAAAGTTTATTTGTTTTATCTTTGCCGTCCAATTTAGAATTTATAAAATAAAATACGATATGTTAATTATTCCGATCAAAGAAGGAGAAAATATTGATAGAGCTCTTAAAAAGTACAAGAAAAAGTTTGAAAAAACTGGAACTATGAGACAATTGAGAGAGAGAAAGCAATTTACTAAACCATCTGTTGAAAATAGACAAATGAGATTAAAAGCTGCTTATAAACAAAGATTACAACAAGAAGAATTGTAAACTTTTTTTAATAAAATACGTACAAAAAGGTGTAAACTAAGTTTACAC
>CBDUKB010000269.1:0-3946 GCA_965367695.1 uncultured Putridiphycobacter sp.
TTTTATATTCAATAATGTTTTCAGCTTCATTGGTCAAAACCCCTTCAACTTTCATTTTTTTAGCTAAGTCAATATCCTCTTCAATTAACACTTTTAATTGATATGCTTCTAACAAATCAATAAATTCATTAATTTGGTTAGGTGCTATTTTTTGCGCATTTTTCAACCAAATGTATTTTGTATTTGATGTTTTGAAAGAAATAATAAATTGCTCAAAATCTTCAAATTTATTGTAATCATAAATGCGATAATCAAAAAAATATTTCGCCATCTTATTTTGTCACATTATCATTTAGTACATCCGTAAAAATTTTATCTACCGGCTCCCAAAGTTCAATTTTATTGTTTTCTGGATCTAAGATATGGACAAACTTTCCATAATCATAACTCGCTACCTCATCTAGTATGGTCACATTGGCCGCCTTTAATTGAATCAACAATTCCTCTAATTTTTCAACCCGATAGTTAATCATACATGGTTTGTCGGAAGGTAAAAAATAATCGGTGTCATTTTTAAATAAACTCCATTGCAAATAATTTATTTCATTGGGTCGATCGGCATTCCTAAATTCAAATGAAGCACCATAAGCGTCGGTTACTAACCCTAAATGCTTTGCATACCACTTTTTTAAGGTGTCTGGTGAGGTTGATTTTAAGAAAACCCCACCTACGCCGGTGACTCTAGGTGTATTGTTGGTAGTTGAAAAAGTTTTAGGCTGAATGTAATCAGCCACAGTTTCCATTTCAAATGTTGTTTCAATGAGGCTACAAGAAGCTTTCATTTTAGCCTTATATTCCGAAGCGATTGCAGGAGTTTTTTTTCCTGAATTCGACCAAACTTCTTTACTCGGCCATTGGGCACAAGCAATAAAACTTTCTGCATCAACCTTGTGTAATCTAGAGCCTAAACTTCCCTCAAACTCATAAATTAATTCAGTTAATTTTTTCCAACTCTCAATAAATTCATTTGATTTTCCAGGATGGACTTTAAATGTGTATATAACTGTGAACATAGGCTAAAATAAAGTAAAAGTAGTATTTTTCAAAGAATCCACTATTTTATTTTTAGGTTTGTGCTTTCTCATCATTATGCAAAGAACTTTTACACATTCTTGGAATAATTACGAATTACTAGACGCTGGTAACGACCAAAAACTAGAACGTTGGGGTGAAGTCATTACTATTCGTCCCGATAGGAATGCATATTTTAAACCAGTTTGGGGAATTAATAAATGGTTGGAATTGGCACACTTTCAATTTGAAGAAATTAGCAGTACCAAAGGTGTATGGAAAGCTTTGAAAATGGGAGTGCCTAAAGAATGGACAATAGGATTTGAACAATTAAAATTTCAACTTAAGCTAACTAATTTTAAACATGTTGGACTGTTCCCTGAACAAAAAGCAAATTGGGATTTTATACTGAAGAATCTCAAAACTGGCCAAAAGTTTTTAAATTTATTTGGGTATACTGGAGGTGCTTCCTTAGCTGCGAAAAGTGTTGGGGCAGACGTCTTTCATTGTGATTCTGTTAAGCAAATCAATGCTTGGGCAAAGGAAAATATGGAATTAAGTAGTTTGAGTGATATTCATTGGGTGTTAGAAGATGCCTTGCGTTTTGCAACCCGGGAAGCGAAAAGGGGAAAAAAATATGATGGTATCATTATGGATCCACCTGCCTTTGGATTGGGAGCAAAAAAAGAAAGATGGAAAATAGAACAACGATTTCCTGAATTATTAGAAGCTGCTTCTAAAATTTTAAATCCTGATGGTTTTTTAATTGTCAACACCTATTCCCCAAGACTTAAAATTGAAAGCATTCAAGAAATTGTGCCCAATTATTTCAATGAAAAAACAATTGAAGTCACAAAGTTGTGTATGAAAACCCAAACTGGTAAAACCATTGAGTACGGTGAATTGACTAGGGTTTTTTAAACTATTTCTTATTTAACTTCACGCGAATATATACGGGGTAATGGTCTGAATAACCACCATAATACTTGTCTCCCCCGTAAGTTCTACTTGGCACTTGGTTACCATCTTTATGGGTAAAAGTATTCTGATTAGTCTTGTGAATTCTTGCACTTTTTTCAGTTAGCTTAAACACAGGGTTGCGCATGGCCGCATTTGAAACAATAATTTGGTCGAACACCAACCAGTCGCCTTGATGGTTAACCGTGCCATTTTTTGTATACTCAAACTGCTGACTTAAATTTGAAAAATCATTTTTCATTAAATATTTTTGAACACTTAAGTCTGATGGTTCATCATTGAAGTCTCCTAAAATAAAAATATTAGCGTCAGCCTTTTCAATTAAAACGCGATCAATTTTATCTCTTAATATTTTCGCTGCTGCAATCCTTTTTGGCTCAGTTTCCTTTGTGCCAGCTCTTCTACTCGACCAATGTAAAAAATAAACGACCGCCTGCTCTCCATTATTAAACTGTCCTTTTATTTCAAGAATATCGCGGGTGGTTGCTTTGTCCTTTCCAGGCAATACAACGGGATAATAAGTGTAGGAACTGACCTGAAATGCAGTTGGTCGGTAGATGGCTGCTACATCAATTCCACGACCGTCATGATTGTCTTGATGAATAATTTCGTACCCCGCATTTTTTAGTGCATCCGAATGGATTAAATCTTTCATTACATCATAATTTTCAACTTCTGAAAAACCCATTATTGCTGGAAATTGACCAGGTTCAATAGTAGTCATCATTTCACCAATTTTTGTCAATTTATCATTATATCGTTCCATGTCCCAACGTTGTTCCCCGGTAGGTGTAAAATCTTCATCATAAGTATGAGGGTCATCATAAATGTCAAATAAATTCTCCACATTGTAAAATGCAATTGTTGTTTTTTTAATGCTTGGGTCTAACTCCATGTTTTTTATTTTGTTTGAGATGGTAACTTCCTTTCCTTCTTCTTTATTTTGGCTAATGGAATATACGATTCCAGCAATAATCAGGACTATAATGGGGTATATGGTTTTTCTATTCATTTTAATAGCTTTCTTCCAATACACAAATGGTATTGGGACCTTCGTTAAAGAGCAGGTCTAAGATACTTAAATTTGGTACAAATCCGTATTTTTCGGTAAAGGTTTGTAGATAAGGATAAGGGGTGAATGCCATTTCAATCTTTGGACTAAAATCATGTGTGAGTGACATGTTTTCTCTTACATTTTGCACAGGAATTAATTGGCAAGTAATTCCTATTTTGTCCATCAAATATTGTGTTAAAGCGAAATTAAAATCGAACAAAGTTGAATAATCGGCAAAGAAAACGGCCTTTAAACTGTCCATATAAAATTCGAAATAAGGACTTCGATTATAAGCGCTTTTTAAAGTCTTCCAATGATTTATTTTCCAATTTTCTACATCACTAAAAGTAATTTGATTGGTTTTTGATTTTTTACCATGAGGCCGTACCACAGGAATGCTTAAATTCAATGGACCATTGGCACTTAAAATTACTGTGCGATTTCTATAAGTCTGTTTTTGATAAACTTCATTACTCAATAAGTGAACAATCTTATGCTTGGCTAATTGGCAAAAATATGCTGTATTTCCTAGGTATGTGACAGGAAGTACAGGAATCATTATTTTATTTTTTTAAATACACGTTCCCATCTAATACCGCCAAAATAACCTTTCTCATTGGTCGACATCCAAATAAAAGCAGCTCTACCAACAATATGGTCTTCAGGTACAAATCCCCAGAATCTTGAATCTGCAGAATTGTTTCTATTGTCACCCATCAACCAATAATAATCCATTTCAATGGTGTATTCATTCACCTTTTCTCCGTCAATATAAATACCATCTTCTTTCTCAACCAATGTATGGTGTTCGTAAGCAGTAATAATTCTACGATAAATTGGTAATGTTTCATGTGTTAAAGTCACTACATCTCCTTTTTTTGGTATGGTTAAAGGACCAAAGTT
>CBDUKB010000270.1:0-3945 GCA_965367695.1 uncultured Putridiphycobacter sp.
GGCTTTTATATTTTTATACCTCTTTATTTTTACAATTGGATCCATGGTCATGACAGGATTGGATGTCCCTTTTATGGAAGCAGTTTCATCAGTAGCTACTTCTTTGGGGAATGTTGGACCAGGTATAGGCGAATTAGGGCCAAGTCACAGCTTTTCTCAAGTACCTACTGCAGGCAAATGGGTACTTTCCTTTTTAATGCTTTTCGGTAGGCTAGAACTGTTTACTGTCGCACTACTTTTAACTCCATATTACTGGAAAAGAAATTAATGTTAACAGTCCAAGAGTAAGTTCAAAAATGGATATAATTATTCTGTGATTTTTGTTAAATTTATCACAATTATAAACCATGATGAAAAAAAACCTGTTTTTCCTAACCCTTCTTGTTGGTTCTTTTGTAAATGCACAAGCCACCTCTGAAACATTTAACTGGTCAATACTACCTGATACTGTTTATGTTACACAACCATTAAGAGCAATACCTATTATTGAAGACCTTTTTCCAGATGAAGAAAAAGAACATGTATACAGTAATAATATGCGAAGAAATAAATTCACAAACGCAAATGCACTCCCACAAGGCAACGACCCACAATGGCAAAATGAAATGGGAAACCTTCAAAATAGAGGTCCAATAGCTAACTGGGAAGGCGTAAATAATGGTTTAGGATTTCCGCCTGACCCAAGTGGCGCAGCTGGTCCAAATCACTATGTGCAAATGGTGAATTCCAGAATTCAAATTTTTGATAAACAAGGAAACACTTTATATGGTCCCAATGCATTAAGCTCCATTCTAAGTTCAAATAACGGTGATCCAATTGTGATGTATGATAAATACGCCGACCGTTGGTTTTTAAGTGGTTTTGGACAAGGAAACTCCCTGTCTTTTGCCATGTCAAATACAGCCGATCCAACTGGTACCTATACGGTTTGGAATTATTCATTAAGTTCTTTTCCCGATTATCCTAAATATGGCGTATGGCATGATGGTTACTATGTAACGGCCAACACAGGGGGACCAGATTGTTATATTTTAGAAAGAGACGAAATGTTGTTAGGAGCTGCTGGCTCGCCACAATTTGTTTCTTTAACCATACCAAGTCTCATTACAGGAGCTGGAACCAATACGGGAGGTTTTCATTCTGTTGTCCCTGCTTCTGCAGACTTCACTTTACCACCTGCAACTGAAAAATTAAATTTGTTTTATTTCGAAGATGATGCATGGTCAGGCGTACCAAATGATAGAATTAAAATTTGGGAAGTGACTGCCGATTGGAATAATGTTTCAAATTCATCTTGTACTCAAATTCAAACTTTAAACGTAGCACCTTTTGATTCTCAATTTAATTCTAATTGGGATGATATTACTCAACCCGGCACCTCCCAAAAATTAGATGGTATTCCTGGCGCTTTTATGTACCGTGCCCAATATACACAATGGCCATTGCATAACACCGTTGTTCTTAATCATACTGTAGATGTAAACGCCACCAATCAAGCAGGCATTCGGTGGTATGAGCTGAGAAATTCTGGTACAAACTGGACAATTCATCAACAAAGCACTTACTCTCCCGATAACCATAGTCGTTGGTTGGCTAGCCTTTCAATGGATAACCAAGGTAACATTGGCATGGCTTATTCCCTTTCTAGTGGAACAGCTTATCCATCCATTATGTTTACCGGAAGATATGCAACTGATCCATTGAACATGATGAGTATTGTCGAAGACACCATCATACTTGGTTCAGGCTCCCAAAGTGGCGGAAATAGGTTTGGTGATTATGCACACATGACCGTTGATCCAGATGACGACCAAACATTTTGGTACACAGGTGAATATGTTGATGGTGGTGGAAGAAGCACGAGAATAGCCTCCTTTAAACTCGCCAGTTCTGACAGCATTGATATTGGGGTTACCTTACTGAACACCCCTGCGAATGGCGTACTCACCAATAGTGAAATCATTAGTGTTGATTTAAAAAACTTTGGCTACTTAAACCAAGATAATTTTGATGTCAACTACCAAATAAATAACGGACCCATTGTAACTGAAACTTATGCTGCTGGTCCAATTTTACCTGGATTAACCGACAGTTATACCTTTACACAAACTGCCGACTTGAGCACCATTGGTATTTATAATTTTAAGTTTTTCACCTCCCATCCAGATGACCAAAACTTAATTAATGACACCATTCATCAAGAGGTCATTCATTTGTTTCCAAATGATATTGGTGTAAGTATTGTGAATAACCCTAGTACTGATAATAATTTAATGATGGAAACGGTGACCGTAACTGTTGAAAATTTCGGAACGGCAAGTCAAAGTAATTTTTCTGTAGGCTATCAAATCAACGGTGGTACCCCAATTGTAGAAACATTTTCAAATCCATTAGCCCCTGGAACGTCAACAACATATAGTTTTAGTACTTTGGGAGATTTTACGAGTTTAGGGACTTACGAAGTAGCTGCCTATACAGCATTATTGGGAGACCAAAACAACGGAAACGATACCACGATTAGAATCATAGAGAATTCAAATTGTACCCCGATTTCAAATTGTACTTTCGGTGATGGCTTAACGCGTTTTGCCATTGGCACCTTAAACAACCCAAGCGGATGTACCCCTGGAGGATATACTGACTATACCATCTTATCTACTGATCTTATTGTTGGTTACTCACAAAGTGTCACTGTGGAAACAAATGCAAACAATCAATACTTGTCAGTATGGATTGATTTTAACGATAATTTTTTCTTTGAACCTTCAGAAAAAGTAATTGCAGCATTTCAATTCAATTCACAAGGTACCACTACCTTTTTATTAGCCGACACAGCTCCTTTAGGGGAACATTTATTAAGAGCTAAAGCAAGTGACCAAATTGGAGATGTGAATGATGCCTGTGCAGATATGCAATATGGAGAAACACAAGATTACTCCGTAAACCTTGTGAATGACTTGAAGGTTGAACAAGAGAATATCAGTGAAAAAATTAAAGTTCAGTCATTAGCCAATCATCAATACATTTTAGATGCAGCACATTTGTCAGCAAATGTTCAATTAACAATCTATAATAGCTTGGGGCAAATTGTCTACCAACAAAATTATAATGCAGAAAAGTTAAAAAGTATTAAACTCGATTTTTCTGAATATACCGTTGGTGCTTATTTAGTAAGTTTAAAAACATCAACCCAATCAGCAATTGTAAAACTGATGCGTTAATAGCATAAAGTATCTATCTTTTTTTTAAGCATCTTGAGTCAATCAAGATGCTTTTTTTTACCTTTGGGAAATGGCTTTAGATTTAAAACACCTATTAAAACAATATTTTGGATATGATAGTTTTAGACCGCAACAAGCTGAAATCATCACCTCTATTTTAGAAGAAAAAGATTCCTTGGTTTTAATGCCTACTGGTGGTGGAAAATCAATTTGTTTTCAATTGCCCGCCATGCTTTTCCCAAACCTAACCTTGGTGATTTCACCATTAATATCCTTGATGAAGGATCAAGTGGATGCCTTGTTAGAAAATGGTATTTCAGCTGCTTTCTTTAATAGTTCTGTATCCGATATGGACAAGGAAATATTGGTTAGAGAAGCCATTGATGGAAAAATAAAACTCTTGTACATGGCACCTGAGACCTTATTTCAAATTAAGGATACTTGGTTGCATCATTTAAAAATAAGCATGGTAGCCGTAGATGAAGCACACTGTGTTTCAATGTGGGGACATGATTTTAGACCAGAGTACCAAAGAATAGGAAGTTTGAGAGCTGAATTGCCAGGAGTTCCATTTATGGCCTTGACTGCAACTGCAGATAAAATTACAAGGAAGGATATTATCAAACAATTAAATTTAAAGGAACCTGGTTTTTTTCTGAGCTCTTTTAATCGTCCAAATTTATCCCTGTCAGTGAGGGCTCAAATTCCCAAACAAAAGAAAATT
>CBDUKB010000271.1:0-3938 GCA_965367695.1 uncultured Putridiphycobacter sp.
CGTATGTGAGTTTAAGTCCAATAAAACCTGATTATGAATGGATGTTTTTGAATATTATAATTCCAATTATTCCCTTTGGTGATATAAATGTAAATGATGAAAAAGAACTCATTTCTACTTGTAAAATTGGCGGAATTGTAAAATAACAATTCATGTTTTTCATACAAGAAATTTGGTTCATAACTCCTCGGGAAAAGAAAATAGCATCATTTTTTTAAATGTATATTTGAAAATTATTAGACTTAAATGCTGAGAGATTTATTAAAAGATGGTGGTTTATACACATTGGCAAATTTATTGACCAAAGGTATTGGACTATTACTCATTCCTTTCTATACATTGTATTTCTCAACAGCTGAATATGGTATTCGGGACATTTTAATGGTTTTTGGTATGTTTGCGGGTAATATTTTCTCCCTTCAATTAAACCAAGGTCTGGCAAGATATGTAGGAGAACCAACTTTAGATAGTGAATCGAAAAAATTGTACGCTTCTACTGCCACACTATCAGTGGTGTTTTTATTTACAGTATTTGCCATTCTGGCCTTCGTTTTTTCAGCAGAATTAGCAGATTTATTGAGCTCGAATTACCAGATTGAAATCCGAACTTTTAGAATTGCAGCAGGCACCATTGTACTCAATAATATCTTCTATTTTTTAAATGTTTATTTGCGTTTTTTGCGCCAATCAAAAACAGTTTCTTCTCTATCTTTTGCACATGCTATTACTGGTATTGTGCTCATGTTCTTTTTCGTTTTTTATTATGATTTAGGTGTTGACAGTATCTTTCTTCCTTTTTTATTCACTGTGCCCATTTTAATTTTAATCCAATTGTATTTTCTGAAAAATCACTTGGTTTTTAAATTTAAAGTAGCCTTGTTAAAACCCTTGTTAAAATATAGTATTCCCATGCTTGCAGGAGCACTTTCTTTGGTGACTATGAATTTTACCGATCGTATATTTATCAATGAAATACTCGGTGCTGATAGTCTTGGAATATATAGTTTAGGTAGTCAGTTTTCATCAATCATAGGGATAATTATTGCCGGCTTTGCGGCTGCTATGGGACCCATCATTTTGGAAAAGCATAACCGGGCCAAAACCAGGCATGAATTACAGCGGTTTTTTGTGCTTTTTATTGGTATTGGAAGTAGTGGGGCGTTATTACTATCCCTTTTTTCCCCAGAAATAGTAAGAATATTCACGAGTGTAAATTTCCAAAGTGCCTATACGGTAATGCCTTTGCTGTTTTTCACCGTTTTATTTACGGGTTTGCACATGTTTTCGCCGGGATTAATCATAAAAATGAAGACAAAAACAATTGCCTTATTAATGATCATCTTTGCAATTCTAAATTTAGGGTTAAATTATTATTTTGTTCCTAAATGGGGAATTATTGGTGCAGCCACAAGTACTTTAATCGCTACTGGATTGTACCAACTTATTAATTTTGCTTTGTCCTATAAATATTATGCTTATCGAGTTAATTTTAAGAGAATTTGGCCTGTTTTACTGCTTTTAATTGCTTGTCTGTTCATCAACCATGTAGTTTTAATTCAACAAACTTTTTTATTGATTATTTTTAAATTATCAATTTTTGTTCTTTATAGTATATTTGTCTATCACATCTTATTAAAATCATTCATCCTTCAATTTGGCATATTTAATAAAAAATGAAAATAGCATTCTTAACAAAGTATAATGACGGCTATTTAAATCAGCTGATTGAAAAGCGAGCTGTTCAGCAAGAAAATTTATCTTATCAAGCCATTATTGATCTTTTAAAAGATGATTTTTATTATATGTATGGTTCTTACATGCATTACTTAATTGCATTGGGCCACGAAACCATGTTACTTGTTCCAAACTTTGAATTATTACAGCACAAATGGTGTGAAGAAAATCATGTTACGGAATTGAATCCAATAGCTATTTGTATACAACAGATACAACAGTTTCAACCCGATATTTTATACCTAAATAGTAATTTTGAGTATTATTCGAAAATAATTCCTGCAGTCAAGACTTATGCCAAGGCCATTTGTGCCTGGATATCTTGCCCTATTCCAACTAATTTCGATTTAAGTGGCATTGATCATATTTTTACATTGTTTAAACCACACCATCATTATTTTATGGAAAAAGGGATTGATAGCACCCTTGTAAATGGTCATTTTGATGAAAGAATCTTGACAAAGATAAGTGGGGATAAAATTCATCCTTTAACTTTTATAGGGGGGATAGGGAGTTTTCATAAAAAAAGAGAATTAGCACTTATTCAATTGAGTAAAAACACAAAACTCAAAATTTGGGGATACGGATATCAAAGCAAAAATCACCTGAAAAACTTTTTAAAATCCGCTAAAAGAAATTTCAAACTACAAAATGAATTTCAAGGTGAAGCGTGGGGGTTGGAAATGTACCAAATACTTTTCCAATCAATTATTACCTTTAATTATCATGGGGATATTGTGGAGGATAACGCCTTAAATTTAAGGGTTTTTGAAGCGACGGGAGTAGGAACCTTATTGTTGACAGAAGATTCAACTCGGATCAGACAATTATTTGAACCTGGAAAAGAAGTTGTCTGTTATCATTCGATTGAAGATGCCACTCAAAAAATTAATTATTACCTTGCTCATCCAGAAGAGGCAAAAGCAATTGCGGAAGCTGGACAAAAAAAGACCCTAGAAAATTATAATTATAAAAATATAGTAGCTAAGATGGTTGCTGTTTTTGAAAAACTTATTGCAAATGAAAAATAGTATTGTTAACATACCTTTTTTTAAGCTCTTTTATAATTACTTCAGTAACCTTACTTATAAGGTTAAATCAAAAAAATTATTAATTGGACATTTAAATGAAATTCGCCAAGCCAAATTTGGCGGATTTAATAGTTTAGGAGATAGGGTTTCATTGAAATACGTCACCTTAGGGACGTACTCTTATGTCAGTTATGATACTGAAATTAGACACACAGTAATTGGCAAATTCTGTTCTATCGGCCCTCGTTGTCAAATTGGACTCGGCATACATCCTGTCAATGAATTTTTATCCACACATCCATTATTTTACTCAGATAATCCACCTATTTCATTAAGACTTGTTGAACGGTCTCGCTTTCAAGAGATTAAATCTATCCAAATTGGCAATGATGTATGGATTGGAGCAGGAGCCATTATCTTAGATGGCATAACCATTGGTGATGGGGCGATAGTTGGAGCCGGGGCGGTTGTAACCAAAGATATTGCACCTTTTAGTATTGTGAAGGGTATTCCTGCCAAACATAGTGGCTATAAATTTGATGTTGAAAAAATAAATGGAATACGCAAAGATCCTTGGTGGGACAAAGATTTGGAATGGATAAAAAAACACATTCAGTCGGCAACAAATAAGGGATGACTTAGTGAAGTCACTTAAAAAATAGAATAATATGATATATTTGTTCAATTATTATTTGCCATTATTTTGACGACCCCAATCTTAAGCATCATCACCATTACTTACAACAACTTAGCGGGGTTAAAAAAAACGGTGGAAAACATTTCCAACCAGACTTTTAAAAAATTTGAACACCTGATTATTGACGGAGCATCAAATGATGGCACTTTGGCTTATTTAGCATCTATCGACCAATCCAATAGAATTTGGGTGAGTGAACCTGATAAAGGGATTTATAATGCCATGAATAAAGGGCTTTTAAAATCGAAAGGGCAATGGGTCGTTTTTATGAATGCTGGTGACCAGTTTTTTAGTCAAGATACTTTAGAACATATACCATTCTTAAAAGAAGAAGGGATCATTTATGGGGCTTGTGAAATAAACTACCCGAATGGTTATAAACGATTAATGCTTCCAGCTCCCTTAACTGATTTGTGGAAAGGAATGAGCTTCTCTCATCAGTCGGTATTTGTAGAAAAGAAAATGCTTCAAACAGG
>CBDUKB010000272.1:0-3875 GCA_965367695.1 uncultured Putridiphycobacter sp.
CATTCAACAAAGCCGCACTTGAAATAATAGCGGTTCCATGCTGATCGTCGTGCATGATTGGAATATTTAATTCAGCTTTTAATCTTTCTTCTATTTCAAAGGCTTCAGGGGCTTTGATGTCTTCTAAATTGATTCCCCCAAATGTGGGTGAAATCGCCTTAACCGTTTGTATAAATTTTTCTGGATCTTTTTCATCCACCTCTATGTCAAAAACATCAATATCAGCGAATATTTTAAAGAGCAAGCCTTTACCTTCCATGACTGGTTTTGATGCTTCAGGACCAATATCCCCTAATCCTAAAACTGCTGTTCCATTCGATATAACCGCTACTAAATTTGATTTGGCAGTATATTTATATACGTTTTCAGGGTTTTCAGCAATCTCCAAACAAGGCTCAGCTACTCCTGGTGAGTATGCTAAAGACAAATCACGCTGTGTAGCATAAGGTTTTGAAGGAATTACTTCAATTTTCCCTGGTCTACCATTTGAATGATAATCTAACGCCTCTTGTTTTCTGAGTTTTGCCATATGGATTTGATTAATAAAACAGACAAAGATAAAATTTTATTAGGATTTACCTAAGTCATTTTACAAACTTCTAAAGCACAAACTAAGATGTTATTGTTTAAAACTTAAATAGGCTTGTTTAATCAGGAGCTTTTTTTTGAAGACATTTGTGGTAAATTTTGTAAAAATGAAACATATCATCTTAGCATTTTCAGTTCTTTTAGTGATGGCTTGTGTGCCGCTTCAAAAATATAATGACCTACAGAGTAATTATGATAAAATGAAGTTGGAACAAAACAATGCACAAAGTTCTTCCATAGATTTTGAAAATAAATTAAAGGAAATTGAGTCTCAGTTGGCTATGCAAAAGAAAACTGTAAATAATTTGAAGGAGGATACTTTAAGGTTAAGTCAAGAGTTGAAAATGATTGCGGTTGAGTATGACAAAATAGGAGAATTGAATAAAGCATTAGAACAAAAGTTTGCTGGACTTCAATCAAAAGGTTCCGCAGAAACAGCAAAGATGATTCGTGATTTAGAGGGGACTAGAATAGAATTGCAAAGAAAAGAAGACCGATTGAATGAACTGGAAAAGGAATTGAATGAACGGTCATTAATGCTTGATAAAAAAGAGGCAAGAATTAAAGAATTAGAAGATATAATTGCAAAAAAGGATGCAGCAGTTTTAGCGTTGAAAGAAAAAATTGCAAAAGCTTTATTGGGATATGCAGACAAAGGGTTGACAGTAGTAGAGAAAAATGGAAAAATTTACGTGAGTGTCGAAGCAAAACTCTTGTTCGATTCTGGTAAAATTGATGTGGCAAATGAAGGTAAAGCAGCTTTAATTAATTTGGCCAAAGTACTCGAAAACCAAAAGGATATTGAAATAATTGTTGAAGGTCATACTGATTCTGATCCCTTAAAAGGAACAGCACACCCTAAAGACAATTGGGAATTAAGTGTTTTGAGAGCAACGGCTGTTACAAAAATATTACTCGAAAATTCTGACATGAGTCCAACCATGATTATGCCTGCAGGACGTTCTTCATATATGCCAGTAAGTAATACTGAAAAAGCAAAAAATAGAAGAATAGAAATCATTATTTCACCCGACTTAAATGAATTATTTACCTTGATAGGTACAAAGTCTTAAACCAAAACAAACCAAAAAAGTGCAAAAAGTTGTCTCAAGTGGCAACTTTTTGTATTTTATAGATGTCTTTAGTATGTTGTAAAATATATTTTATTACCTTTAATCTTTGAAAAAAACTGATATGAAACAAAATGTCACACTATTAGTGTTATTTATTCTTTTTGTAGGACACTCAAACGTTCATGCTCAAAATGCTAATTTCTCCATTAACCAAGGGCCTGGTCCATATTGTGAAAATGGATGTATTACCGTGACGGATTTAAGTACGTCTCCTGCTAATATAAATGCATGGACCTGGTCATTAGCAACCACTTTGCCAACGAATACGGCAACAATTCAAAACCCAACTGATCAAGATCCTGGTGTGATATGTTTTCCGGATGCTGGGCCATACACTTTAAACCTCAATATCATTGATGGAAACGGAAACGTAGACGATTATAATATTGCAATTACAATTGTTACTTGTCCTGGTTCTATTTCAGCTGGATTTACTTTTAAAGATCCAATATGTATCGAAGAGTGTGTCGAAGTACGTGATACTTCAAGCGGAAATCCAGTGGAGTGGTCATGGGTGGTAACACCTGCTGATGCAATTCCTTCAACTTCAACACTTGAAAACCCTACTTTTTGTTTCCCTGTTGCGGGTCAACACGAAATAAGTTTACAAGTAAAAGACGTTAATGGAAACATTAGTGCATTGAATAATGTTCCTTTAGATGTTGTAGGAAGACCAACAGTTACAGTAGGTCAAGATACTATTATTGAGTTAGGGACTTCAATAGTTTTGAATGCTTCAAGTTTGGATGCCACAAATTTTGTTTGGATACCAGATAATGACATAAGAAATCCCAATAATAAAAACGCCTTTGCTCGACCAGAAATTTCGACTGAGTATATCGTAATAGCAAGTGATGACAATGGTTGTACTTCTTCTGATACAATTATGGTATATGTTAATTTCCAACCAGGAATTGGTGTCGCAACAGCTTTTTCTCCAAATGGAGATGGGTTAAACGACTTATTGGTTGTTGAAGGTTTGGCTTTGGAGACTGTAATTTTTAAAGTGTTTAATAGATATGGACAATTAATGTTTGAATCTACTGAACAAAAAAATGGCTGGGATGGTAATTTTAAAGGAAAACCACAAAACCCTGGTGTATTTATTTGGACTTTAGAATATGAATTTAATACTGGTAAATCTGGTAAATTAAGTGGTAATACAACTTTAGTGAGGTAATATGATGAAAAGGAAATTAATATTATTAGCGTTTATAATCTGCGTTTCGGGAAGTGCTTTTGCACAAATTGATAAACATTTCAGTATGTATGATCAGACGAAAATTCAATTAAACCCCGCAGCAGCCGGATTTTTTGATGCAAAGTATAAAATATTTGCAAACTATAGAGAACAATGGCGCCCTGCAACGGCTCCACCATTAAGAACGTATAGTGCAACTTTTGATACGAGATTATATGAAGACCGTAGAAAAGGAAAGTATGTTGGTGCTGGTTTAGTGATGAGCAATGATATGACAGGTGATAGTAAATACAGTCAAATTCAAGTTGCTGTACCAATCAATTATTCTTTAAGAGTAGGGGAACTTCATTATTTGTCTTTTGGGTTGTCTCCAGGATACTTTCAAAGAAGCATTAATAACACTGAATTAGTATGGAGCTCTCAATGGGAAGGTGTTGCCTTCGATCCTTCATTGCAAAGTGGGGAATTGTTATTGAACGACCGTTACTCAGTAGGAAAGTTCGACCTAGGTGCGGGTCTCTATTATGAGTACGCACAAGATGAGTATACTTTCATGACATTTGGTATTTCTTCAGGGCATTTAACAAGACCAAAGATTCAGTTCATGTCTGAAGACGAAAGAATGAGAAGAACATTGAATTTACATTATTTTGGTAATTTTGGAAAAGCAGATTTTCCGATAACTTTTAAGCCAAGTGTTATGTGGGGAATTCAAGGTCCAAATCAATATTTAGTTTTTGGTTCAAGAATCGACATATTAGTAAACAGAGGTGATTCTCATTTTACAGGTTATTATGATAGAACTTCCATTGAGTTTGGAGCACACTTCAGAATGCAAGATGCTTTAGTTGGTAGTTTTGCATTAAATAAAGGTGGCTTTACGGCAGGTGTTTCTTACGATTTCACCATGTCTCAAATGAGAACGATTACAAAATATCAAGGTGCAACTGAAT
>CBDUKB010000273.1:0-3853 GCA_965367695.1 uncultured Putridiphycobacter sp.
TATGCTGTTGCTATTTTTCCGAAAACCATTTAACATCATAGGCATTGGATTAGTATTGCACATGCTCACTGATTTTATTGACTGTTTGATGATGTAGACATTGGAGGTTGGCTTTTAGCGGTTCACATTGCGCTTTACCGTTTAACATTCAATTACTTCCTTCCAACCCTTCAAAAAAAGAGGTTTTTCCTGTATTTTTTTAATGGGCACAGGTTAATGGTTTTAATTTTTATATTTGAGGGTCTTCAAGTAGCGACATAAAGAGGTTAATACATCAGTACTGCTTTTTATTCGGCTCTTGTTTGCAAGTAGAAAATAAAGGATGAATAAGAAACTAAATATTTTAGGAATTAATGGAAGCGCAAGTCAAAACTCTTCGAACCTTTCCATTTTAAATAAAATTGGCGAACTCGGAAAATTCGAATTCGATTTGCGTATAATTGATGACTTGAGTGAATTGCCACATTTTAAAACAGAACTGACAGATAACAATGTTCCAAAAAAAATAATTGAATTTCGTAATCAAATTGAAAATGCAGACGGTATTATTATTTGTACACCTGAATATGTTTTTAGTATCCCAAGCGGACTAAAAAATGCAATAGAGTGGTGTGTTTCAACTGTGGTATTTTCTGACAAACCAATTGGACTGATTACGGCTTCTGCAAGTGGTGAAAAGGGACACGAAGAATTGAAACTTATAATGAAAACTGTTCAAACAAATTTCACAGACGAGACGACGCTTTTGATACAAGGTATTAAAGGTAAAATAAATAGTAGTGGTGAGATTGTGGATAATAACACAAAAATCCAATTAGAGAAGTTTGTGCAGTCCTTTAAGAAATTGAATAAAAGCCATCAAGTAACAAATGGCAGTGAGTGATTTGCGCTTTTTTACAGCTCGTATTGTAGTTTTCTGCAACGGGCGCCAGTTATTCGCTGTGTAATCCCGCTCCGCAGTAATTGAATTTAATGTGACATTGATTAGCAACCAAATAAAAACAGCAATATGAAAAAATATCTTTTATTTTTTGTACTAATTATATTTTTCAAATCAGGAATTGGCTATGCCCAAGATGTGTATGTTAAATTAGGCATCAAGGACAGTGTTTATTCTAAAATATTAAATGAAAATAGACAACTAATATTCTCACTTCCAAAAGACTATGAAACATCTCAGGAAACTTATCCTGTGCTCTATTTATTAGACGGATCTGAAAACAACCTGATAAATGCAAGATTAATCATTTATAGTCTGCGTTTAAAAATGATTATCGTCGCAATTACAAACACTGATAGAGACAGAGATATGATGCCAATTAGTAGACCTTCTTATGAAGTAGCAAACCCTGAAGCGGAAAAATTCATATCCTTCTTAGCAAGTGAATTGATACCACATATTGATAAAAAATACCGTACAAATGGTCAGAAAACAATTAGGGGTAAGTCATTAAGTGGCCTGTTTGTCATGTATGCCTTTTTATCAAAACCTGAATTATTTGATAATTACATTGGAAATTGTGCGGGTTGGTTTGCAGATATGAACACTTATTTCAATACACTAACAGATGAATCCTTCCAACACAAAGAGAAGTATAAAGGAAAGCAATTATTTGTAGCCAATTCTTTGGCTGACCCATTAGACCCAAACCAAGAAATACACCAATCGATAGTTGATTTATCTAAGCGAATAAAAAATGAGTTAGGCGACCAAGTGAAATTTGATTATATGACCTACGAAAACGCTGGCCATGTCCCCTATTCAAGTTTTTATGACGGGATGAAATTTATATTTAAGTAAGCATAAATAAAAGGGTATTTTTTTAAGTAGAGATGAACCAGGATAGGGTTTGCTTTGCAATGAGCCGCTTGTTCCCGATACACTACGACGCAGCTCAGTGCAGCGAATTTTACAATGGCTTTCGCAAATGCATTTCAAAAACCTCCCGATAGCTATCGGGACGAACTGACACTGTGCTTTTTGTAAATATTACCTGCTCCGCAGTAGTTGCATTTATTGTGACATTTATCGTCAACAACCACTGCGCATTTACTATTCAAAACCTCACATCATTTCTCCCTTAAGTCAGTTTGTAGTTTTTTAAGTATATTTATAGGTAAGTCAACTCCCTTGTTGGCAACATTTAAAACTTCAACATGAAAAATTCAATCGCAGTATTATCTTTATTTTTTTCAATATTTATTTTTGGAGCGGCTACTGTCCAAGCAAAATTTGATCCGCCTTATGGCAGCAACAAAGCAGTTGGAAAGCAGGTTGAAATAAACGGTGCAAAAATTTACTATGAAGTATATGGCAAGGGAGAACCCCTTTTACTCATTCATGGAAATGGGGGCAACATTGAAAGCATGCGCAAGCAGATTGATTATTTTAAATCAAAATACAAGGTCATTATTGCAGACAATAGAGGACATGGAAAGTCTGAATTAAAAACGGATTCGTTAACCTATCAGCAAATTGCAAATGATTTAGATGCATTGGTCAAACACCTAAAGTTAGATTCACTGAATATAATTGGTTGGAGTGATGGGGCCATTTTAGGTCTTCAAATGGGCATTAACAACGAAGTGAAAATCAAAAGAATTGCAGCCATGGCCGGTAATTTAAGACCTGATAGTACTGCTGTAAACAGTTGGGCACCAAACCATGTTAGAAAAATGGAAGTACAAGTTAAAGAATTCATTGCAAAGGGAGATACCAGCAGGGATTGGCATTTGATATTGCAACAGTTTGGGCTATTACTCAACCAACCGAACATCAGTCATGAAGATTTAAAAAAAATTACTTCACCCGTATTGCTGATCGCTGGAGACAGAGATATTATTAAAAATGAGCATTCTGTTGAAATGTTTAACCATATTCCAAAAGCGCAACTTTGTATTATACCCGGCGCTACACATGGCGCTCCCGAAACAATTCCTGAAATATTTAATGAAATTGTCAATCGGTTTTTAACTGAACCATTTACTATGCCCGATTCTTCAGATGGATTTAAATAAGAGAAGGAATAAGCGCTGCCCTGTGCTTTTTGTAAATATTTTCTCTACCCACAAACGATAGGAACTATCACTTCACCTCCGACACCCCCGACGCCTGAGGTGGTCACTGAACTTGCTGAAGTGCGCTCGAAGGCTGAGGTGGTCACTGAGCTAAGTCCAAGTGTATCGTCAACCTCCTTTAAAACCCGCAACCCATAGTTTACATTTTTTAATTATATTTGAAAGTAAGCTGACCCTGTGCGAAGGGGTATAAAAGGTGGAACTGCTTTTGGCCACATTTTAAATTCAAGGAAATATTATGACCGATAAAGTATATTTAAATAATTTAAGAGTTCCTACAAAAGAAAATCCATTAAGAATACTTTCAAGTGCCTGTCTGCTTGGTGAATTATGTGGTGTAGATGGAACAAGTAATGGAAAATATCCCAGTGTCTTGAAATTAATGCAGTATCAAAATGTAAAATTAATTCCCTTTTGTCCGGAAGACTATGTTTTAGGAACGCCAAGAGAAACACCCGATTGCACCGGTGGTACAGGAGATGACGTGCTAGCTGGCAAGGCAAAAGTACTCACCCAATCTGGAAAAGACATCACCGCCGAAATGATTAAGGCTTCATTGAAAATGTTAAAAATTGCCCAAGAAAATGATGTAGAACTAGCAGTACTCATGGATGCTAGTGGTGCTTGTGGCAGTCAAGTGATTTATAATGGCTCTCGATTTTCAGCCAATCCAGTCTATCAAATCGGGATGGGTGTTTGTGCAGCTCAATTAAATAGGAACGGAATTAAAATTGTAAGTCAAAGAGATTATGCCTCATTAGAAATCCTGTATTCA
>CBDUKB010000274.1:0-3797 GCA_965367695.1 uncultured Putridiphycobacter sp.
ATTTAAAATTACAGTGGTTTACTTTGAGAGCTGGCAAACCTAAACTATGGGTTACTGTGGTTTTTTTTAAAATAGTGGGAGAGCAATTGAATGTAACATGTGGGTATAAACCACTGTGTGGCGTTTATATACCTTATGTGCTTTGTTTATTAGTGAACATTAAACACTTGTTAATCTGTCTTTTAACTAAAAATTCAATGTGACTCATGTTCGTATTGTGTATTGTTTTTATTCACACGTTTGAAAAAAATCAAACGTTTAACAAAAAATTTTATATGGTCCTTTCTTAGAACGCATTTCAAATATAAAAATTTATTTCAAGTACTTAACTATTGTTAATGAAATTGTTAAGAAGTAATTGATGCTCCCTTACACTTTAATGCCCATGATGCACACATCATCAATTTGCTCTGCACTCCCCTTCCAATCTTCAAATTTTTGAATCAATAATTCCTTTTGGGTCATGGGTTCCCTTGTGGTAATGCTGAGTAAATACTCTTTTAATGGACGTTTTTTAAATTTCTTATTTTGAGGCCCTCCAAATTGGTCAACAAAGCCGTCGGTTTGTAAATAAATGATATCGCCGGGCGCTAGCTGAATGCTACCCGATTTAAATGGTTTTAATGTCTCTGTCCACCCTACTGTTTGCTTATCCACTCGGTATTCAGCCAGGGCTTCATCACTTCTTTGGTCGAAAGCTTTTTTTGAAAAGTGCCACAAAGCATTGTTTGCCCCTGCATAAGTACAATTGTTTGACCGATCGAAACAACAAATGGTAATGTCCATGCCATCCCTTAAATACTGTTTACTTTTTGAAAATGTTTCAATGATTAATTTTCGGGTGACATCCAAAATTTCTGCCGGTTCTGTGATGCCCAATTCATTTACACTTCGGTTTAAGGCAGTGGCACAAACTAAACTCACCATGGCACCAGGCACGCCGTGACCGGTACAATCGGCTACTGCGACAATGCGTAAATCTTTCTCTTTCACATATTCAAACCAAAAAAAATCGCCACTTACTACATCTTTGGGTTTAAATAATACAAAATGGTTCGGAAAATGTTCTTTTAAGGTTTGATCGGTGGGTAAAATAGCATCCTGCAATCGCTTGGCATAATCAATACTTTCTTTAATTTCTTTGTGGGTACGCGCCAATAATTGATGTTGATTATTGATGATATCGTGTGCTTTTTTCTTGGTCCTGTAGGAACGAAACATCACCAAACCGAGCACAGCCATGAGCGCTATTCCTCCAAACAATGCAAATTGTTGGGTCCTTGCTTTTGCCAAGGCAGTTTTCTGCTCTTTTATTTCTAAAATATTTAATTCTTGACTGGCAGCAAATTCAATGCTATCTATAATGGCTTTTTTATCATACTCGTGCTGGTATTTCATGTTCAAAGTCATTTCTTGATTTTTTGCAGAACTCAAGCTATCTTTTAATTGATGATACAAATCTAAATAAGCAATGGCATGCTCAAAATCTTTTGCTTTATCATACACAAAATAAAGTTCTTGTGCAGCGGTCATGGTCATTTTTGGAATGCCATATTTCTTGGCTTTTTCCATGCCACTTACCAAATGCATCAAAGCCAATTCTCGATCACCTAATTGATGGTAATTACCTCCTAAATTTATTTCAGCTGTGGTGGCACTCACAATGTCATTAGCCGCTTCAAAATACTCAAGTGCCAATAGATAATAATCTAAACTCTTACTGTATTTTTTTTGAACATAATGCAAATGTCCCATATTGAGGTTGTAATTCCCTAATCCACCCGCATCTTTTACTTTATTTAAATAAAAATAGCCTTGTTCGTAGTATGTTTTGGCTTTTTCATAGTTTTTTAAATCTCCTTGAATTGCGCCTAGATTCAAATAAGCCCTGCCTATTTCTTGTTCATCATTTAATGCTTCTTTAATTTTTAAAGCCGACTCATAATATTTTATCGCTAAATCGTAGAGTTTTTGATCGTTATACAATACCCCCAAATTATTATAAATGGCAGACAATCTTTTTTTGTCATTTACTTTTTCGAAAATGGTTAAGGCTTTAAATAAATATTCAGCCGCCAACTTGTACTCCCCTCGGTCTAAATAAATGGTACCTATATTTGAATAAGTCACACCTGCATTGACTTCAAAACCATTTTTTAAAGCAACAGCTAATGACTTTTTATACAATTCAAGGGCTTTTTCAGGTTCCCCTAGTATTGAATGTGCCACCGCTTGATGATTTAAAGCCGAGGCCATAAATTTAGCTTGCCCTTTTTTTTCAGCGTAATTATATAAATCCTTAGATAAAATTAAAGCAGAATCAGGGTCGGTGAACATGTAATGGTTCCAAATGTAAATCTTATAAGCATCTAACCTTAAAGTATCGTGATTTTTGGGGTTCTGCCAAGCATTGAGTAGACTATCTTGATTTTGAGACCAAAGATTTGCATGGATTACTATAAAAAAGAATAAGAAGATTAGCTTTCTCATCTATGTTGACATTTAATAATTTAAAAACTAAGTTAATTCTTTTTGAATAAATACAGATTTGAACATGTCATTAATCACACTATTCTGACTTTAATAAATCTAAGAGATTGAATCGGTTTTTAAACAAAGTACTTTCTTCTATTGCCGGAATCATGGTAAAATTCATCTTTTTTAAGGGCTCGTACAATAAAGAGGTTTCTTTTATTTCTTTGGACATGAATTTATTTTTCTCATCTATGGCTTCTAACACAATTACAATCACTGAAGACAACAACAACATTTTTAATCCGCCAAAAACCAAACCTGCAAATTTATTTACAGTAGACAAAGCCACCATTGAAATGGCCTTTTCTAGCATTTTTCCTAAAAAATACACCATGGCACCTACCAATAAAAAAGTGACGATAAAAGAGATGATGGGTAAGTATTCAGAATCTAATGACAAGTTATCTTTTAACAACTTGGACATGAAATCGGCAAAGTGAATGGCACCATACAGCCCAGCGAATAATGCAAGTAGTGTAAACACTTCAATAATAAAGCCTTTTTTAAAACCTTTCCAAGCACCAATTAAAACCGGTACCAACAATATAAAATCTAAATAATTCATTGTGCGATAAAGGTAATTTAGATTAATTGCCCTTACCTTTGCAAATAGATTAATTACCCACAATATAATTTTAATAATGGATCACAAACTAGCCCAAGAATTTCAAGAAGTAACTAATAAAATGAATAAGTTGTTTGACGCTGATATGGATTTAAATGGCATCATGACCATGATTGGGGTTCAAGAAGTTGGACATGGATTTAGGACTTATACCAAGGATGAAAAGTTAAACTTGATGCACGTAGCTACTTGCACCATACTAGAACCTTATGGTTATTACAAATATACCCACGACGACGAAGACGGGTGGCCTCATTTTGAAAACATACAAAAATTACCACATTTAAACGACCAGCAACAAGAGCATTTATTGAAGGAAGCGATTATTCAGTACTTTACCGTTAATGAGTATTTAGAGGAGGAGTAAGTAGATAATACAAAGTATTAATTAACAAGCATTAAGTGCTAAGTAGTTAGTTCTGGAATAAGCTACTAATTATATACCAACGACAAGGAAGAACCGTGTACTCATCACTGTTCAGTCTTCACTTACGGAGGTAACAGGTCTCAGGTTTCAGCAATCGGGTTTCAGTAATCAGGTATCAGCAATCAGGTATAAGGTTTTGGAATTTGTTATAAAAGCACACAGAACTTAGCGCAGGGTATAACACTATCGACTACTAACTAATGACTATTA
>CBDUKB010000275.1:0-3761 GCA_965367695.1 uncultured Putridiphycobacter sp.
TTCTGCATGTGGTGAAATATTAAAATGCACATGACATTGGTGGAGTATAAATTGGGTATTTGCTATCATTTCAGGATATTCTTCAAACTGAGTGAGCAAAGTATCCAATCCTATCATGGCCTCCGACCTTTTGGCAACAGCTTCGGGTTGTAGCATGCTCAACAAAACATTCAAGTCGATTGCCCTTAATAATTTATGAATATTGTGAGAACGGTTATTGGTAAAAGTAACAGTTTGCAAGACCACCATTTTATGGGTCGGAATTTTTTTCAAAGCCAATTGAGGCAAGTCATGTATTGACACACCTACAAATTCATTTCCCTTTAATGCTCGCCTGCTGTTTTCAATTGAAAATGGGTAAATGATAAAGCATTGAGAGAGGTCAGAAGCTTCAAAAAGCACCACTCTCTCTTCAGTAGTTTTAGCCAATAAAAAGGCGGTTAAATAAGTGTTGATTTGTTGGAAACCGATATTGTTTTGGGCTAGTAAAACGTGTTTTTGCTCAATTCCCACCCTAAAATCGACCCCTAAAACAGGCTTGAGTTTGTTTGCCAAGCGGATAAAATCAATACAAGCCGAAGTGGAATTGATATCGGTCAAGGCAATAATACTGTGTCCATTCACGGCGCCCAATTGCAATAATTGGTCGACACTTAATATGCCATAACGCAAGCTATAATAGGTATGAGTATTTAAAAGCACCCTCAATCAAGTATTAAAAATTTATAATTCCCCAAATGCTTTATTCAGGTTTTTTTATGATACTTCGGTGCCGGATTGTTTTACAAAACTACATTATTTTTGATTAATTATTCATCTTTTTTTGATTATATTTTAATCAAAAATTTATGCTTCATTAAAAACTGAACAATTCAATATCTATTAAATTAACAGAAGTGTTAAGCTATTTTAACAAAAAAGAAAATACCGATCTAGTCGATTAGTTACTTTTGTAACCATTACAAAACGTAACAATATTTTGAAAGAATCACAACTATTTGGATACGAAATGTCACGAGTTTCCGAGGTCTACTTCAGTACTTTATCTGCAAAGATGAAGGATTTTGGTATTGAAAGGAATTTTAAATTGTTTTTACAAATAGCGGAAAACGATTGTGAATTAAACCAAGCGGAGTTAGCAGAATGTACCCGAAGAGACAAGGTTTCGACCATGCGTTCAATCGATTATTTGGAAGAGCAAAATCTCATTGAAAGACGAAAAGATCAGGCCGACAGACGTTGCCAAAGAATGGCGATTACTGAAAAAGGCAAAAAAACAATTCCATTATTAAAAAAAGCCATTTCAGAAACGAATGAATTATTATTTGGCTACCTCCCGAAGGAGGAATTTGAATTGTTTTCAAAGAACATGGATTCTATCATGAAACACTTGAAAAACTTGCCCGCACCCGATTATATTGTCAAACCCCATAAAAGAACTAAATAATGTCATTTACACACTATAAATTAATAATTAGCGCACTCCTTATCGCAGGTCTATCAGCTTGCAGTTCAAGTGGTGAAAACGCAGTCCCAACACAAAACGCAGCCATTCAGGTTGAAGCATACATTGTGCATGAACAGGCATTTAACGACTTATTAGTAACAACAGCTAATTTGTTACCTTCAGAGTCGGTTGAATTGAAAACAAGTATTGCCGGTCAGGTGATGCGTATTAATTTTAAGGAAGGTCAAACAATTCGTCAAGGACAATCTTTGGTCAGTATTGACGATCGACAATGGCAAGCTGAATTGATAGGTTTAAAAGCTGAATTGGATACTAAAGAAAAAGAATTGAGTAGAAAAAAAGCATTGTTGAGCATTGAAGGAAGTACCCAACAAGAAATTGACCAATCTAACGCAAGTATTGCGACCTTAAAAGCAAACATTCGCAAATTAGAAATCAATATAGATTTAGCGAATATAAAAGCACCATTTTCAGGTACATTAGGCATGCGAAACTTTTCAAAAGGTGCTTATCTAGGTGTTGGTGGAACCATAACCACACTCACAAAAATGGATGAATTAAAGGTTGATTTTTCACTGCCTGAAAATTTCAGGACAAGTATTAAAGTGGATGAATCGGTTTCATTGATTGTCAATAATGACACCTTAAAGGCCATTATTTACGCCATCACACCAACTTTAAATGCTTCCTCAAGGACTTTTAATGTAAGGGCTAAAATGGCGCAACCGGCAACACAAATAATGCCAGGTACTTTTGCTGAAGTCTTGATTAAAACTGACCAAAAAGATGATGCTTTACTAGTCCCAACTCAGGCCGTAGTTCCTGAAATCAATGACCAAACAGTATATGTCTTAAAAAATGGAATTGCTGTAAAAACGAAGGTCATCTTAGGCAGTAGAACAGCGACTCATATTGATATACTCAATGGTCTTAATGCCAATGACACCATTATTACAACGGGGCTTTTACAAGTGAAAGATGGCATGCCTGTTGAAATTTTAACCATTCAAAAATAAGCCTAGATGACTTTATCAGAACTTAGCATAAAGAGACCAGTACTAGCAACAGTATTTGCCATTGTCATCATTCTTTTTGGTGTGGTTGGGTACTTAGCTTTGGGTGTGCGTGAATACCCTAGTGTCGATCCTCCCATTGTGACTGTACAGACAAATTATACAGGTGCCAATGCCGAAATTATAGAATCACAAATTACAGAACCACTTGAAGAACAAGTGAACAGTGTGGATGGCATCAAAGTATTGAGTTCCATCAGCACTGATGGCAGAAGTACCATTACCGTTGAATTTTTGCCAGAGGTGGATTTGAATAATGCAGCCAATGATATACGAGATAAAGTATCTCAAGCCATTAAAAATTTACCCCCGGATGCTGATCCACCTGTTGTAAATAAAGCAGATGCCAATGCGGAAACTATTCTTTCAATCACCGTTCAAAGTGAAAAAAGAAGTCTACTTGAACTAACACAGATTGGTACAAATATTTTTAAGGAAAGACTACAAACCATTCCAGGGGTGAGTAGTATTAGAATTTGGGGTGAAAAAAAATACGCCATGCGTTTGGAATTGGATCCGAACAAAATGAAAGTCTACAACATCACCGCTTTTGAAATAAATGAAGCCTTGGCTGCTCAAAACATTGAATTACCAAGTGGTAGAATTGAAGGAACCGAAACAGAATTAACGGTAAGAACAGCCGGCTTGATGAGTACTGTAGAAGAGTTTGAAAATTTAATCCTCGCTGAAAGAAATGGAACTTTAATCAGGTTAAAAGATGTTGGAAGCGCCAGACTTGGTTCTGAAGCAGAAAGAACGCTCTTAAGAGGAAATGGAGTCATTCCAATGGTAGGTATTGCCTTGCAACCACAACCAGGTTCAAATTCTATTGAGATTGTAGATGCTGCTTTTGCGAGATTAGAATTGATGAAAAAAGACTTACCTGAAGATATAGTTTTGGATGTTGCCATGGACAAAACAATTACCATTAGAAAAGCCATTAAAGAAGTAAAAAACACCATTATTTTAGCATTTATCTTGGTATTGATGGTCATCTTCTTTTTCCTTCGAAATTGGCGAACCACTTTCATCCCCATCATCCTTATCCCCATTGCTTTAATCGGTAGTTTCGGTGTACTTTACTTGGCTGGCTTTTCAATTAATATTTTATCCCTTCTCGGATTGGTACTCGCCACTGGATTAGTAGTAGATGATGCCATAGTTGTGATGGAAAATATTTATACCAAGGTAGAAGAAGGTATGCATCCTATGAAAGCCGC
>CBDUKB010000276.1:0-3753 GCA_965367695.1 uncultured Putridiphycobacter sp.
GCAAATGAAAAATAAAATTCTATTAATTGTGGGTATGTTGTGGATGTCACTTCACTCATTTGGACAAAGAGAAGCGAATCCATGTGGGTTTGATGTATTATATAACAATGATAAAATACTGTTAGCAGAACAAAAAATTCAAAGCAGTTTAAGACAAGGAAGTGATAGAGCCCATGACATTAAAATAATTCCAGTGGTCGTTCACATTTTTCATGAAGGAGGGGCTGAAAATATTTCAGTGGCACAAGTGGAGAGTCAAATTGTAGTTTTGAATGAAGACTATGGTAAATTATCAGGTTCGAATGGAGATGGTAATGGTGTTGATACTGAAGTTAGGTTTCAATTAGCAAAAATTGACCCCAATGGAAATTGCAGCAATGGTATTGTAAGAATAAATTCGCCATTGACAAATCATCAAACCTATGAAAGGCCTTTGCTCAAAGAAATCAGTTTTTGGGACAATGAAAAATACATGAATATTTATATCGTAAAGTCAATTCCTGGTGGCACTTTAGGTTATTCCTCATTCCCTGGAGGTCCAGCTGATGAAGACGGAATGGTAATTAGACACAATTATTTTGGCACCACAGGAACAGCAAGTTCTACTTTGGGAAGAACGGGTACGCATGAGGTGGGTCATTGGTTAGGAATTTATCATACATTTAATAATGGCTGTGGCGTTGATATTTGTACGGATGGTGATTATGTATGTGACACACCACCTGTTGCAACTGCAAACTTTGGATGTACCACCTCCAATTCATGTTCGAATGACAACCCTAATTTACCTGATCAAATTGAAAACTACATGGATTATACGAGTGAGACTTGTAGCAATATGTTTACCCAAGGACAAGCCGACAGAATGCATGCCACTTTGAATGGTTTACGTCAAATGATTTGGTCCCAATCAAATTTGGTTGCAACAGGATGTGATTCAGCATATGTTGCACCAGCAATTTGTCCGGTAGTAGCAAATTACACTTCCTTAAATCCTGAAATTTGTGTGAATAATTCAGTACAATTTACCGATATTTCTTTGAATGGTGCGACAAACTGGACATGGTATTTTGAAGGGGGCACACCCGCCACTTCCACCCTCCAAAATCCAGTAATCGCCTACAATACTTTGGGCAGTTTTGACGTTTCATTGGTTGTCGATAATGGTAGCAGTAGCGATTCCATTAATAAAAATGATTTTATTTCGGTAAACAATCCAGGTATTGGAGAAGCATTGCCTTTTCAAGAAAGCTTTGATAGTGGGATTTTTCCACCTAATGGCATCACCATTAATAATCCTGATGGCGGCATTGCTTGGGAACTCGATTCAAATGCCTATACAAGTCCTAACTATTCAATTCGATTAGATAATTTAACCAGTACAAATTATGGAACCATTGATGAAATAATACTGCCATTTCTAGATTTAACATCTATTGGCACCACTCCTTTCATGAAATTTAATTGGGCTTATGCAAAATCTGTTTCACTGTATTCAGATGAAATGATCGTGCAATTATCGATAGATTGTGGGGCCACTTGGACCCAGATATATTACAAAGCAAATACCAATTTAGTAACCGGCCCTACCCAAACAACACCTTTTATACCTACCGATTCTCAATGGAAAAAAGCAAGTATAAATTTAGGGAATTATGCGAGCGAAACTTACGTGCTAATTAAAATAATGAATGTGACAGATGGGGGTAATTATTTATATATCGACGACATTAATATTGGAGATATTGGATTGGGAGTTGATGGATTTACGAATGGACAAAATTTTAAGCTATACCCCAACCCAAATAATGGTCAGTTTTTTATAGAAAAAGCAACATTTGATGAAAGTAGTGAGTTTTCTATTTATGACATGAGTGGCAAATTGATTAAAAAAATCGTCTGGGATGGAAATGCACAAAAAATTGAAATTAATGGCCTTCAAAAAGGTGCTTATTTAATAGTAAATAATAATGGCATTAACTTGTACTATCAAAAAGTGATAATTCAATAAATAAAAGCAAAGAATTAAAAATTAAGAAGTTTTTTTAAATTAAAGAGGAGGTTCCATCAGGTTGAACTCCTCTTTTTTTATTTTTATTGGATTCCTATTAAATTCATGCATCATCAGCCATTTACATCAACACCCCTTTTACAGCTTTGATGGTGTCTGGTAAGTCCGTTTCGCCAAGCATTTCTCTCATATCTATTTCAATGGTTCTGCACAAGGAAAGCATTGGAATATCATACGACATATTTTGGAATGGATTTTCAGAATAATCACCTACCACTTCCATCATCACATATACCCAGCCTATCAAAGCTGTAATTGGAATAGACATATAGAAGCCCCAATCACCAACGTTCATTAATTCAGGAATCATGCTGAAAGGTAATAATAGAATAAAAATACCTGTGAAATACCGACTCATATTGGCATATTGTCGCGGTAGGGGGAACTTTTTAATCCGTTCGGCCTTTCCTTGTTCATCATAAAAATATTTCAATATTTTCATAATTTCCACTTGCCTAAAATCATTGACCAAACCCTGGGTCTTTAATTTTTTCAAGTCTCTTGATTGCTCATTAATAATTTGGGTAGCTGTGTTTCGGTAGTTGATGAGTCGTTCATATTCATCTTTCGGTAACAGCTTAGATAATTCTATGTTGGTTACGTCATCATTCAATAATCCTACACCAAATCGCTTGATTAAAAACTTAGCATATCTTGCCATTTGGCCTTCCTGACTGATGTGCTCCCATTCGGTAGGTAATAATAATTGACTTCTTAAACTGTACAACCAAGCAATATGACGGTAAAAAATTCTTTGTTTGATGGCATGAAGCTCCTCTTCACTCAAGGCTTTGCTCGCATATTCATTGTTCACATACCCATCTATATACATACCAAAGGTGCGACTGTTGTTCACAATACCACCCCAAATTTTTCGTGCTTCCCACATTCTATCATAAGATTGGTTATTTTTAAAGCCAACATAAAAAGCAACAGCTGTACCAATTACTGATATGGGAAGCCAAGGAATTCTAAACCCTATTAAATCAACACGATAAAGAATTGCTATTGTTGAAAAAAGGACCAATAACCAAATAATATGAATTCCGGTTCGCTTTATCAATGGAATCAAACCGATTCCTTTAGTTACAATCATATTTATTATATTTTAGGATAAGGTACTATAAAAAAGCAAAAGAGGGACAACAATGGTAGTACTTTAAGCTATGAATATCCTGTATAGCCCTTTTAATATTGTTTTGAGCCTTTTACTAATTTATTAGGGATTTCAATTTGTTTTTTATTGAAGCTGAAGTCACACTTTGCTTTTTCAACTTAAGACAGGTATTGTTATCAAAATTTGTGTTTCCTAAAAATCACATTCAGTGTCATTTTTGTTTTTTAATATGTCCTTTTCGTCTTACCAACGCCTTATTTTAATTATTTTGGAATCATTCTTGAATTTATTAAACCTAAATTCCTTGCTGATTATGAAATCAACCATTTTTTCAACCATTAAAAAAATCACACGCGTTACATTTAGTGGCTTTAGTAGCCACAGTGTAATGACCTATGCAGCAGCCATAGCTTTCTACACTATTTTTTCACTTCCAGGCTTGTTAATTACCATCATTGTTTTTGCAGGGTTCTTTTTGGGACAGGATGCGGTTCAAGGTGAATTAGTAGCTCAATTACAAGGATTTATTGGAACAGCTTCGGCAAAAACAGTTGAAAATATAATT
>CBDUKB010000277.1:0-3709 GCA_965367695.1 uncultured Putridiphycobacter sp.
CGCTATTACCTCGCCTTATTAATTAAAATAAACAAGCAATTTGACGCCAAGCAATTACGTCCGTTAAATGTAATGCAAGGCGGCAGAACAGGAGAAATAATTTCCCTTAAAGTACCTATTGAATCTTTGAATTCACTCTGTACATTAGCAGGTGTCGAAACTGTCCAAATTGCCGGTAAAATAAAACCAACCTTAAACAAATTATTAACCGATACCCGTGTGGACAGTGTTCACCGAGGATGGGGATTACCAGAAATATATTCAGGAAAGGACGTGTTAATTGGCATCACCGATTGGGGCTTTGACTACAGTTCACCTATGTTTTATGATACGCTCTTGCAAAACACAAGAATATTAGCTGCTTGGGACCAATTTAAAACTTCGGGTCCACACCCAAGTAATTTTAATTATGGAACGGAATACACAAACGCAAGTGATTTGGCAACTGCTGCTGCTGATACCGCCAATATATACTCATACGCAACACATGGGTCGCACGTTGCAGGTATTGCAGGCGGAAGTGGAGCAGGAACTATTTTTAGAGGCGTGGCTTATGAAGCAGAATTTTTAATGGTTACTTTTTTAGTAGACGAAGCAGCGGTTTTAGATGCTTGGGAATGGATGTTCGAAAAAGCACAGCAAGCGAACAAGAGATTGGTGGTTAACATGAGCTGGGGCTTATACCATACAGGTGCTTTAGATGGAACATCTCTATTAAGCCAAGCGATTGATAATTATTCCGAACAAGGGGTTGTTTTTGTTACTTCTGGTGGAAATAATGGGGATGTGAATTTTCATCTTTCTCATTTATTTGTAAATGATACTATCAAAACAAGGATTAATTTTTATGGTGGAACAGTAAACAACCTGTGGGGCCAAAGTATCCATGGTTGGGGTGAAATTGGTGGTGCTTTTAGTGCTAGGTTTTCAATTGTGGATCCAAGTGGGCAAGTGTTAAATGCTTCTCCTTGGTATAATACGAGCACATTCAATAATTATGTTGATTCATTCGTTGTGGTCGGAAATGATTCTGTTTTTTACAATCTTTCAATGGATGCAGCTTACCCATCAAATGGCAGACCTCAGATGAGGTTGAGGGTGAAAAAAACAAATGGAAATAGAATTGTTTTAGAAAGTACTGCAAGTATTGACGAGGTTCATTTTTGGAATGTAACCGAATTAAGCTCAGATGTTGGAAATTGGGGCATGGATTTCACTGATGCGGAACCAGGTTATTTAGCTGGTGATGCTACTCATGGTATTGGTGCTCCAGCTTGTACTGGAAAAGCGATTACGGTTGCTGCGCATAGTTCAGAATACACTAATTTTAATGGAACGGTTTACGGTGGTCAAAGAGCTGGGTTTTCTAGCCTAGGTCCATTGATAAATGGAAATTCAAAACCAGATATAGCTGCACCAGGCGTCAATGTGGCATCTTCTATTTCTTCTTATACTGATAATGGGTATACCCAAGTAACTGCTGTGAATTTTAATAATAGAATTTACCCATTTGCACGTTTTAGTGGTACCTCCATGTCTTCCCCTGCAGTTGCAGGAATTGTTGCATTGATGTTGGATGCGAATCCTTACTTATCACCATATCAAGTGAAACAAATCATTATTCAAACCCGAAGATTGGATGCCCATACGGGAACCATTGGGCCGAATGGAGATGCTGCTTGGGGATGGGGCAAGATAAATGCTTTAAAAGCCATCCAAGTAGCGGTAAATACCGTAGGCATGTTGGAGGTTAGTCAACCCTTGGATTGGAAAATAGTTCCTAATCCTGCCAATCAAATTATTCACCTTGAAGGTGAAATCACTGAATTTACAAGTATTCAAATAATTAATTTAAATGGACAGGTAGTACGTACTTTTATAAAGGGGGATCAAATTAATGTAAGCGATTTATTAAATGGGTTTTATATCCTTCGTGTACAAAGCGGAAACAAAGTGGAGCAACAAACGTTTATTAAGGAATAATTTGTTAGGAAGTCGTTTTTTATACGACTTATGTTTAAAGTTTGAATAAATGAAGACATTAAACACCCTTGCTGAGCAATTGTTACTGGCTGTAAAAATGGCTGAATCAACTGATTCTTTGATCAATGAATTAAAAGGTGCTGAGCGGGCCCACTTAAAAAGCCTTAAAAGTGATACAGAAATAAAGGCTTTTTGGATTAATATTTACAATGCTTTTTATCAAATTCTAATCCATGAAGATGGGGTAGACAGCAAGAAAATATTTGGGTTAAAAAAAATTGAAATCACAGGGAGAAAATTTAGCTTAGACCAAATAGAACATGGCATACTGAGGATGGGTAAAAATAAATTTACTGCTGGATTATTTCAGTTTCCTTTCCAATATCTTTCGCTTAAATCTTTGAGACCAAAAAAATTAGATTACCGCATCCATTTTTCTTTAAACTGTGGTGTTGCTAGCTGTCCACCCATAGCTTTTTATCATGTCAATCAATTAGATGCTCAATTAAATCTGGCTACAGAAAGTTACTTGAGTACAAGTACAAGAATTGATGTTGTACAGAAAAAAGTGATTGTTACAAGGTTGTTTTTATGGTTTTATCATGATTTTGCGCGTAAAAATGGAATCATGACAATATTGAACAAGCATTATGGTGCAATTCCACTTGGGTTTAAAATTGAATATGCGCCTTATAATCGTGAAAAAACTTTGTTGAATTTTACGACTTAAACGCTCATTGTACCCAACAGATTTCAAACATTTTACGTATTATTAAGTACCTAACTTTTGATGATGTTTAAATCTTTGTTGTTTTTTATTTTTCTTTTGCACTGCAGCATAGGTATAAGCCAAAACTGGTCCATTGTCAATGAAAGCAAAGTGACTTTTTTTAAGCACAGTGATTCAACCTTCATTAGTAATACCATTGTTATTGATTCAGTGAAAATTATTGCAGGTTCAAAAACCTATTATACGGGAAGTGAAGTAAAACCTTGTTTAACTTGTTCAGGTTATAATCCCATTTATAAATATGCCCCAGAATTTCTGGGCTTCGAAATTTTTCAAGACACCTTGTCGGATGAATTTACGATCAATGGAAATAGCTTGAAACCCAAAGCAACTTTGAATGAAATGTGGGTATTTAATACTGGCATTACAGCTACGCTTAGTGGAGTAGGAGACTCTTTAGTTTTTGGAACACTTGATTCCATCAAAACAATCTCACTTTCAAGTGGAGAAACAATTCTGATTTCAAAAAACAATGGGGTTTTGCAGTACCCCGACTTTGAAAATTCGGGAACACACTTCAGTCAAACAGGCTTCCATGAAGGACAAAACTCTCATGGTGAATACCTACCCAATTTTTGGTCGACTTACAATTTTAATGTGGGAGATGTGTTTTGTTATGAAGTTGATTCATGGGTGCTTTTCACTGCTCCTTTTTATAACATTAAAATGACAATTTTGGCAAAGCATTATTCATTAGGTAATGATACATTAAAATATACAGTAAAATTATTAATTAAAAATAGAATTAATTATTATGCTGGTTTTCCTGAGTTCTATTATGAAGACTTTACTTACAATTATACAGAAAATTTAGTATTTGTGAATGATGAAAAGTTAGTAGAAAATTCATTTGGTTTAGCTGGTTTCAATATAGATTCTACCGAATTTTTAGCATTTAATAAGTTTCCTTTTGACCATAATTTGAAGCAATCAGGC
>CBDUKB010000278.1:0-3681 GCA_965367695.1 uncultured Putridiphycobacter sp.
CAGGTAGGGTGAAAGGTCAATATCAAGGTCAAAAAAGTGACAACAATAATCACTAAAGTCCAAATGATTAAAACAAGTAATTGTATGGCTGATTTTAATGTATGCATTTATTGTGGATCAACATCAATCACAACGCGTACCGAACGGAAATCGTGTTGCGATTGGAATTCATTTAATTTTTCGGTAATAATTTTCTTTACTTTAGCTGGACTTGCAGTCCGTTCAAATTTAATGGTGATATTTTTTAAAAACAAGTTTCTAACCCTTGCAATTAAAGGTGCTTCTGGCCCCAGTAATCGGTCTTTGAAAATTCCTCTCATACTGTTAGCAAGTTCAGTTGCAGCAACTTCAATTAAATTACTATCACGGTGTCTTAATTGTATGGTAATGATACGATAAAATGGTGGATAGTTGAAGTTCTTTCTTTCTAAAATTTCTTGGGTATACATGCCTAAATAGTCATGTTGCATTACTTTTTGTATAATCCAGTGGTTCGGATCGAAACTTTGAATAATAACTTTCCCTCTTTTTGCTTTTCTTCCTGCTCTTCCCGCTACTTGAGACATGAGTTGATAGGACCTTTCAAATGCTCTAAAATCGGGAAATTTTAACATTTGGTCAGCACTTAAAACACCAACCAGTCCGACATTATCAAAATCCAGTCCTTTTGTCACCATTTGAGTGCCAATGAGCACATCAACATTTCTATTTTCAAAATCTTCAATAATTTTTTGATAGGCATTTTTTGCTCTTGTTGAATCCAAGTCCAATCTTTGAATTGTAATTTTAGGGAAATAAACTGCTAATTCATCTTCTATTTTTTCAGTACCAAACCCTAACATTTTAAGCTTCTTGCTTCCACAAGCACCACAAGAAGATGGAGGAGAAACAAAGTAGCCACAATAATGACATTTAAGTACATTGGATGATTTATGATATGTCAAGGAGACATCACAATTTTTACACTGAATGGTCCAATTACACATTTCGCATGACCATAATGGGGTGTATCCTCTTCTGTTTTGGAATAAAATTATTTGCTCTTCTCTTTTTAAAGCTTCTTCCATTTCTGTTAAAAGAAAAGAGGAGAAATGCGATTTCATGGAACGATTCTTCGTTTCTTTTTCTAAATCAGCACATTGTATTTCAGGAAGCTGAACCCCACCGTAACGTTCAAATAATTCAACAAGTCCATATCGATTTTCTTTCGCGTTAAAATAAGTCTCTAGTGCAGGTGTTGCAGAGCCTAATAATACTTTCGCATGATGTTGCTTGGCCAATACAATACTTACGTCTCTGGCATTGTACCTTGGAGAAGGGTCGTATTGTTTGAATGAATTTTCATGTTCTTCATCAACAATAATTAATCCTAGATTTTGAAAAGGTAAAAAAACAGATGAACGAGCCCCTAAAACAATTCTGTATTGATTTTTAGAATTGTTTAATATATGGTTCCAAATTTCTATCCGTTCATTTTGATTAAAACGACTGTGATAAACACCTACTAAGTCGCCAAAATAGGCTTTTAATCGAGTGATTAATTGAGTTGTGAGGGCTATTTCGGGTAATAAGAATAAAACTTGCTCCTCTTTGTCTAAGGCTTCTTGAATCAGCTTGACATAGATTTCAGTTTTACCTGATGAAGTGACACCATGTAATAGACAAATATCTTTTTGTTCAAATTCACTTTTTATAGTAGTATAGGCTTTTTCTTGAGCAGGGGATAATGCTTTTATTTTATGTATTTCATCATTCGATTCTGCTAACCTGGAGATTTCCGATAAAAATATTTCAACAATACCTTTTTTTGCTAAAGTTTGGATAGAAGATTCTGAAACACCTTCATCCAATAATTGCTTTTTAGTAACAGGCAATTGTTTTTGAGCTGTCCACTTTGTCAATTGAATAGTTTTTAACAATGCAGTTACTTGTCCTTCTGCTCTTTTATCTTTTTCTAAAGCGTTTAAAATTTCACTAAGTGTCGTTTCATCATTGTAATTTTCATGTACTTTGACAAAACTCAAATATTTTGGATTGTATTTAGATTTTAACTCTTCAGAAACAATCACCACTTTTTTTTCAATCAACACCTTAATTATTGGTTGAATGGTTTTAATCTGAATAATTTCAGCAATTTCTTTTAAAGTTAAAGACTCTTGTAATTCAAGTGCTTCTACAATTAAGAATTCTCGGTTACTGAGGTCCTCATGATCTCGCTCATAGGAAGGATGAAGAAAAATAATTGTTTCACTAGCCAATTTAAAATTGCTTGGGACGGCTGCATTCATCACATCCCCTAAGTCGGCCATATAATAATCGGCCATCCATTCCCACAATTCTATTTGTTTGTGGGTGACAATCGCTTGGTCATCTAAAATGGTTTCAACATATTTTACTTGGTAGGCAGTCGGTATTTTTTGGTGTACCGTTTTTATAATTCCAGTATAATATTTTGCCCTACCTAAAGGAACGATCACTCTTTTTCCAATGGCTACCTGATCATTTAATTCAAAAGGAAGCCTATACGTATAAGTATTTGGAATACTCAACGGCAAAATTACATCTACAAAATAAGTGATTCTTTCAGACAAAGTTGACTATATAAATTTGGTTAATATGGCCATTGACTATATCCGCCAACTAAATTGTAAACTTGTTTAAAATCTTTATCTTTTAATAAATTTTTAGCTTTTCCTGATCGGCCACCTGAAGCACAAAATACTAAAACTGGTTTATTGGGATCTAATTTATCAAATTCTTTTTCGAAAACTCCACCATTAAAATCCAAGTTAATAGCATCTTCAATGGTGCCTGCTTGATATTCTTCAGGTGTTCTTACATCTATTAATTGATAATCACCATTTGCGATTAAGCTTTTAAAATTTTCTGCTGTAACATCTTCTACAATGAATGTTGTCTTTGTATTTTGATCATCAATTATTTCTTTGATTTCTTTTTCAATGGAAATGTCTGACGGGGTCGATTCACCGCAAGATGATACAATTAGTATACAAGCAAAAATAGGTAATAGGAAGTGTTTTTTATTTTTCATGATTCAATTTTTAAGACTTACAAAAATAATAAAATTAGCCGATTAAATTCTATAATTACGAAGCAATATGAAGTAGGGAAAATTGAATGGAAATAATAATTAAAAAGGCTATCTCAACACTGAGACATGCCCCATATGTATGTGTTCTTCAGCGCTAATATTGTTATTGTATTTTAATTTCCAAACATAAGCACCTTGTTCACAAAGTTTCCCATTATAATAACCGTCCCAACCTTTAATCGGATCAAAACTCTCAAAAATTAATTCTCCCCAACGATTAAAAATTAAAAAATGATAAGTTGCAGGGTCAAACCCTTCGGTGAATACAGGATTAAACATGTTGTTAATGTCTTTGTTTCCTTCAGGTGAAAAGGCATTTGGTACATAAAGCAATACAGATTCGTTTACTTTTATTACTTTATTAATTGTGTCTCCACATCCAAATTGATTGCTTACATAAAGGGTGATGAAGTGATTTCCAGCATCAAACTGGTCCAGTTCTAAAATAGGGTTTTGTTGGTTCGAAAAAATTTGGTCATTGTGCTCCCATGTCCAAAAATCTGGTGTAGGTGTTGAAGCATCTTTGAAGTGTATGGTTGGATTCAAATCTGAAATCGTCTCAGGGCTAT
>CBDUKB010000279.1:0-3636 GCA_965367695.1 uncultured Putridiphycobacter sp.
TGTATGGACTGATAAAGAACTTGAGCCAGCTGAAAAATTGTTTTTAAACCAATTAACTGCTAAGCTTGGACTAAAAAAGAATGAAAAAGACAAAGCTTTTGTATCTATTCAATCTTTTGTACTTGCCAACAATAATCAAGCGCCATTTTTAAGAGGCAAAAATGACATTGAACTTATTTTGAGTAATACAGCAAAGCGTTGGACAAAAATACTATCGCGCAATAAAGATAAACTAGCAAATGAATTAAAACATAGTAAAGAACTAGTATTTCTTATTTCAAAATCAACTCGCCGAGAATTAACAAAAGAAGAAAAGGAAAAAGTTAAACATCAACTAGGCGATTTAGGTAAGTCTATTCCTGCCTTAACCCTATTTATGCTGCCTGGCGGAGCTATTATTTTGCCATTAGTCTTAAAAATTATTCCAAACCTAATTCCCTCTGCCTTTCGTGAGAATCAGGTTGAAGACGAAGAATAAATTTAATTCCTTTATTTAAATTTCAATGATAAAAGCTGTCCAATTCAAACAGAGCGCTTTCTATTCATAAAAATTATTATTGTACTTTATACCAAAAGGTAATTTAATTTCATTACATTGTACAGGTGTTAATAATTCTACTAACACTTTAACAATTAAAACATGAAACATTTTTTACTTTCAATGTCCTTATTAGTAATCAATTATGGCATGGCACAAAACGCTCCTATCGATTTTGAAACGGGTGGTAATGGCGCAAATTGGACCTGGACTGTATTTGAGAATGACGCTAATCCGGCTCTTCAAATTATGGCAAATCCCGATCCAACAGGTGTAAATACTTCAGCAACAGTTGCACAATTTACAGCATTGCAAACTGGACAGCCATGGGCTGGCTGCGAATCAATGCACGGTACCGACCTTGGAAGTTTTAATTTCAGTGCTGCAAATTCGACCGTAAAAATAATGGTTTGGAAAACAGTTATTAGTGACGTAGGAATTAAATTCGTGGAACCAGCAAATGGTTCATTAGGAGAGATAAAAATTGCCAATACAGTAATTAACCAATGGGAAGAAATTGTATTTGATTTTTCTGGTCATATTGGTAACATTGGTACAATTGACCAAATTGTTATTTTCCCTGATTTTGATTTAGCAGGAAGAACACAAGACAATATTTCATACTTTGATAATATTACAATTGGAACAACAACTCCCCTAGCTGAACCAATGGAGCCTGCACCAACACCCGCGCTTCCTGCTTCACAAGTGCTATCTTTATTTAGTGATCCTTATACAGATGTTCCTGTTGACACATGGAACACTGGTTGGAGTGTTGCTAACTTATCCGACATAATGATACAAGGAAATCCAACAAAAAAATATACTGGTTTAAACTTTAATGGTATTGAAACAGTTGGATCACCAATTGATTTAGATGCAGCAGGTATGTTGTATTTTCACATGCATTTATGGACACCAAATAGCACAGAAATAAGAATAAAATTAGTTGATTTTGGTGGAGATGGTTATCAAGGAGCTAATGCCGACAGTGAATTTGAATATACTTTAACACCAGCACAAGAACAGTGGGAACATATTGAAATTCCTTTAAGTTCATTCACAGGAATGAATCAAGACGATATAAATCAATTAATCATTTCAAGTACCCCAGCGGGATCGAGTGTAATTTATATCGACAATGTATATTTTTCTACAGTGCCTAGTCAATACTTAGGTTTAAGCAAAACTGAATTAGATAATACTATTTCGGCTTATCCTAACCCAAGTAATACTGAATGGCAAATTCGAAGTGAATCTGCAATTGAAAGCATTTCTGTTTATGATTTAACAGGTAAACTCGTTTATACAAACAACTCAATTTATTCAACCCTATGTAAAATTGAAGGAAGTAAAATGCCGGTTGGAATGTACACTGCAACAGTGCAAACATTAGCTGGTACAAAACAAATACTTTTAGTAAAAGAGTAAGTAAGTTTCATGCTTTGTTTTAACCCAGATGAAGAAAATTTGTCTGGGTTTTTTTTATGCCGAAATTGGCTGACCTATGAAATAATAGCCGCTTTGCTTTCCTTTTTTTGTTGTTGCAGGCACATAATTCCATTTGTAATTGGCAACTTTTGGAAGGCCTTTTACCAGTACCTCTAAATCAGCTTTAGAATAGGTACGAGGTGCAGACGCCTGTCCATCCCACGCAAAAGCAAGAGGGATAACGGGAATTATAAATGTAAAAACGATTTGACTTAAAGAAATAGGTTTGCTAAAAAAAGTCAAAACCAAAGCCATAATAAATGTGATTACAAGTGAAATTGGCAACAATAAAAACCAAATAACTAAAGGAATGGGCTTTCCTGTCAATTCATAAATTAAAAGCGACTGATTATTCTCTTGCGCCGACTTAAGAATAGAAGACGCAGCTTCTGGAGGCATATGATGAAAACAATTAATCATTGTTTTAATACCTGCTGGCGCAGTAGCTAATGAAGTTGCATTAACCGACTCAGAAGCATAATTTATATTTACTGACTTATCAAATTTTTCAATTTGACTTTTATTTGGATGCAAATCGGTTAGAGTTAGCGTTAAGTCTTTATTAGACTTTTGCAAAACTGAATGAACATGCGGCATTACACCTCCTGCTCCGGAACCTAAATCGACTATGGCATTTTCTGAGCTCGATTTTAATAAAGGTTCTAAGCCCTTTGCCACTAGTTCTTCAACTTTCATTATTTTATTAAATACGTTAAGTAATTTAAGCATGTTCACCCTAATCAAATTCGGAAACCACGTAAAATCCTCAAATTCGAATAGCTGTACTCTTTTCATTATTTATTTTTTAGTAAATCTAAAAACTGTAAAATCGTATGGGTTTTTATCGTCTATTTTATAATCCATTATCATCTCTTTTTGCCACTCATTTTCTTCAAATTCTGGAAAAAAAGCATCTGCTTCAAAGTCTTGATGGATATAGGTAATGAGCATTTCGTCAACCAAATTGTTCTTTAAACAGTAATTGTAAATCTGTGCGCCGCCAATAATAAAAATGGCTTTATCGGAGTTTTCTTTATAGTGGTTAATAGCATCTTCAACAGAATGAAAAGTATCGCAATCAGCATGAGAGAATTTGCGATTATGAGTTACTACTGCATTAACTCTCCCAGACAACGGACGGTATTTTAAAGGAATAGAATCCCAATTTTTACGCCCCATGATTACAATATTACCTTTGGTAGATTGTGTGAAAAATCGCATATCAGCAGGTAAATGCCATATTAAATCATTGTCCTTCCCAATCTCGTTATTTTGCCCTTTGGCGACTATTAACTTAACCATAATTAAACTGAAACGGCCCCCTTAATATGCGGGTGAAATTCGTAATTTACTAATTCAAAATCTTCAAACTTGAATCCATCAATCTCTTTAATTGCCGGATTCATTTTCATGGTAGGCAATGGTTTTGGATCGCGAGATAATTGTAATTGAGCTTGTTCAACATGGTTATTATACAAGTGAACATCTCCAAAAGAATGCACAAACTCACCTAATCCTAAATCGCAAACCTGTGCCAGCATCATAGTAAACAATGCATAAGAAGCAATATTAAATGGCACTCCTAAAAACACATCTGCACTACGCTG
>CBDUKB010000280.1:0-3612 GCA_965367695.1 uncultured Putridiphycobacter sp.
AGCTGATGAATTTGAAATGCCGCTCGGTACTGTAAAAGCACAATTGTTTAGGGCAAGGGCATTTCTAGCCGACTTAATGGAGAAAACGAAAGACGCCATTTAAAATTGCAGGGTTTTTTCTTTGACAAAAATTGCACCTTCCTTCAAAGAGTAGGGGGAGACAATAAATTTTTTAATGGCTAGTTTTTCTAAGACCCACCTTGTTTTCAAAGCGGCAATATTGATCATTTTTTTCCGAATGGGAATAATAAAATCGTTCCGATACCGCTCGTCTTTAGTAGAGTAAATAATTTGATTCAAGGATTTAATGAGTGTGGGGATTTCAATCTCAACATATTCATTTCTGGGGTATTGTTTGTTGGAATAGAGTTCGTAAAAGGTTTTGAAAGAACCTGAAGAACCAATGAATACTGAAGATTCAATATTTTTAAAAAAATCCTTGGTTGTCTTTTCTAAATAGCCTTCAATATTTTTAACGATACTTTCATCTAATTCTTTTGGTTTATCAAAGTATTGGTACATTCTTGATACCCCAATTTCAAAGCTCTTTTTTTGTTGAATGCCAAGATGATTTGCATAAATAAACTCAGTACTACCACCACCTATGTCCATAATTAAGCCAGGGGAATTAAAGTCGTAACCTAATTTAACACCTTTAAAAATGTATTCCGCTTCTTCTGCGCCTGAGATTACCCGAATATGAATGCCTGTTTTAAGGGCTACTTCTTCTAAAAAAGCATCTTTATTAACCGCATTTCTTAAGGCAGATGTACCAAAAGCATGTACCAATTCAACGTTCAATTGCAAACAGCGGTCGTTAAAATTTTCCAAGGTCTTAATACCTCTTTCAAAGGCACAACTGGCGATTTTAGCATCATTGATACCGTTATTACCCAAGCCAACACCAACACGTTCTTTGAATACTATTTCAAAGGAGTCTACTGATCGGTCCACAACCAATAAATTGAACGTATTTGTCCCAATGTCAATAATAGCAATCCGATTTTTCATACTTAGGCTCACTCCAAAGTACAAAAAAAAATTGAGAAAATTTTATTTTTCTACTTATATTTTAACCATTTGAGTACCTCTTTCCAACTTGCTTTTTTACCATACATCAGTATACCAGTACGGTAAATTTTAGCAGCCATCCAGGTGGTAGCAATGAAAGTAAGGATTAATAAAACAATAGAAACAATTAAAATAAGTGGTGAAACAGAACCGATTGCTACTTTCACCACCATCACAATTGGAGAGGTGAGGGGAATGATAGAGAACCAGGTGCCAATGACACTTTCGGGATTCGTCAACATGAGTGATGCCACCAGGTAGGCTAAAATTAGGGGCATGGTTACTGGCAGGACTAACTGTTGTGTATCGGTTTCAGAATCGACCATGGCACCAATCATAGCAAAAATGCCAGAGTAGATTAAAAATCCACCAATAAAGTAAATGAGAAAGAAACTTATCATTACAAACCAATTGATATCAAAATAAATAAAGTTGACAAATTCGTTTGATTGTGCGATTCCTTGATTTACAATTTCGCCATTTTCCATGGCTGCTGCATCCCAAGTTGCTGGATCGACCATATCGGGAAATACAAAAATACGCAGTAAAAATAAGCCGATGCCAGACATGACTACCCATATCATAAATTGCGTTAAGCCAACGAGACCAATACCAACTATTTTACCTAACATTAAGTGAAAAGGTTTGACTGATGAGATAATTATTTCGACCACACGGTTGGTTTTTTCTTCAATTACGCCACGCATTACTTGGTTAGAGTAAAAGAAAATAAAGAAGTAAATGAGGATGGCAAAACCAAATCCTACCACGGCTCTTCTTGAGCTATCGTCATTCCCTTCGGGGTCGCCAGCATCTAAAAATTTAAAATCGAAAGGCAATTGAATTAAGTTGTATTGTTGCAAGGTTAAGTCTGTTTTTTTCAAGGCAAAATATTCTCGAATTCTTGCTTCAATCCTGTTTTCGATATAGCTTTTTATTTTTAGACTAGGATTTTTTTTATAATAAGCAACCACCCTTCTATTTTGTGGTACTTTTTCGTTTAAACTAATCAGGATGTCGTACTCCTCAAATTGTGGGTCGTATAAAAACTGCTCGGCACTGTCGATATAGTTCTCATAAAAAAAGAATTGTGCAGGGGTACTCAATGGGTCTTCTTGAAAAATTTTAGTTCCACACCAACCACCGGGATCAGCTACCAGAACTTTTACTTGTTTTTCATCTTCTAGCCCCAAATACATGACGCCAAACATAAAGCCAATAAAAATAATTGGAATGAGTATGGTAGTTACTAAGAAAGACTTTTTTCGAACACGTGTATTGTATTCACGACCAATTATTAATTTTAAATTACTCATGTTGTCCTCCTTTCGTTTGTTGAATTGCTTTGATAAAAATGTCATTCATGGTTGGTTCAATTTCTTTAATTGAAATGATTTCTACAGCTGGCATCACCGCTTTCAATAAATCATTGACACCATTGTCGTTTTTTAATTGAACATGGGCTATGGCAGTATTGTCGTCGATTTGAATTTTATCGATTAATGCAAAACCTGCCCAAAGTGCGTTAGCAAAGGCCATCATCACTCCTTTGAATTTAACTTCGTAGATGTTTGATTTAAATTTATTTTTCACTTCACTCAAGGTGCCATTCAAAATTACTTTCGATTGATTGAGTAAGACAATTGAATCACAAATTTCTTCTACAGAGTTCATGTTATGAGTTGATAGCATTATAGAAGTTCCATTGGCTTTTAATCGCAAAATTTCTGCCTTCACTAATTCTGTATTTATGGGGTCGAATCCACTAAAAGGTTCGTCGAGTATTAAAAGTGGAGGATTGTGTAGCACGGTAGAAATAAATTGAATTTTCTGCGCCATTCCTTTTGAAAGTTCCTCTATTTTTTTGTCGTACCATTGTGATATTTCAAATCTTTCAAACCATTCTTTAAGCTTAATTTTGGCTTCGTTTTTCGACATACCTTTTAGTCTTGCAAAATAAAGAGCTTGTTCACCAACTTTCATTTTTTTATACAAACCTCTTTCTTCAGGTAAGTAGCCTATTTTGGTGATGTCTTCTCTTTGAATAGGTTTGTTTTCAATCAATACCGTGCCTGAGTCTGGGGCAGTAATTTGGTTAATGATTCGAATTAAACTGGTTTTACCAGCGCCATTCGGACCTAATAATCCAAATATTTCACCTTTTTGCGTACTTAATGATACGTCATCTAAGGCTCTGTGATTGGCGTATTGTTTAACAATGTTTTCAATGCGGAGCATTTCCATAAATAAAATTTAATGTTTAAAGATAATCAGTTCTTGAAAATTCAATGAAATTTACTTGGCTAAATATGCTTTTGAAAGCAATTATTTTCCTTTTGCTTTTACAATGATGGCAACGGTGTAAAACATGATCTTTAAATCGAGCGCCAAGGACATGTTTCTGATGTACAATAAGTCGTATTTCATTCTTTGTACCATTTCATTTACATTTTCGGCGTAGCCAAATTTAACTTGCCCCCAAGAAGTAATGCCTGGTCGAACTTTATGCAAATAAATATATTGAGGGTCTTCTTTGATGAT
>CBDUKB010000281.1:0-3607 GCA_965367695.1 uncultured Putridiphycobacter sp.
GCATAAAATGCTTTGGTGTAGAATTCAATTAGTTTATTGGCGTTTTCAGCAAAAATATAAGCATTTATGCTTGAAAAATTAGGGGGAAGGTAAGTCTTAAAAATTGGGTTCATGTTCTTTATTTTTTTGAATGAATAAATCCAACCTTTGTTTAGTGGTTGCTTGAACTTTGTTTTTTATCAACGGACTCCAACCTAAGAGAATTCCTGCTAAACCCAATGCTTGCTGCGACCACTTCCACATACTAAACTCATCCTTGTGTTTAATTATTAAATTGTCTTTAAATTCAAAGTTAGCTTTCACATGGTTGATTACTTTTCTTTTGTTAGGCCCAAATTCATACTCGGCAATCCAATTGGCTTTTCCTTCAGTGCCATTCACCTGTATATTATTAAATGACACCTTTTGAATAGCGTTTTTATTGAGTAGTAGCATTTGCCACATGGCGTGTGTACGTTCGCTTGATAATTTTCCAAAGGCGGGATCTTCAAAAGTTACATCTTTATGATAACAAGCGTTCATTTTTTCTGCATTTTTCTCTGCAAATCCTTCATAAAACTGTTTGATTAATTCTGTTGGTTCTATCATGGTGTTGATTGGAAATTTGATGTTTTGAAAGTATTATAGTCGTTTTCAGAAATTATTTCCCAGCGATCTTCAAAGCATTGAATCATGTCATTGATAAATTGCATTTCAGGATATATTTTTGCATGCACTTCAGATTCAATTAATTTGTCTCCCATTTTTTTTATTTCATTGAAATGTTTGAGGTCATTAATTTTAAACATGACATCAATGCCCTTATATTTTCTGTAAATCGGAAAATCCATTTTATATTTGTATTTATGACATATGAAATATTGCTTGCAAATGCAAAAGCCAAAGTTAGCGAAAAAGATTTGGAAAGTGCGCTTGAGTTATTAAACCAAGCCTTGTCTATTGATGAAAAAGGAAAGGAAGCGCTTTATGAAAGAGGTGTGCTATTTACCAATCTTAAAAAGCTTGATTTGGCCTTGTTTGACTTTAATATTTTAATTAGCCTAGAAGAAAATAACCCTTTCTATTATGCTTGTCGTGCATTTATTAAATCAGGATTAAAAGATGTGTCTGGAGCCATTGCTGATTATGAAATTACATTAAAACTAGATCCTGAAGATGCCATCACTTTAAATAATTTAGGGTTATTACAAGAACAAAGTGGTTACAAATCTGCTGCAGAAAAAAGTTTTGAAAAGTCAAATGAATATTTAGGTTATAATCCTAATAAATATGATATAGACGATAAGCAAGCTCTTTCTAAGAGCGAAAATATACCTACGGATAGTGAAACAAACCCATTGAAAGGTAAAAATGTTGTTAAATCTGTTTTTACTGATAAAAAAGGTTTTAAAGAGTTTATTCAATTTATAAAAAACGGATTTAAACTAAAGAAAGATGAAGAAGGCTGAAAAAGTAAACTACATTATTTCCGAACTTGAAAAATTATATCCAGTGGTGGAGGTTCCTTTAGACCACAAAGACCCCTATACGCTATTAATAGCAGTTTTGCTTTCAGCGCAATGTACTGATGTAAGGGTTAATAAAATTACTCCAAAACTATTTAAATTGGCTGACAATCCTTACGATATGATTAAGCTTAGCGTGGAAGAAATAAAGGAAATAATCAGACCTTGTGGACTTTCTCCCATGAAATCCAAAGGAATTTATGGACTTTCTGAAATGATAGTTGAGCAACATGATGGTGAGGTACCAGCTGATTTTGATGCCTTAGAAGCAATGCCAGGTGTTGGTCATAAAACCGCTTCAGTGGTGATGGCACAAGCATTTAATGTTCCAGCTTTTCCAGTCGATACGCATATCCATAGGTTATTAACGCGTTGGGGAATTACAAATGGCAAGTCGGTTCAGCAAACAGAAAAAGATGCAAAGCGTTTATTTCCAATAGAGTTATGGAATAAACTCCATGTTCAAATAATTTATTATGGAAGAGCATATTCCCCTGCAAGAAGTCCTAAATTAAGTGTCGATTTTATCACTAAAAAAATAGGAAGTAAAAAGGTGTTGAGTACCTATAAACCATAATAAGTAAAAGCTAGCTTTAACTCATGGATGTTAATAATTCATTTGAATAACCTGTTAATTTCTATTTGTTTGAATTATCTTTGAAACAATGAAAAAGTATCTTAAATTTTTAAAGAACAAGTATGTGTTTTCAGCTATTATATTGCTGATATATATATTGTTATTGCATGATACTGATGTATTTTCATTGCGTAAAAGAAAAGAAAAAGTCGAAAACTTACAACAAGAAATTGTACATAGGAGAATTCAAATTGAAGCTTTGAAAGCTGATTTATTGGAATTGGAAAATATTCACTCACTTGAAAAATTTGCGAGGGAAAAGTACTTCTTTAAAAAGGAATCCGAAGACCTTTATGTCTTATCAGATCAATAGGACTATATAATTACTCATTAAAAATTCTTAATTAGGTTCAAGCCTTTAATTTTATTAATTATTTTCGCAGAAATAAGATTATGAAATTCCTTTTGATAACATTTTTCGCTTGCTGTTTATTTTTTTCAAGTAATGCACAAACAGTTTTATTAAATGAAAAATTTGATAATGGCATACCAGCCACGTGGTCAATTAATAATGCTGACGGCCTCACACCACATTCACAAGTAGCATTTGTAAATAATGCATGGGTAGGCTTCATCAATTCTTTTGATACTTGTGCGGTAAGTACATCTTATTATGTAGTAGATTCAAATCAGGTTTCCCAAGCTAGTGACTATTTAATTACCCCTAAATTAAGTCTTTTGTCATTTGGAAGCTTGTTAACTTGGTCTTCAAAATCATTTGATGCCAATTATACCGAAGATTATTATGTCTTACTTTCCACAAGTGGAAATAACATTACTGATTTTACAGATACCCTTAAAAAAGTCACTAATGATGCACCAAATTGGAAAAGCTTTAGTTTAAATTTATTCAGCCTTGGCTATTCAAATCAGGATGTATACATAGCATTTAAAAATGTTTCTACCGATAAATACCTTTTGGGAATAGATAATGTGAAAGTAACTACAAATGATCCTGCTTCCATAAAAAATTCGGCCGGTTTAAAAATAAATGTCTTTCCAAATCCTGTAGTGAATACCCTAAAAATTGAAAGTAATGAATCAATTTCGTTTAAATTAATTAATTTGGCTGGACAAACAATTTTGACTGGAACCCAGAAAACAATTGATTTTTCTCAGTTTAATAAAGGAATTTATTTCTTAACAATAAAAAAAGGGGACACTAGTGTGACGCATAAAATTGTCAAAATATAAAGGATTGACTACTTTTGACTATGACTCGATTGCTTTTTGCTTTTTTTATCTTCATAGTCACATTTACTAGTTGTAGAAAGGATATTGTTAAAATTACCAAAGAATATACAATTGTTCATTTATCTCATACCAGAACAGATAGTATTGATGAAATTGACAGTGATGTTGCAAACGCAAAATTTACTGATGTAGATGTGTTGTGTTTGGGTGGTGATTTGATGTTTAACAGTTCAGCCGATACCACAAATTTAAATTTGCTAGATCATCTTTT
>CBDUKB010000282.1:0-3605 GCA_965367695.1 uncultured Putridiphycobacter sp.
TTCGTGTTGATCCGCCTTGGGATGAAACCAGTAATAAACAAGCACAAAAATCACAAGCCTGGCAAAGTGATTTTTTTGTAGCATTGAGTCCGAATGTAGCAGGTGAAAAATTACTTGCTATGTTTGATAAGTTGACTTTATAAAATGATCAACTGTTTTTTTACTTGTTCCCCATTTTCTGCTGAAACCTGAAGAAAATATAAGCCGGCAGCTAAAAAGGAATAATCATAAAAATCACTTTCTATCATTTCATGCACAACTAATTTTCCCATTGCATTGAAAATATTCAAAGTCAATGCCTGATTTCCATTATTACTTTGAACGTGAAATTTACCTTCACTTGGGTTTGGGTAAATTTGAATACTTAGTTTTTCTGCTGGAAACTCCAAGGCATGCAATTCCTCAGATCGGTTAAAACTTGCTGTCAATCCAGTTACTATATACACCGTTTGCTTAATGCTAAATGAAGCAGCTCCTCTGATAGCTTCACCTGGCATTTTTGGTAATAATGACCATGACCAATTGCTCAAGTCAAAACGCCAAAAATCATTATTAAAAACTTGATTTTCATTCATACCTGTCCCCACTACTACAAAACCGCCCATACTTTCCGATTTTCCATAAGCATTAAATCCCCCAGGATAATCTGCCAATTGCTTCCATTTAATAGTTAATGGATCAAAAACATACCAATCTTTATAAAAACCCTCATTTGTATAATCTTTTAATCCCAGACCTGCAAATCCAAATCCTCCTACTGCACAAGCCACTCCTTCCCTTCTTGCTCCTCCAGGAAAATCGTCAAGTTGTATCCAACTGTCATGTTTTGAGTTGTATTGCCAAAAATCATTGAAGACCGTATCCATATTTGTCCCACAACCAAAATAACCTTGCGTTCCAATGGCAAAAGCAAAAGCACCCCAACGGGCGCCACCTGGAAAATTATTTTTTTGGGTCCAATTATCTAGTTCCCCATCATAACACCATACTTCAGCCAAACCAACCCCACTTTTACTATATCCACCTAACAAATAAGCTTTATGTCCAATACTAAATGCCGTTGTATATTGTCTCGCTTCTCCCTTAAAACTTGCTTTCTCTTCCCAAGTATTGGTGATTACATTGTATTTATAAAGCGTATTACTACCAGCAAAACCAGTTGTTTTGCCTGTTACGCAATAACCGTAATTTTGAATAGTGAAAGCGATTCCATCATCACGACCAGGACCGGGAAATGGCATTTTTTCCTGCCATACTTGTCCAATTACTTGATGAAAAAATAAAAACATGAAGAAAGTAAATGCAGCTTTCATGCATGGTACAACGTCCATTAATAGTTTTTATTACATAATAATAACCCTAGACTAAATCTTTTATTTCGTTGTCATTAACTGTTTCCATTATTTAATATATTAACAAGTTAACGTGTAAAAATTGATTTTGAATTCCATTACTTGATGTGTAACTTTGTAGGATACAAGATTAAAAACCAAAGCAGATGGAAGAAGCAGCAATACACGAAGAAATTAAGACCTTAAAAGCCAAATTAACTGGAAATTTATTTGAAGACGGAGAAACACAACAAGCCATTTACGAATTGAAAAAACAACTACAACCTGAAATTGAAACTCAACCTGAATTGGACAATTACGAAGATGAAGATGGTTGTTTATACTGTGGAAGTTAATAAGAATTAAAACCTTAAAAAAAGCATTTTATCTTCCGATAAAATGCTTTTTTAATTTATATCCGCTCATTTATTTTACTTTTATTTAAAAAATTGATTCTATAATGCAATCCAGCATTCAAAATGTAATTAAGAAAATCATCATTGGTTAATGGATAAGACAAACCCATTTGCATGTGCCATTTCCATTTCCTCCCCCCATAACGCACGGTCAATCCAGTATCCCAATTGGTCGCACTGATCGTCTGATTTCCACCGCCAGCTTTAAAATATTGATAGGATGAGAGTTTCATGGAAAATGCTGATTCAAAATATTTAAAACGATAGCCAATATCAGCACCTAAATTTTGGGCAAAATAATTTGTTTGAACGGCTGAGCCAGTAGTATTTCCATAATTTCCATAAGTAGGTATGAAGTATATATTAAACCGACCCGCTTTTTGCATTTTATGATAATAGCCAATCCCTATTGAATAGGCATTTGATCTTTGTGTTTGATTCCCTGAACTGATACGTGACCAACTAAGGTCAGCTGGAGAATAAAATTTATCTCCCCAAGCATAATCCGCTTGCACCTCCAAACCATTCATTGGACTGATGGTGCCCATGGCTTGAAAATCTCCTTTTTCATCCAAATGGGGCACATGAAAAGCACGTGTTCCAGCGGGAATACAACCTGACAAAAGTAAACCAAATCCAAAAAATGAACCTAACAACATCTTTTTCATAGGCAAATTGATTTTACAATTTACTTAAAGATAGTGTTTTTACTAAAATAAATCCCCTTTCGCCGTCATTCTACCAACAACTTCATTACTTTTTGTTCTGTTGCAGTATTAATCTCTAAAATATAAACCCCTTTACTCGCATCCACTAATTCCAATTGAATAAACTTACCTGAAATTAACTGTCGGTAACTTACTTTTTCTCCGAGTATATTATAAACTGCTATCTCTCGATATACATCAGGTTGTACCACACTGATGATAAACTTACCATTACTTGGATTTGGGTACACTTTTAACTTTTCATTTTCAACCGCATTGACACTTAAGCCTATTACCGTATTACAAGCAGACGTATCCGAACATCCAGATTCTAAATCAGTGATTACCACTGCAAATTGTCCATTTTCAAAGGCGGTAAACTGTTGACTTGTTGCTCCTGAAATGGATTGACCTGTATTACAATCTATCCATTGATAAGCATAACCACTTTCATCAGCATTTAATTCATTTTGATTTTGAGAAACTGAAGTATTAATAGGATAATAGGTATAATTGGTTGTTAATATGCTGTCACCACCACAGCTATTCAGTAGGGTATCTTTAAAAACTGTTGACCCAATAATTACATTTCCATTATCATCTAAACGCGGTATACAAGTTGAATTAACTGTATGCGTATTTTGAATTTCACAAGCCTCTAATCGCCAAAGCTGTTCGCCATTCAAGCTATCGGAAGCCCTAAAATAGAGATAAGGTCCCGAAGCCTTTAAATCTCGCACATTATAAAAATCATCATGATTTGGATACATGTATTTCACAATAGTAGAATTTAACCCGTCGTGCTCCCACAATTGACCGGTAACACCTGCAGTATCCTGTGTAAAATACAATTTATTATTAAAGACTTCCATATAGATATAAACACAAGAAACCTGGCCGTTTGGCCCACAAACTCCCTGACTTAAATCGTGTACCATTTGTACATTTACACCATCATAAGTCCACATTTCCCAACCATTAACCCCATCATTTCCTCCAAAATATAGCATTCCATTAAACAATTTGAAAGTGGTACCACAACCATTTTCAATTCCTGGATTTAAATCAGCGACCAAACTTACGTTATTCCCATCAAACTTTCTTAACTCATAACCGTTTATAGTATCGTACCCTGTAAAGTAAAGTGCATT
>CBDUKB010000283.1:0-3554 GCA_965367695.1 uncultured Putridiphycobacter sp.
CAGGAACATTAGAGATTTGGGAAGCTGATTTGCTGATAGCGGGTAGTTTTGATGCTGCAGCAAAAGGGGCAGATTTAATTGCTCACATTGCTTCTCCATTTATATTAAATGTAAAAGATCCGCAAAGAGATTTGATAGATCCGGCAGTAAAAGGTACTGAAAATGTGTTGAATGCCGCATCTCAATCAGGGACTGTAAAAAAAATAGTCCTGACCTCTAGTGTTGCAGCCATCCATGGCGATAATGTTGACATGGAAAATTTGGGATTGGAAGAATTCACAGAAGCACAATTTAACACTTCAAGTTCAATAGATCATCAACCATATGCTTATTCAAAAGTAAGTGCTGAGAAAAAAGCTTGGGAATTGGCCAATGCCCAATCAAATTGGGAATTGGTTGTCATGAACCCTTCCTTTGTCATGGGACCTTCATTAACCACCACTTCACAATCGGAAAGTTTAAAATTAGTGGGCGACTTATTGAGTGGTAAATTTAAGACAGGTGCACCTGAGTTATTTTTTGGTTTTGTAGATGTCAGAGATGTTGCCAAAGCGCATATTTATGCCTTAGAAAACAAAGCTGAAGGCAGGCATATTTTAGCAGCAAGAGTCGCTTCATTTTTAGACATGTCGAAAGTAATTGGGGATAAATATGGCAAGACTTATAAATTGCCTAAATCATTTGCGCCTAAATGGCTATTGAGTTTAATTGGTGGTTTATTTGGTGTGACCAGGATGTATATTAAAAATAATGTAGGATATAATTTAAAGTTAAATAACAGTAAAAGTAAAACGGCATTAAAACTTAAATATATTCCTTTTGAAACTACCATTATTGATATGGTAGAACAAATGAGGGCTCAAAAAACGATTTAATTGGAATTTCATTATCGTTTTAAAATACAATTTTTAGGGTATCGCTATTCAGGTTGGATGGTGCAGCCAAAAGTCAAAACCGTGCAAGGTATGGTTGACAAGACTTTTGAGTTTTTATTCCCAGGTGTGAAGTTTAAAACCTTTGGAGAAAGCAGAACTGATGCCAAGGTCTCGGCCAATGAATTTTACTTTTATATCAGCATTGATACTGCCCTGGATGAAGCAATTTTTATTGATTTATTTAATAGTAATTTACCCAATGACATTCTTGCATTAAATTTTGAAAAAGTTGCAGAAGGCTATAATCCTTTGGGCTTAAAAAACATCAAACATTATATCTATTTATTTTCCTTTGGACAAAAACCGCACCCTTTTGCCGCGGCTATTTTATTTAATGAGCCCAAAGTATTAGACCTTGAACAAATGAAAGCGGGTGCTAAGCTTTTTGAAGGCACTCATAACTTTGTAAAGTATTGCTCGAAACCATCTGAAAACACACAATTGGAAAGGACAATTACCCAATGTGAAATTATCACAAACACTTTTTATGCTGCGAGTTTTTTTCCTGAAAAATCTTATTGTTTAAGTATAAAAAGTCAAGGTTTTTTAAGGTATCAAGTCCGTTTAATAATGGGTCAACTTTTTGAATTGGGCAAGGGCAATCTTACCTTGGAAGACATCAAAGATTCCTTAATTCCAACCGACGAAGTACCCGTTCGAAACATTGCAGCCAGCTCAGCACTTATTTTGCAACAAGTGATTGATTAATTGCTAGGCTTACCTTCCCGCAACAAGAGTTTTATATCTGCAATCAATTGATTGACTGAAGCCAAGTTTAAGCCATTATAAATTCCTCGAATGTGTCTGTTTTGGTCAATCAATACAAAGTTTTCGGTATGTAAAAATTCATCTGCTGTTTTTTCAAGACCCAAATCTTCTTCAATAAAATAAGCATTTCGACCTAAGTCATAAATTGCTTTTCTATTGCCTGTAACCAAATGCCATTTAGTATCATCCACCCCTTTGTTTTGCGCATATTCTTTTAATTGAGCAATACTGTCTTTTTCTGGTGTCACAGAGTGAGACAATAACAAAACGCCATCCTCCGCCAAAAAGGCATCTTGAATTACCTTCATATTAGTAGTCATTTTCGGACAAATACCAGGACAAGTTGTATAGAAAAAATCTGCTACATACACTTTACCCTCAAAAGTTTTTTCTGTTATTTTTTCTCCATTTTGATTGGTCAAGGAAAAAGGTTTGATTTGATGAAATCCCTTCAAGCTTTCCTCATTTTCACTGATCCAATAGGGCATAAAGGTTGCATCTTGGTAAAATGGCAATACCGCTACCCTACTTTCTTTTATTACCTGCTCATTTGAACAAGCAATCAGGCAAAAACACAGCAAACTATTTAATAGCATCCTTTTCATCTAACACTAAATTTTCATTGTCTAATTGAAAGCACAAATTGGCACGCTTTAGTCCAAAAATGCGCCCATTAATGGCTTCATAATTACAATATATTTTACCATTTTCTCTCCATGACCTTTGAAGCCCCGCTTCTTTTCCTTGGTTTAAATTCAATTCTTTAAATTTGGCACCAGATTGAAACCATTGTTTTTGTTCACCATGTGGCACTCCATCTTTAAAGTTTGCTAAGGAGCGCATATTTCCATTTACCCACCATGATATGACTTCTCCTTGTTTTTTGCCGGCAACATAATGGGCTTCAAAACTTTTCTTACCATCTGGAAACCATTTGTACATGCGCCCATTTTTCTTACCGTTCTCATAAGTGATGGCTTGGGCAATTTGTCCATTTTCATAATAACTTTCTGAAACACCTGAGAATGCATTTCCTTCGTAAAGCATGCTTCCATTTTGCACATTCCTTTTCAACAAAGAATCAGCCACAGTAATGCCTGCGACTGATTTCTTAGTCAAATGCGTTTCAGTTTGCTCGGTTTGACAACCGAACATCAATAAAACAATGAACATAAAAAAATTATTGAATCGCATTTGGGGTACCTTGATAGTTTCCTGGGAATAAAATATAATATTGATTTAAGTACAATTCGTTTTGAATGTGGTAATGGTATTCTGCTTCAGTAGCATGTTGTGTAGTACTCGTATGACCACCCGACTCATCTAAATCAGTTGGATAAGTTCCGGTTGAATTACATTTTCTACCATACAAGAAAAAACCATCAGCAATAATACCAATCAATTTTTCATCATCATTCGACCATGCTTTAGGCTCTAAATGGTAATGGTAACTTTGAGGTCCCGTATGCGCAGCAGTATAATCTAATGAACCAATGGCATTGTCTAAAGGAATATTTGGTCCTTCTTCATCATTGTATATTACTGACCCACTCACTGCCATTCCTATAGCACCAAGTCCTGTTGAAGTTGAACTATTTGCTTTTTCTGGGCTAACTGGAACGGTTAAAGTATACTCTCCGTTGAAATCATCAATATTTCCTGGCGCCATTTCATCAGAAGTGGTGACTGTTGGCGCTACATATAAAGCATGTGTAGCCGACCAATATGGTGAAGTGTGGTTCGGTAAGCCATTCGTCACAATCACTACCTCATCTCCATCAATGGAAATGTCGTAACTGTCTGCATCAAATTCAGCAAAAGCTGCATGTAATGTACCGTCGTTTTTCTTTT
>CBDUKB010000284.1:0-3539 GCA_965367695.1 uncultured Putridiphycobacter sp.
ATTTAATTGATATTCGAGATCCTGGGTATAAATATAATATTTGGGAATATCAGACAGATTTTATTGATGCCTATCAAGCCATTGTTGAAAAAGAAAAAGTGCCGATTTTAGTCGGTGGGAGTGGATTGTACATTGAAACAGCCTTGAAAGGCAATACCTATACAGGAATTGAATCAAATACAGATTTGAGAAATGAATTGGCAGCATGTTCCAATGCTGAAATTCAAAATTTATGGCATAAAATTGACGACAAACTAAAAGATAACCTGGATAATAATACCATTCCAAGAGCAATTCGAGCGATTGAAATTGATCAATTTATCAAAGAAAATCCTAATTGGAAAAAACCTGTATATCCAAAAATAAACTATACCATTTTTGGAGTAGATATCAGCAGAGACTTAAGAAGAGAAAAAATAACCAAACGATTGAGTGAACGTTTAAACAATGGTTTAATCGAAGAAGTAGAAAGTCTTGTGAAAAACGGCTTGCCATATGAAGTCCTAGATTTTTATGGTTTGGAATACAAATGGGTCGGTCAATATTTACAACAAAACATTAATAAAAAAGAGCTTTTCGAAGGCTTAAATACAGCGATTCACCAGTTTTCCAAAAGACAAATGACTTGGTTCAGAAGAATGGAAAAGCAAGGCTATCATATCATATGGCTCAATGCAGAAGATGAAATGGATGCCAAGCTCAACCATATTTTAACTACATTCGTACAAAAATAAAGGCAAAACAATGCAGTATTTTAGGTATTTACTATTTCCTTTTACTTTGGTGTATATAATTGTCACTGCATTTAGAAACTTTTTATACAATCGTAATATAAAAAGAAGCCTAAAATTTAGTTTACCCATAATTAATGTCGGGAATTTAAGTATGGGTGGAACAGGAAAAACACCGCATATTGAATTGTTAATCAAAATTTTTAAAGGCTCAAATAAAATAGGAACTTTAAGTAGGGGGTATGGGCGAAAACAATATGGTTTTCAATTGGCAGATTCAAATTCAACAGCTTTAACTATTGGAGACGAACCCATGCAGTTTTATCATAAATATCATAATGAAATTATTGTAGCTGTAGATGCTGATCGAGTGAATGGGGTAAGTGAAATTTGTTTAAGAGAACCAGCAGTCGATTTAATACTTTTGGATGATGCATATCAACACCGCTCAATAAAACCAGGTTTCAATATTTTACTTACTAGTTTTCACGATCCTTTTTATAAGGATTTTGTATTACCTATGGGTAATTTAAGAGAATCAAGAAAGGGTAAAAAAAGAGCTGATTTAATCATTGTCACAAAATGTCCTGACTTAAGCAAGACACAAAAGGCGGAAATAACCAAAAAAATCAAACCCTTAAAGCGTCAAAAAGTGTTTTTTTCTCAAATTAAATATGGCAATATTAAACCCTTAACAAAATTTAATAATTTCGATAAAAATGGGGAGAATGTCATCTTAGTTACTGGTATAGCAAAGGCTAAGCCCTTGTTAACCCATTTAGAAAAAACCCATAAAGTACTCAAACATTTCAACTTTCCCGACCATTACACTTTTAAAGAAAAAGACATGGGGGAAATTCATAATTTATTGATTAAATTTGCGGATGAATCGCCTAAAATTGTCACTACTGAAAAAGATGCCATGCGTCTTTTGTCGAATAATATCAAATCAGATTCGACCGATTTACCTTGGTTTTATCAAGAAATTGAAGTTGTGATTGATGAAGGAAAAGAGTTTAATGATACATTATTAAAATATGTTCAAGAAAATAGCAGAGACTACTGATTATATACATGATAAGGCCCCTTTTAAACCAGAATTTGGAATTATTTTAGGGACAGGTTTGGGAGCTTTAGTAAATGAAATTGAAATAAAACATGAAATTTCATATACAGATATTCCACATTTTCCAATATCAACGGTCGAGAGTCATTTAGGGCGATTAATATTCGGTGTGTTAAATGGGAAAAATGTAATGGTCATGCAAGGTAGGTTTCATTATTATGAAGGCTATAGCATGGAGCAGATTACCTTTCCGGTTCGCATCATGAAAATGTTGGGAATTAAAAAATTATTTGTTTCCAATGCCTCGGGTGGAGTGAATCCAGCTTTTAAAGTTGGGGAAATAATGATTATTAATGATCACATTAATTTATTTCCTACAAACCCTTTGATTGGGAAAAACATTGATGAATTAGGTCCTCGTTTTCCTGATATGAGTGATGTTTATGATAAAAAACTAATTGAAAAAGCAAAAAAAATTGCTGCAAAGCATAACATTGCTGTTTCAGAAGGAATTTATATTGGTTTAACTGGACCTTGTTTAGAAACTCCAGCAGAGTATAAGTACCTAAGAATTATTGGAGGAGATACAGTTGGTATGTCTACAATTCCTGAGGTGATTGTTGCGCGACATATGAATATTCCGGTCTTTGCCATTTCCATTATTACTGACTTAGGTGTTGAAGGAAAGATTAAAAAAGTAAATGTGAAGGAAATTATCGCCGTGGCAGCAAAACAGGAACCAAAAATGACACTGATAATGAAAGATTTAATCGCAAGTGCATAAGTATATATGGAACTTTCAAAAGAAATTAGAGAAAAATATCAAGCAGTAATTGGATTAGAAGTGCATGCTCAAATGCTTACCAAATCTAAAGCTTATTCAAGTGATGCAAATTTATATGGAGCGGCACCCAATACTTTGGTTAGCCCAATTACATTGGGTCATCCTGGTACTTTGCCAAAAATGAATAAAGCAACCATTGATTATGCAATCAAAATGGGAATTGCTTGTAATTGTAATATAGCAGAGAATCAGTATTTTGCTAGGAAAAATTATTTCTATCCTGATTTGCCGAAAGGATATCAAATAACACAAGATACAACACCAATTTGCACAGGTGGAGTAGTGAATATTAAAACTGCTGAAGGAAAGTCTAAAAGCATTGGATTGACAAGGATTCACATGGAGGAAGATGCCGGAAAATCAATCCATGACATTGATCCCTTTAATACTTTAGTAGATTTAAATAGGGCAGGAGTTCCTTTAATTGAAATAGTTTCTGAACCCGAAATAGCAGATTCAACTGAAGCTTATAATTATGTAACTGCAGTCAGAAAATTGGTGAGATACCTTGATATTTGTGATGGAAATATGGAAGAAGGAAGTTTGCGTTGTGATGCAAATATTTCTGTCATGTTAAAAGGAAGTAAAGAATTTGGAAACAAAGTAGAGGTGAAGAACATGAACTCAATTCGAAATGTAAAAAATGCCATTGAATTTGAAATCACCCGCCAAATTATTGAAGTAGAAAAAGGAAATGACATCCCATCTGAAACTAGAAATTATGATGCGATCAAAGGAAATACAACTGCAATGCGTAGCAAAGAAGCAGCCAATGATTACCGCTTTTTTCCTGAACCAGATTTACAACCGATAAAAGTTACCCAAGTTGCTATTGATAAGCTCAAAGCGGACATGCCGCCTTTACCAGAGTTCTTATTTGCGAAGTACACCAAAGAAT
>CBDUKB010000285.1:0-3522 GCA_965367695.1 uncultured Putridiphycobacter sp.
TCCTGGTAAGTCGAGAACCCGCCTGTTGAATTGGTCGTTAAGGCATGATTTATTGCATCATAAAAGGAAAGTCCAGCAAATAAGTACAATACAGTTTGAATACTTGTTAAGGCCACATAAATTACCCACAACCTTTTTGCTGTTTCTTTGATTCTAGGATGAATTTTATCTTTGGTAGGGCCAGGAGCTTCTGCAACAAATAGCTCCATTCCTCCAATTCCTAACATAGGTAAGATGGCAATGGTCAGTACAATGATTCCCATTCCACCAATCCATTGGGTTAAACTTCTCCAAAATAAAATGGCCCTCGGCATTTCTTCAATATTGTCGAGAATGGATGCGCCAGTTGTAGAAAGGCCAGACATGGTTTCAAAAAAAGCGTTGGTGACGCTAGGAATGGCACCTGTCATTAAATAGGGGAGGGTTCCAAAAATAGCCATTGACAACCATCCCATGGTCACAATTAAATACCCATCTCTTTTTCTTATTTCGGCATTTTTACTGCTTATCGTTGTAAGCTTCAGTACGGTTCCTATACCAATGGTAATTAAACTCGAAAAAAGTAAGGGTAAAATTGGTTCTTGGTAATAATAGGCAAAGCACAATGTGGTAAGCATCAATGTCCCCATGATGAATAGCAGTCCACCAATGACGTTTAAGGTTACGCTTGTGTTTATTAGTTTTTTTGCCATTTATTTAAGAGAAAAAGTTCTCTATTTTATGTATCGATTCCGTCAGTGAAAATACAACTGCTTTGTCTCCTTCTTTTAACTGAAAATCGCCAAAAGGAATAAAGCCAAATTGGTTCCTAATGACACCGGCTATGTTAGCGGTTCGAGGAAAATTCAATCGATTAATTGTTTTTTTTGTCACTTTGGAATTAGCTTTTACATTGAACTCAATTATTTCTGCATCTACACCGTGTAAGGATCCCATGGCGTTAATTTCGCCTTTTCGAATGTATTTAAAAATGTTGGAAGCTGCAATAATTTTTTTATTAATCAAGGTATCAATTCCAATATTTTGAGACAAATGAATGTAGTCAATATTTTCTACCCTTGCGATTGTTTTTTTAACATTGTGATTTTTCGCCACCAAGGAAGACATAATGTTTGATTCCGAATCCGCAGTTACGGCTACAAAAGCATCCATATCGCCTAGTCCTTCTTCTTCCAATGCTTTTACATCTCGACCATCAATATTTACTACCAAAGTATTTTTTAATTTACCGGCCAAGAAAGAACAACGATCTGCGTCTTTTTCTATTAAAATCACACGGTAATCCTTTTCTAATAAACTTGCAGTTGCAAGTCCAATGCTACTGCCACCTAAAATCATGATATCTTTTATGTCAAAGCATCTTTTGTCGCAAATTGTCATGATTAAATCAATCGATTCTGGACTGGTAATAAAGTAGATGATGTCGTTGGCAAATATTTTTGTATTTGATCTAACAATGATTGTTTGTTCTTTTCTGTGAAGTGCTATGGGTTTAAATGTTAGGTTTGGGTTAAGATGTGCACTTTCAAGGATGGTTTTATTTTTTAATGGTGAATCTGAACCAATTGTAATTCCAATTACAGATAATTTACCATTTTCGAATTCAAGATTATCAGTAAAGGCAGAGCGTTTAACCAGTCTTTTTATTTCTTTTGCAGCCAATTGAACTGGAGAAATTAAATCATCAATACCTAATTGCTTGTACATTTCGGCATTTTCTTTCATCAATAACTCTTGGTTATTAATTCTTGCAATGGTCCTTTTTGCTCCAAATTGTTTTGCTAAAATTGAAACCAAGATATTAGTTTCTTCAGAAGAAGTTACAGCAATCACAAGGTCTGCTTGATCAACTTTAGCTTGTTTTAAAACATTAATGGACGTGGCGTCACCTTCAATGGTGAAGACATCTAAGTGTGTTCCAATATAATTGAGTCGCTTTTTATTTTCATCAATTAAATAAATATCTTGAGATTCCCCTGACAACATCTTTGCCAAATGAAAGCCAACATCTCCTCCACCCGTAATAATTATTTTCATGATTTCGCTTTTACTTAAGCTTTATAAAAAGGAAGTTTTACAACTTTTGCCTTTAATTGTTTGTTTCTAACTTGAATGTATATTTCACTATCTAAGCTACTATTGTCTTTAGGTACATAGCCTAAACCAATTGCTTTTTTAGTTGAAGGAGACATGGTACCTGAAGTAACGATACCAATTTGATTTCCATTTTCGTCAACAATTGGATAGTCATGTCTTGGAATTCCTTTGTCCACTAATTCAAATGCAACCAATTTATTTTTAACACCTTCTTCTTTTGTTTTTTTAATGGCAGCTGCGTTGATAAAATCCTTCGTGAATTTTGTAACCCAACCTAATCCTGCTTCAATTGGAGAAGTAGTTTCGCTAATATCATTTCCATATAAGCAATAGCCCATTTCTAGTCTTAAGGTGTCTCTTGCTGCCAAACCAATTGGTTTAATTCCAAATGCTGCACCAGCTTCAAATACTTTATCCCAAACTTGTTTTACTTCCGAATTCTTACAATAAATCTCAAATCCTCCTGAACCAGTGTATCCAGTTGCAGAAATAATTACATGCTCAATTCCAGCAAAATCGCCTACTTCAAAATGATAAAATTTAATAGCTGACAAGTCAACTGAAGTAATTGATTGCATTGCAGCAACTGCTTTGGGACCTTGAATAGCTAATAAGGAATAATCTTCAGATAAATTTCGCATTTCTGCATTCATTGAATTTTGTTTGCTAATCCAATTCCAATCTTTTTCTATGTTAGAGGCATTTACTACTAGTAAATATTCCGTTTCTTTTATTTTGTATATGATTAAATCGTCAACCACACCACCTTTATCATTTGGTAAATAACTGTACTGCGCTCTTCCTATGGGTAAGGTACTCGCATCATTCGCAGAAACTTTTTGAATTAAATCCAAGGCATTTGGTCCTGTAATTAAAAATTCACCCATGTGAGAAACATCAAATACACCTACAGCAGTTCTCACTGTTTCGTGTTCTGCATTTACACCTTCGTATTGAACAGGCATATTATAACCTGCAAAAGGGACCATTTTTGCACCTAATGCAATGTGCGTATCATTTAATGCTGTATTTTTCATTCGCTATTTATTAATAATATTGGAAAAGCAAAAGTATAAATATTTATAAAATATAAAGTCACTCCTTGAATTAATAATTAATTTCGTTGAAGCATTTTAATCGAAAGGAAAGATGAAAGTATATACAAAAACAGGAGACAAAGGCATCACATCAGAATAGAAACATACGGAACAGTTGATGAATTGAATTCTTATATTGGTTTATTGAGAGATAAAGCCATAGAAAAAGAAGATATTGATTTGTTGTTGGAAATTCAAGACCGGCTATTTACTTTGGGTTCATTATTGGCATCCGATCCTGCCAAAAATAAAATGAAGCTTCCTGAATTAAAGGCAGAAGATATTGCATTATTAGAAAATAAAATTGATGAAATGGATGCTTCTTTAC
>CBDUKB010000286.1:0-3507 GCA_965367695.1 uncultured Putridiphycobacter sp.
TCTTGGTGAAGGAGCAGGAGCTCTAATTTTAGAGGAACTTGAACATGCCAAAGCAAGAGGCGCTAAAATTTATTGCGAAATTATAGGAAGCGGACTTTCGGCTGATGCTTATCATATTACTGCACCACACCCTGATGGATTAGGCGCTTTAAGTGTGATGAAACAGGCAATAGAAGAAGCTGAGATAGCGAAGGAAGATGTAGATTACATCAATGTGCATGGTACTTCAACACCATTAGGTGATATTGCTGAAACAAAAGCCATTAAAACAATTTTTGGAGAACATGCTTATAAATTAAACATTTCTTCAACCAAATCAATGACTGGTCACTTATTAGGTGCCGCTGGAGCGATTGAAGCAATTGCTTGTGTAAAAGCAATTGAAAATGATATCATTCCACCAACCATCAATCATTTTACTGATGACCCAGATATTGATCCAAAATTAAACCTTACAATTAATAAAGCACAAAAAAGAACGGTGAATGTTGCCTTGAGTAATACCTTCGGATTTGGTGGTCACAATACTTCTGTAATATTCAGAAAATACAAAGGTTAAACTAAAACAACTAATTTGTTTCAATTTCTTTCCAAAAAAAAGAATTCTGAAGAATTAATTTCTTTGGCGGCTTATGTTGCCAAAAAAACTGGCTATCGACCAAAAAATATTCAATTGTTCGAAACTGCCTTTTCTCACAAATCATATACTAATTTATTAGAAGGTGTTCGAAGTAATGAAAGACTAGAATTTCTTGGCGACCGTGTGATTGATTTAATTGTTGCTGAATATTTATTCTCGAAATTTCCGAATAAACCAGAAGGTGATTTGACTAAAATAAAGTCGAAAATAGTGAATAGAAAGATGTTGGCTCAAATAGGAGAGGAAATGGAAATGATCGATTATATCCAATACAACAAAGGGCAATCAATTAATATCAATACCATTGTTGGAAATGCCTTTGAAGCGCTTATAGGTGCTATTTATCTCGATTCGGACTATGACATTACCAAAGAAGTGTTTAATTCTTCTATCATCAGAAAATACATCAACCTGACTAAAGTAATGGAAGAGGAAATTGATTTCAAAAGTACCCTCATCATTCATTGTCAAAAAAATAAATTGGATATTAAATATCAAATAAAGGAAGATGCCGAAAAAGAGAATGAGTTTACTTATGTAATTTCTGCCATTATCAATAATAAAGAATGGGGAATTGGTAGAGGTAAAAACAAAAAAACAGCCGAACAAGCCGCATCAAAAGAAACATTGGAGCTGTTTGGTATGGAATAATTCCACATTTTCAATCAAATATTTTTACAATAAAAAAACCCAATTTGAAAAATCAAACTGGGTTTTAATATGTATTAATCCTATAGTCTTTTAAACTTCAGGAACTTCATCTTCCTCTTTGTCCTCCAACTTTTCTCCTTTCAAGTAATTGGGCAATTGCATACCAGCTTGATTGAACATTTCCTCTAATGGTGGCACCGATTTGTATAAGCCTGAAAGGAATCCTGCAGTAGATGATTTTCCATCCTTGCTATTTCCTGAACCACTATCCCAAACAGTTACTTTATCAATTTTTATATTTTTAATCGCTTCGGCTTGGATTTTTACCAACTCGGGTAATTTATCTGCCACCAATAATAACACCGCATCTTTAGGGTTATTACCAGAAGCTTTTACAATTCTGTCTAAACCTTCCGCTTGTTTGGTTAATATTTCCAACATCCCCTGGGCTTCGGCTTGCTTTTTGAATAAAATACTATCCGCTTCACCTTTTGCAATTCTCCTAATTTGCTCTGCTTGTGCTTCGGCATCAATTTCAATTTTATTTTTCTGAATAGAAGCTGGTACAATAATATCGGCATGTTGTTCTGCTTGTTTTCTCAATGCCCTTGCTTCCTCCGCTATTTTTTCAGCCGCATAAGATTCTTCCAATGCCTTTGCGAATTGAACTTTTTCTGAAGCACTGGCCAATCTTTCTGCTTCCGCTTCTCTTGAACGACGGGCAGCATTTGAATTGGCCATGGTAATTTTGGCATTATTTTCTCCCTCTACTGCCTGGGCATCTGCTGCTGCAACTTGCACTCTTTGGTCTTGCATAGCATTGGCTTCACCAATTGAACCATCTCTGTTTTTTTGTGATACAGAAATACGGGCATCATTGATGGCCTTTGCAGCCGCTTCTTTCCCTAAGGCTTCAATATAACCAGACTCGTCATGAATATCTGTAATATTCACGTTGATTAGTTTCAATCCTACTTTTTGTAATTCCACCTCAACATTGTGGGTAATGTGCGTTAAAAATTTATCTCTATCGCTATTAATTTCTTCAATATCCATGGAGGCAACTACCATTCTCAATTGACCGAAAATAATTTCTTGGGCCAAATCTCTTGTTGCATCACCTGTTAATCCAAGTAAACGTTCTGCGGCATTTTGCATCACAGTAGGCTCCGTTGATATACCAATAGTAAAACGGGAAGGAACATTTACACGAATGTTTTGTTTTGACAAGGCGTTGGTCAAGTTGACCTCAATTGAAATTGGTGTCAAATCTAAATATTCATAATCTTGAATGATTGGCCAAATGAAGGCACCACCACCATGAATACATTTGGCAGATCCACCGCCTGTTTTCCCATAAACAACTAAAATTCTATCCGAAGGACATCTTTTATATCGCTTAACTATTGAGAATATAAATACGGCAACAATAATTACGACTGCGGCCGGAATGGCAAACACAGGAATGCCATTTGATTGTAATAAAATTAAATCCATGTTTTTATTTTGTTAGTTTTTCTATTAATAATATTTCTCCACTTACCACTTCAATCACTTTGATCACATCCCCTTGTTTTAAATCAATTTCCGAGTCTGTTAAAGCGTTTAATTCTCTTTTCGATCCTTGTACGTCAATGGTTATTTTTCCCATCTTAGAACGATTAGCGCCAACGGATAAGTAAACTTCTCCTACAGCACCAATTGCTTTTGAAATAACTAAGGTGCCGCTTTCAGCCAGTTTACTAATCCATAAAAAAATAAAGGCGAGTAAAACCATGATAGCTAAGCCAGACAGGCAGGCAATTGTGATTGACATACCGCTCGAAAATCCATTGTCTAAACAAACAATACCAGTCCATCCAAACAAGGTGAAAAATGCCATTACATTTTTAAAGGTAAAAAACTGGAGTCCAATTCCTAAATCACCATCTATTTCAGCATCAACGTCTGTATCGGCTTCAGCACCAAATAAACTTAAAATTAAAAGTACCCCAAAAACAGCCGACCCAATTAATGCAGTGATCCAAAAAACCAATTCTAAGGTTGTCATTGTAGTAAAAAAGTCTTTCATGGTTTTGAAGTTATAATTGTTTTATGCTCCATAAATATAGTTTAAATTATTAGAGTAAAGTGCATAAAAAAACCGATTTGAACTTTCAAATCGGTTTTTTTTATAATAAATCTTTCTTTTAATTCTATAAGTTAAATGCTGATTT
>CBDUKB010000287.1:0-3501 GCA_965367695.1 uncultured Putridiphycobacter sp.
CAGCATCCATAAAAGGTTGTCCATAAGCCTGAATGTATTGATCGTCTCTTAATCCTTCAAAATCGAATAAAGTAGATTTAAAAAGAAGAAATAGCAACGCTAAACCTGCAGTAATACCAACAGTATATTTTAATGCTTTTAATTTTCTAATAATTCCGTAATCACGTTGTCCACTTTCACCATGGTGTCAAAAAACGTCCTGACCTCTTCGGGTGGAATTTTGTTGTAGAGTTTTTGATTGAAATCCAATACAACATCCCTTGCTTCGGTCCGCATTTCTAAGCCCTTATTTGTTAAAAAGACCAAGGATTTTCTTTTGTCAAACTCATCATTTTTACGGATGATAATCCCATCCTCTTCCATTTTTTTTAGGGTACGGGATAAACTTGTGGGTTCCATCCCCATTTTTGGACCCAATGAGGTGCTTGGGGTTCCTTCTTTTTCTACATTTAATAAAATAAAACCCCATGAAAAAGACATATTGAATTTTGAAGCCAATTGATTGTAATATCGGGATATTTTAAACCAATTGTTTCGAATGTGAAATTCAAATAATTCTTCTTTGTTCATTTTCATGTTGTGATTGAATCCACAAGATACAAAAAAATCTCTAATACTATGCATGCATAAGAATAAAGTTTTGTTAAAAATGAGTTTTATTTTTATGAAGGATGCGTATTTAAAATGCAATTTTTTGAATATATATGCGTTAATCACCAAAATTAAAAGTTAGAATATGTTTACTAAAAAACAGTGTGTTACCTTACTTTTTATGGTTTTTACAGTGTTGGTATCAGCGCAAACAAGTGTAAATTCAGCACATTTAAAAAATGATTTAGGTATATTTTTTAATGTAACAAGCGGTATGCCAAGCATATCGTTCAGGAAGGTGATAAATGATAATTATAAATTGAGGATTGGAATAAGTCATACTGTTGAAAAATTCAATGTTGATGTGATTGGTCATGTTGTTTATGGAAGTGACTCTTTGGTTGTTCAAGAATATCAAGTTAATAATTACTTAAAGCCTGCATTGCAAATTGGGTTCGACAGGCAATTACCATACAAATATTTATCGATTGGTGCCGACCTGCAAATTCAATATATCAATGAGGACCTACACATTCCTACTATTGGTTCAGAATTCACGGATGATGGTGTTTGGAAAGTTGCAGCCTATGATTTAATTCCTAATAATAAAAGGGTGACCAATCATTATTTGTCCACTACTTTGCGGGGAAATTTAAGCGCTCAATTTCCATTGGGTGATAATTTTTTACTGTCTGCTTATTATGTTGCAACGGTTGGCCCTCAATTTTTTTTAAGCGAAAACAATAAATATGATCCCGGGGGTGATTTTCCAGAATTGAGCGGTTTCAGCATAGAAGTTGAATCAAGAATTGGCGTAGGGGTAAGGTATTTATTCAATAGAAAAAATGTGAAGTCATAATTGTTTAGCTAAGTTTAAAGTCTATTAAAAATAAAAATATCCATGTATAAATCAATCCTCATTTTCTTGATGGTTTTCATATTTTCTTCTTGCCTTGTCCATATAGTGAATGGAAACGAATATGAAGCATTGCCTGCTGATAGGAAGGAAAAAATATTGGTCTTGGAGGATTTTTCAACTATAGAAAAGCAGTTTGTTTACGAAATCACCGGACCTCAACTTAAAGAAGAATTACAAAAGCATTCCAAGAGTTTGGTGTATATTTTCGTTAATAATTGTAAGGGTGAAAATTGCTTACCTTTATCGGTTATTGAAAATTATGCATTTGAAAATGGTTATACTCTCTTTTTAATCATGAAATCCTATTATAAAATTGAAGTGACATTAGCCCAAAGTTTCAAAAGTCAACTTTACTCAATTAATTCAAATTATTATGAGAAGCCCAAATCAAGGGCTTATTTAAAGGCTTTTCAAAATGATATCGGTCATACTGATTTTGTACAAAAAGAATATTTAGGTAGTTATATTTTTTACGAGCGAGACACCATCACTGCTGTTAAAATGAATATACTTGGCAATAATTAAAATGCCCAAGAATTGAATTTATTCAAAAGGAAATAATTCAGGTTTTTCAATTTAAGGGGTTCGAAAAATGAATGGCTTAAATGAAGGTTCAGTATTTTAAAAATGGAGTGCAGGATTACAATATTGTGGCGATAATTAATGGTTTAGATCATTAAAACATGTGTATTTTTGTAAAAAACCACATAAAACAAATATCATGATTTTAAAACTACTTACTTTTTCATTTTTATTAATTAGTCTCTTCAGTTTTGGACAATGGGAGCAAAGGGCGAGTCCACCTTTTACAAAAGATCACGGCATAGGATTTAGCATTGGTGGTTATGGTTATGTGTTAACTGGTGGTTCAAACGGACAACCATTTTCAGCGACAAAAGATTTTTTTAAATATGATCCAAATACAGATACTTGGTCTCAATTACCCGATTATCCAGGTCCAATTAGAGGATATGGAATTGGAGATGTTTGGGATGGTAAACTATATTTCGGATTTGGAGATAACCAAGCGGTTTATTTAAATGACTTATGGTCTTGGGATCCGGTTACCGATATATTCACTCAATTACCATCTTGCCCTTGTGTGGGTAGAGATCATCCTGCACTATTAGCGACGAATGGAAAGGTATACGTAGGAGCTGGAGGATCGGCATCAGGAAACTTGAACGATTGGTGGGAGTATGATATTGCAACGCAAGTTTGGGACCAAAAAGCGAATATACCAGGTGCCCGTCACCATCCTTATCAATTTGTTATCAATGGAGAAATATATGTCGGAAATGGACATTTGTCGACTTGGTATAAGTATGATGCAATGAATGATTCATGGTCTTCAGTGGCAACCTTAACTGCAAGGGTCGCTGGCGCTCAATTTTCTTATAATGGAAAAGGATATGCATTAAGTGGAACAGATGTGAACCACAATAGATTTGCAACCGGAGAGTTTTGGGAATATGATCCAATAGCAAACAACTGGACAGCTTTGCCACCTCACTCTGGCTTTTCAAGATTTGCTCCTGCTCAATTTTTAATAGATGATTATATTTATATATTAGGAGGATACAATCGAATTAACTCTTCATTAACCCCTGTGACCACCATGGAAAGATATGGTTTAAGTGGGGTTGCTGGTACTGATAAAACTGTTTCCAACAAAGTAGTTGGTTCCGTTTACCCAAACCCTGCAGACAATGAAATTGTAATTACCTTGAACAAGGAGTTGACAGATAAAGCAATTGTTAATATCTATAGCCTAAGTGGTCAATTAACCTTGAAAACTAAATACCAACAAAACATTGATATTTCAAGTTTAGAAGTAGGTTTGTACATCATTGATGTGGTTGACGAAACAGGAAGTATTTTCAGACAAAAAATAAGTAAAATATAAGGTGTAAATAACCTCAAATAGTTAAAACTAAAAGCCATTGCATTCATTTGTAATGGCTTTTTAATTATGTTCCTAGTTTGTTTGC
>CBDUKB010000288.1:0-3399 GCA_965367695.1 uncultured Putridiphycobacter sp.
TGCTCAACAATCAGCCATATTTTTGTCTCATTTCTAACATATGTTAGTTTTTAATAAATAACAAGCCCTACCTTTGCAAAAAACATACGGTTATGCATTGGAAAAAATTACCTTTTAAAACAATCAAATCAAGAATATTTGAGGCTTTAGAAAATAATTTAAATTATAAAGACGAACCAATTTTAGGGTTACCAGCAACCTATTTAGATCAAGAGCAGTTTTATTTCAATGCGCCCTTTTTAAAGGATGCTCCCTTCCTATCAACTTTAATTTCCAATCCAAACCATATTGGCTGTCATACCTACAGCAAAGGAGAATCTTATTTTTCGGGAACCCAAGCAATAGAAGTAGATGTTTTAAGAATTTGCGCCGAAGAAATTTTAGGGGCAAAGCCAGGTTCGTATGATGGCTATGTTGCACCAGGCGGAACTGAAGCAAACATCCAAGCACAATGGATTTACAGAAATTATTTCATGAAAGAAAAGCAAGCCAAATTAGAAGAAATTGGATTGGTTTTTTCTGAAGATGTCCATTATTCTGCTTATAAAGGCTGTAATATTTTAAACATTAAGCCCATTACCATAAAAATTGACAAGGATAGAAATTGGGACTTAGTTGATCTCAATAATCAATTAATCGAACAAAAAAAATTAGGAATTAAATATTTAATTATCCATTTAACCATGGCAACTACTATGTATGGTAGTATTGATGTTCCCACCCCCATTCTAAATACTATAAAAAATCATTTTGAAGATTATTTTGTACATGTAGATGCCGCTTTTGGTGGTTTTATATATCCCTTTACCAATCCCGATTGTCAATTAACATTTAAAAATGAAGCGGTAAGTTCCATCACATTAGATGGCCATAAAATGTTACAAGCCCCTTATGGTACTGGAATATTTTTGGCTAGAAAAGGCCTAATGGAATATGCACAAACCGAAGAGGCATCTTATGTTCAGGGAACTGATTTTACCTTATGTGGATCTCGTTCGGGTGCGAATGCAGTTTCTATGTGGATGATTTTGATGACACATGGATCTGCTGGATGGCAATACCAAATGGAAAGATTAATTGACAGAACAGACCGTATTTGTGAAAAGTTGGATGAATTGAAAATCCCTTACTATAGAAATCCATTCATGAATATTGTGACCATGGATGCCAACTATGTGCCGATTGAAGTAGCTAAAAAATATCACCTCGTTGCCGACGATTTTAATAATCCGAAGTGGTGGAAAATAGTGACCATGATGCATGTGAAAAAGCACGTTATTGATAATTTTTTAATAGATTTGCAACAAGCATCAACAGTGTTTCATAATTAACCACTTTAAAAAATTATTTAATGAACTTAAGAGTTACAAAAATCTTCGATTTCGAAACAGCCCATGTACTTTGGGGATACGACGGAAAATGTAAAAACATACACGGTCACTCATACAAACTAACCGTGTCTATTTCAGGCCCATTAATAAAGGACTTGGAAGCAGTGAAAAACGGGATGATTATTGATTTTTCTGACTTAAAAAAAATTGTGAAAACAAATGTGGTGGAGCATTTTGATCATTGTTTATTAGTTAATGGCCAAACACCCCATAAAAAGTATACGGAAGTAGAAAACGGTTTCTCAAAAATAATGCTCTGTGATTATCAACCAACTGCAGAAAACATGTTGATTGACATGGTTCAAAGAATAATTGATAATTTGCCTGCTCATGTTCAATTAAAGTATGCCAAATTACAGGAAACAGACAATAGTTTTGTAGAATGGTTTGAAGAAGAAAATAGGAATTAAAGCTTATTCATCTTCAAACTGTTCATTTACTTTATCTTTGATTTTATCGAAAAGGGTTGTTTTGACAGTTTCGACTAAGGAATCAACTATTTCATGAAGATGCTTTTTAATCATTACTGTATCCTGAGGGCTTAATAATTCATACCCATTACCAAGCTCTATTTCAATAATTCTTTCATTCAAATCATGATTTAATACATTTTTGAACTTTGAATTTTTCGGGATTTTTAAACCTTTATTTACCCCTGCTTTAAATACTACTTTGTATTCGTCAGATACCATCACATCTTCAATCTTCCCTATTTGCAAAGCATCCACATAAATACCACTCCCTATGGAAAGTCCATTCGCTGAAGCAGCTTCCATGTAAAAACTATCATTTTGATTACAAGCCGTTAACATGAAAATGAAAACCAGATAAATTAAGCCATTTGATTTCATAATTAATTCCTTTATTTCTATAAAATTAATATAATTTCAATAAATTAGGTTTTATTTTCAAAGAACCATGCAAACTCAAGTACAACCTTTAAAAATATACAACGCTTCTGCCGGTTCTGGTAAAACTTATACCTTGGTTCAAGACTATTTAAAAATAGTATTACATCACAAGGACCCATTGAAATTCCGTTCAATTTTAGCAATGACTTTTACGAATAAAGCTGCAAACGAAATGAAGGAAAGAGTACTGTCTGCCCTCATAGATTTGAGTCAAGTAAATCATTTAAAAAACCCAAAACAACATGAGTTTTTAAAAAACACCGCTAAAAATATTAAATTATCACCTGATCTAATTGAACATAGGGCAAAAGCTATACTCAATAAAATACTGCATAATTACAGCAGTTTTTCGGTGATGACAATCGATAAGTTTACCCATAAAATTATCAGGACTTTTGCGAAGGATTTAGATATTTCCGTAGATTTTAATGTGGAAATGGATACTACAGGTTTTTTACAAAGCATTACTGATTTGTTGATGGATGAAATTGGTAGAAATAAAAAATTGACTAGGCTCCTACTCCTCTACACCAATCATAATCTAGACAATGAAAGGTCCTGGAATATCAAAAGAGACATTTTTGAATTTACAAGCATGCTCTTAAAGGAAGATGCCTTGGAAGCCATTGAACATTTAAAAGATTTAAATGAAGAGGACTTTATCAGTATTGGCGAAAACTTGAAAAAAGAAAATGCCATTATCATGCAAGAACTGACTTCAACTGCAGCGTCTGCAATTCATTTAATTGAGTCAAATCAATTAAAAGATGAGGATTTTGCCAATAAGTCTAATGGTGTATTTGGTTTTTTTAAAAGGACTTTGAGCAAGGTTGATCAATTAAGTAAAATGACAGAAGCTTCCAAAACTGTTTTAAAATATGTTGAAAAAAATGAATTCGCTCAAAAAAATAGCCCTAACAAAGCGACCATTGACGGAATTAGTGATTTAATAGGCAAATTTACTTTGCAACTAAATCAAATTATAACCGAACAAATTCCTCAATACAAACTCAACAAAGAAATCAATAAAAACCTCAACAACTTAGCGATTTTAAAATATATATTGGCTTTAATTGAAAAGGTAAAAGCAGAGGAAA
>CBDUKB010000289.1:0-3392 GCA_965367695.1 uncultured Putridiphycobacter sp.
CAATCTGTATTTCATGGGCTAAAAATAGCGAAACTTAGTATTTAACTCTAAAAATATTACTAATATTCAAAGTGTTAAGATAAAAAACAAAATTATTTTAATCTATTTTATATTAAAAATAATTAGGCAATACCTCTGATTATAAGGGTCTAATACACTTACGAATTAATTGTAATACTAAAGACCTACTAATAAAGTTGAATTTTAACCTTTTATCGATTGGAGTAGTGTACCTTTGACACCATATTTGTAGCACTAAGGCTACATATAAACAATAAAATAATGAGTAAAGGAACAGTAAAGTTCTTCAATGAAGCCAAAGGATTTGGATTCATTCTTGAAGACGAAACGGAACAAGAACATTTTGTACACATCTCAGGATTAGTGGATGAAATAAGAGAAGGAGACAAAGTTGAATTCGATCTTGAAGAAGGAAAAAAAGGTTTAAACGCAGTAAAAGTATCAGTACTTTAAGTTGTAGTATATAATTTTTTAGAATAAAATGGTCTCTCATTTTGAGAGACCTTTTTTTTGCTATCAACTAATTTATGACTAATCTTGTCAAACCATGTAAATGCTTTGCTTGAAAAGAATTTTATTATTCTTTTAGCAAATAATTAGCAGCTATAAATTAAATCAATTATGGAAATTTTAGTCAAACAAATCACTAAGGAAATTGAAGAAAAACAAAAAATATTTTTTTTAGATGAAAATAACAAGGAGTATCAAATTGATTGGGCCCAACCTAGGTATGAAAATATTGGATTTCAACTAAAAGGAGATTCTCAATTCAATAATAAGAATTATTCCTACAAAGGTAAATGTAAATTACTAGCAGTTGGCAAAGGAAATGAATTCGAAGTGCGTCACATTTTTCTAAACAGACAAACAAAGCACCGTTTTTACATCAATGAGGCAGAATTTGAAGCAAATTTTGAACCCAAATTAAAAGCTTAACAAGTTACTTTAACTGGTAAAATTAACTAAGTAAAAAGGTGACTCTCAATAATTGCGAATCACCTTTTCTATCAAACTTCTTTTTTCATTAATAACCACCCATTGTGTGAAAGCTACTAAATTCTGAAAGGTTTTGATTTTGTATAACCAGTATTGGAAGTCCTTCCTCATTTCTAATAATATCTTCAACAAAACTTTTTTCTTTAAAGTTGAAAATATACTCTTCGGTTAAATTTACGATTGAAATCAAATCGGCCTTCCCAAGTGTAGCCAATTCAGTCAATTGTTCTTTTAATGTATTTTCATTATCACCTAAAGTCAACTCAGTATGTTTGATACCTGCGCTACTTAATAGTTTTGAAGCTACCACTAAGTTTTGAATCACTTCTTGATTTTTTGACTTATAACTTCCTAACACGATTTCTAAATTCATAAAATGGTGTAGATATTTCAACTCTTCAATATTTTGTAATGACTTTTTATCTTCAAGAATAGGAAGTAATACCCGATTTATTTGCTTGTACTTTTTTAGGTTGTGTGGGATAAATAAGAAGTTAGCTTTTACTTGATTCATTAGATGTAAGGCACGGCTAGAAAAAAACTGTTCCATTAATTTCAACTCATGCGTCCCAGCGAAAACAAAACCAATATTGTCTGCGTTGATATATTCTTTAATGGTTGTTTCCACATGACCAATTAACTCTACAATATTAATTTCAATGGTTTCACTTGAAAATTCATCTTGAATCTCTAGTAAACGTTGCTCATTTTCAAGATCATAAGCACCGTCAGACACATTTAATATATCCAACTTACCATTAATGGCTTTCGAAAAACCGACGGCATAATTAAGTGCTTCAAGTGATTCAGTTGTGAAATCTAATAAAACTACATTTTTCATATTACTCTCTTTTTTATACATTGAAGGTACTAATTATTAATACCAAACTGAATGACAAAAGTCAACATTTTTGATTTTTTAAACTGATTTAACAACTAAATGAATAGTTGATTTACAATAAATGATGTTTTATCAAAAATCAAAGCTTCCCACTTCTTTTAATTCTGGAGAAAGGGATAGGAATTTAGCTTTAATATGGTCATAAATGTTCATTTCTAAATCGGCATTTAAATTGTTATAAACATCAGCATTTTCGTTGATACTCATATGACGGTCACTTTTTGCTAAAACTGTAAATCCACCGATCAACTTAGCAGCCTCGACATCAAAAATTAAAACGTCGCCTTTTCCATAACCTTCTTCATACACAGTTTCAGATATAAGTGATGCTTTTTGATGTTCATTAATTCTATTTATTAATAAATACTTGCAATTTAAAAAATGCATGATTGCTTCGCTACAAATATCTCCAGGCTCTTCTGTTACTTCATGAAAACTATATTTTGCATCAATATTATAGTTGTGTGCTACTTTTTTACTGCTTAAATCAATGCCAAACAATTGAGCCATATCCGCATGCTCTCTCCTTCTAGTACCATCAAATGGAACATCCAAAGGTTGAGCTAGGTCTTTAAAGCTTTCAATTCCTACTTGATAAACATTGCTACTACCATATTTTATAACAGGTGGTGAATTCCCAATCCAATTTACATTGTCTTCAGTGATGGGAGGTGTATTTAAAGCAATATCAAAGCATTTATAAAATTGATCAAATTTTTCATTGGCAGCTATTTTATGGCTTTTAATCAAAGTAGCAGATGAAGGGGCTGAGTTGCAACCGAGGAATATAATACTGAGAATAATAAAAAGGATTGTTTGATGTCGCATATTTTTTTTTATACAAGATATTATTTTATTGTATACAATCAGTAAGACAATGGATTAAATCTTTATAAAACCTACTTTATGAAGTATTTATACCTATTAATTCATCCATTTGAACGATAATAACACAAAGAATATAGTTGCTAATGTTATTTTTTAAATGGTTATTTCTTCTTCCTATTGCATTGCGTAATCATTACACATTTTGGGGACTGAAAAACATCCATGCTAAGTTTTATGCCAATAATATTTGAACCAGCTCAAGACGATTAACATAGTAACAGCTTATAGTAAAGCATTTTAAGTATTCAATACAACAAACTTTATTATTAATCAATACTTTGGTTGCATTGTTGCTATCTTTAAGCAAACAACAAAAAATATTATTATGATCCCTAACATGAAAGAAATGAAATACCAAGGTAAATCCTTTGTAAAATTAGCGTTGATTGCATTACTGACAAGCAGTATGGCACTTACATCATGCGGTACAAGTAAAGCCTTTAAAGGTGGAGTTATAGGTGCTGCCTCCGGTGGAGCTCTTGGAGGTCTTATTGGACACAAAGCTGGCAATACTGCAGTTGGTGTATTAATTGGCGCCGCAGTTGGTGGCACTGCTGGTGCATTAATTGGTCGTCACATGGATAAA
>CBDUKB010000290.1:0-3390 GCA_965367695.1 uncultured Putridiphycobacter sp.
AATTTTTATATTCAAATTGAAAGTAACAATGACATCATAAAGATGGAAGTCTTTAACATGATGGGCAAAGTATTCCAGTAAACTACGAATTGAATAAGCAATTCATGGAAATCAATTTAGAAACAGCAACAAGTGGATTGTTACTTTTAAAAGTCAGTTCTAATAATGGGGTGAGTACCAAAAGAATTTTGATTCAGCAGTAAGGGAGTTATTGAATTGCTTCCTTGCGCATATCCAATGCATACACCAAAAAGGAAGCCAACCAATGACTGCCCATATAATCGCTGCCAATGACTTGCTCCATGGAAGCTTTGATATGATTGTCGGCTATGCTGATTAAATGGTCTTTTTGCTTCGGTAGGTGTTTCGATAAGCGATACAAACACCAAGCTCTTGAGAAGTTTAGTCCGTCCAAATGAACCAATTTACCATCCGTTCTGTCATTAACGATTCCAGGTGCCAAAGCAAATTTACTTTTTAAAATATTCGGCAAAAAAGCTTTGATCCACTTGTTGAATTCAGTCTCATTTAATACATCAGCCATTAAATTTGCTTCACTTAACGTTGGCGACAAAAAATCAAATCCACTTGGTTCCCAGTTGATAGGTGCATTTTTGTCATTTAAGTAAAAGTACTTCGCTTTTTCAATGATTAAGTTTTCAAACTCCGTATCTTTAACCGCCCTTGCGTATTCTAAAGCAAAGGACAGTCCAAATGCGGTATTGGTATGTTCTCCTACACGAATGGCATAGGCCAATTTGGGTAAAAATTCCTTGTATTTTTTGACAATGGTATTGGTGAGTGGTAACATTGCTGCTGCCCATTCTGGTCCATTTTTGTGTTTTGATTGGTTTAATTCCATCTGTAGTTTTAGCAACCAAGCCCAACCATAAGTTCGTTCAAAATTGCTGTTATTGGCAATCATAAAAAAATTTACCTCCTTGATAAAGTTAACCGTAGTAAAACGAGTATCCCATTGGCTAGCAATGTTATTACTCAAGTTTGTAGCCGGATAATCGCTGATAAATTTGCTCAATAACCAATGTCCGTGCACTGAAGAATGCCAATCGAAACAACCATAAAAAACCGGGTGTAAAGTTTTGGGTGATTTTAAATCACTTTTTTCATTTAATACTTGGCCTAATTTATTTGGATATTCCTTATCAATACAATTTAATGGAACATCCGCCAGAGCTTCCGCTTTTTGAAGGGTGATTTCAAATTGTGCATTTGCAGTAAAAAATAGGCAAGTAAAAAAAAGTAAATTGATGGTTTTCATTTCGAGGAATTATTTATGGGATAAAGATAGCAATAAGGGTTTAAATTAAGCCCCTAGATTTCATTTCAAGGTATTTATTAACAGTTGCCACCGATAAGTTGTTTGGCGTAGTTAAAATGGTTTGAATGCCGTTTCGTTTTAATTCTAATGCAATTCTTTTCTTGTCCATTCTGTATTTCTCTGCAAATGTTTTAAGGTAAATATCTCCTACATGTTTCGGTACTGTTTGAATCACTTCATTGATCTCTGTATTTTCAAAAAATATCAAAACCAATAAATGATTTTTGTTGATGCGTTTGAGGTGTGGTAAAATTCTTTTTAAAGTATATTCTGATTCAATGTTACAATACAACATGATGAAGCTTCGCCCTTTTATTTTATTTCTAATGTTGCTGTACAATAAATTGTAATCGGCCTCTAAAAAATGTGTTTTTTGGCTATATAGCGTTTCTATTATTCTCTTTAATTGAACAGTACTTCTTTCTGCCTTTAAAAAAGTTCCCAATTTATTTGAAAATGTATGTAAACCTACTTTGTCTCCTTTTTTCATGGCTACATTTGAAAAAGCTAAAGTAGAGTTGATAGCATAATCCAGCAAAGTAAGTCCATCAAAAGGCATGCGCATGGTCCTGCTTTTATCAATAATAGAATAAATGTTTTGTGACCTTTCATCTTGGTATTGGTTCATCATCAACTCATTTCGCCTACTTGTTGCCTTCCAATTAACGGTTCTAAAATCATCTCCCTGCACATAGTTTTTTATTTGTTCAAATTCGTTGTTATGTCCCAGTCGTCTAATTTTTTTTATGCCTTGAGCAGCCGTTTTTGTGAACACTTTTAATTCCATTTTTTTCATTTGAAGAATGGATGGGTAAGCGGCCACATCATTGGATTGTTCAATACTTATTTTTCTTTGAACAAAATGTAAAAAAGCAGATGCATAAATATAAATGTCCCCAAAACTATAAATACCCCTTTCAGTAGGTTTGATAGCATAACGAACACGTTTACTTTTCTCGGTATTTAAAATAAAAACAAAGGATAAATCTCTCAATTGTAATTGAGCTGGGGCATTGTCAAATATTTGAATCCGAACAGGTAATTTGTAATGGTTTAAAACTTTCAGTTCAACAATATTTTCATCACCCATTGAAATTGGATTGTTCACCTTTCTTTCTGCATCCAGTGTTTTTTTTGGGCCAAACAAAATGATTAACTCCAAGACCATGATGGCAATCATTAAGAAGATGCCTCCTTGGGCAATAACCATAAGGAAAGGAAATGGAAATGCCATGATAAAAGTAAATACAATCGACAATAAAGCTATGTAAAACCAATTCGTAAAATATATGGAGGAAAAAAACTTCATCTATCTTGGAACTTCAACTTCTTGAATTATTTCTTCTATTACATCTTCTACTGTTAAGCCCTCCATTTCGGCTTCTGGGGTTAAAATCATGCGGTGATTGAAAACGTGTTTACACACATATTGAATGTCATCTGGAATCACAAAATCACGACCACGCATGGCGGCAAAAGTTTTGGCGCTTTTTAACATTGATAGGGAAGCTCTTGGGGATCCTCCCAAGTATATTTTGCCGTGATTTCTTGTTTTTTCTGTTATTTGAGTGATGTAGGTAAGTAATTGGTCTTCAATTTTAATTTGTTCAATCACTGCTTGAATTTCCTTTAAGGAAGCAGGGTCAAATACTGGAGTAATGTCATCTACATTTGGTGAAGCATTGTAGTTTTTATAACGCTTTAGTATTTCAAACTCTTCATTTTGGGTCGGGTAAGTAATTTTAATTTTAAACAAAAAACGATCTAATTGTGCTTCAGGTAAATTGTAAGTTCCTTCTTGTTCAACTGGATTTTGAGTCGCTAATACTAAAAACGGTAAGGTCATTTTGTAGACTATCCCATCATAAGAAATTTGTCTTTCTTCCATTACCTCAAACAAAGCAGCTTGCGTTTTTGCTGGGGCCCTGTTTATTTCATCAATCAAAATAATATTGGAGAAAATAGGGCCCTTTTTAAATTCAAATTCCGAGGTTTTTAAATTAAATATAGAAGTTCCAATGACATCTGAAGGCATTAAATCTGGCGTAAAT
>CBDUKB010000291.1:0-3385 GCA_965367695.1 uncultured Putridiphycobacter sp.
ATCAGTGTACTAACTGGTAATTTGGGCGGAAGAGAATATTTAGAATTTTTTCCCTTATTAATCATTTTTATTTTAATTGGTTGGGTTTTATTTGGTATCAATTATTTTATTTCAATGGTGAATGTTGTCAAAAATTGGCCTGTTTATTTTTGGATGTGGGGTGTTGGTATGCTTTTCATGATTTACCATCTAACAGAAGCTCATTTTTGGATTTTCGGTGAAATAAGAAAGGATTTTATCAAAGACATTTCAATTCAATGGAAATCTTATGGCTCTTTTGTAGGAAGTTGGAATATGTTGGTGTATGGAACAGCCATATATTTAATGTCGAAAATAAAAAATGATGATCAAGTAGGAAGGGGAAAAATGGCATTCTTCTTCTTTTTCTTAGGCTTGACAAACTTAATGTTTGGCTGGGCACATCACACTTACCTCATCCCTAGTCAACCTTGGATTAGGGTGGTAGCTTATGCGGTAAGTATGACAGAATGGATTATCTTTTTTAATATTTTATACCAATGGGCAAAAACGCTTAAGAAAGCACAAGTAAAAAAACACGCCATGGCCTTTCGTTTTTTAATGGCGAGTGAATTATGGGTTTTTATAAACATTGTTCTGGCGCTTATCATGTCCATTCCCGCATTTAATATTTACACGCATGGCACCCATATTACAGTGGCTCATTCCATGGGGACCACCATTGGCATTAATACCATGATTTTACTCGCATCCGTTTATTTTATTTCAGGTCATTTAAAAAAGCAGGAAAGGCATCAAAAATGGCAAATCCGGGCTTTTTATGTCTTAAATATTTCCCTGCTTGTTTTCTTTATTTCCTTGATTTTCGTCGGTATTATTGCTGCTATTCATAAAAATAGTTCCATCCCAATTTCCACAAGCGAAATCTATGAAAATGCGAAATACTATGTCATTGTATTTATTGCAGCTGGTATCTCCATTTTTACTAGTTTGATATTCTTGGTTTCACCGCTTATCAAAACCTTTATAAAAGGTGAGGAATATCATATCCGGAATTGATATACACCAACAAATACCAGCTGGTTTTCTGTTAATTTTGGCTGACTTAATAAATTTTAATTTGACAACCACTTTTCCAACTTGTGACACTTGCCCTAACGACAATAAAATGTTCTGTATGCTTTCGTCCATAGAAAAAAAGAAAGTAGGTATCAATAAAGAACATAAAGTATTTAAAAAAGGAACTGTTATCTTTCATGAAGGTAATTATTCTAATGGTTTGTATTGTATTTTCAAGGGTAAAGTCAAGCTATCTAAACTTGGTGGAAATGGTAAAGAACAAATTTTACGATTTGCCAAACCAGGTGAAATTTTTGGCTATAACTCATTATTTGGTCAAGATACCTGTCAGTTTACAGCAACAGTAATAGAAGACACTATGATATGTGTACTTCCAATCGAAAATTTTTTGGCCACAATGGAAGACAATAGCAAAATGTCTTTGGCAGCATTAAAATTAATGTCCGATAATTTAAACCGGACTGATACCTTATTAACCAACTTTGTTCATAACACGGTACTTGAACGCATGGCTTATACTTTAATGTATTTAATTGAAAAGTTTGGCTATGAAAATGAAACAAAAAACATTGCTGTTCAATTAACCAGGGCCGATATTGCTGGAATTGCTGGCACCACTACTGAATCGGCAATACGTACCTTAGCCGATATGCAAAAAAAGGGCATCATTCAATTAAGCGGAAAAAAAATTAACATCTTAGCAATAGACAAGATTATCAACCTTATGCATTTTAATAATTAAAAAAAAGACCATTCAAATTAGAATAGCCTTTTTGTATTACACACTTTTAACTAGGTTTAAATCATCCACATTTAGAATATCCACAACTCTTACAAGTCAAACATCCTTCTTGATAAATTAAACCTTGTTTGTCGCCACATTCTTCGCAGGTATGATCAGCCGCCACAGTGCCATCTTTTATATATTTTTTAAGTGCCCGTGCAACTCCTGCTTTCCAAGTATTAATGTTATCGTGATGCAGGTCTAAATTAGACACTAAATCAACAACAAATTCAAGGGGCATATTGTGACGCAGTACACCTGAAATTAATTTTGCATAATTCCAAAATTCCTTGTCAAAAGAACGAGACAAACCTTCGATTGTTACGCGGTAAGACTCCTTATCACAATATTGAAAATCATACCTTGTCTTACCATTTTCTTGTTTGTTTTTAATTACAAATCCTTTTTCAACCCAAGCTGGTAAAAAGAAAGAATCTTCGGCTTTACCCGTAAAAATTTCATAAGGTTTTCCATTGATTAAACCGACTACCGCAATCCATTTTTCGTTGTTATTTTGAAAGCGCAATATTTCAGCATCAATTTGTTTTGGTCTTTTTGGAGGTACAAGGGCATTCAATTCGGTGGACTCCTTATTTTCATCTGTCGACACCAGTACGCCATTTCTCGAGCCATCTCTATAAACGGTAATACCTTTCAAACCTTTTAGCCATGAATTCAAATAAATCTCACTCACCCGTTCTTCTGTCACGTCATTCGGCAAATTAATAGTTGAACTAATGGAGTGGGTCACATATTTTTGAACAATTGATTGGATTTGAATTCTTTTCATCCAATCAATTTCAGTTGCGGTTGATCCAGCATACGGACTTTTTTCAATAGCTGACTTTCCAGAAATAGCCATCCATTCTTTTAATTTTGGGTGGTGAACTTCAAAAGTTTCCCATTGATCACCCATTTCGTCTATAAAATCCACGACTGCATTTTTATTTTCTGGGTTAATTTTTCTTCGTCTTGAATAGGAAAGCATAAAAACTGGCTCAATACCCGAAGAGGTTTGCGCAAGCATACTTAAACTACCTGTTGGTGCAACTGTACTAATCGATATATTTCTTCGACCATTTGCCATCATGCGCTCATATAATACTGGGAATTCTTCGGCGAGCATTTGTATAAACTCAGAAGTATTTTCAATAGCTGGATCAAAATTTTCAAAACTTCCTCTTGTAATGGCCATATCAATTGAGGCATCAAATTCTGCCTTGCACTTTTCACGCATTATTTGTTCTATTATTTGAACAGATTCATCCGCATCAAAAGCAAACCCCAAAGCTGCAACGGCATCTGCTAAAGCAGTAAATCCAAGACCAGTCCTTCTTCCTTTTTTACCCGTTTTATATAATAACTCCCAAGTTTCAATTTCTTCTCTTTTTACAGCGTCTGGTTCTGGGTCATTTTTTACTTTATTCAGAATTCGCTCAATTGCCTCTAATTCTAAATCCACTAAATCGTCCATTAACATTTGAGACTCATACGTTATTTCGTAAAACTTTTTAAAATTAAATTTAGCCTTTGCGGTAAAGG
>CBDUKB010000292.1:0-3377 GCA_965367695.1 uncultured Putridiphycobacter sp.
GAAGAAGTTTATTTTGGTACCATTGATACGCCTACCCTCATGATAAGAGGCGCGCTATCTAATTATATTTTAAAATCCGATTATCCCCTCTTACACCAAAAATTCTCACACCTAGAAATTTACACCATTGAAAATGCAGGTCATTGGGTACATGCAGAAGCACCTGAAATGCTGTACAACAAGATCCGAACTTTTTTAGTATAAAAATAGTTTTAAATTAAAATTAAATAAAGGTGAAGTAAAATTGGGAATACTGCCTTTGTCAATTAAATTTGTAAAAAAATAACTGCATGCTCAAAATAGGCCTTTTTGGTGTCGGACATCTAGGGAAAATCCACGCGAGATTAATCAATGAACTGAAGTCAACCTATAATTGTGTTGGTTTCTTCGACCCAAATGAAGAAAACGCAAGCTTTGCAGCGAAAGAATTTAATTTAACCCGCTTTAACAATATTGATCAATTAATTGATGCTGTCGATTGTATTGATATAGTAACACCGACCCTTTCTCATTTCGATATTGCAAAAAATGCCATTGAAAAAGGAGTACACGTATTTGTTGAAAAACCTATTACTAATAGTGTGGCAGATGCTGCCTTATTAACTGAACTTACAGAAAAACACCAAGTAACGGTTCAAGTAGGACACGTAGAAAGATTTAATCCGGCATTTACCAATGCCAGTGAATTTTTTAATGGACCACGTTTTATTGAAACTCACCGATTGGCACAATACAACCCCAGAGGTACTGATGTGCCTGTGGTGTTAGACTTGATGATTCACGACATTGATATTGTATTGAGTGTGGTGAAATCACCGGTGCGAAGAATCTCCGCTTCCGGCGTAGCGGTAGTGAGCGAAACACCCGATATTACCAATGCAAGAATTGAATTCGAAAATGGTTGTGTCGCCAACTTAACGGCCTCCCGTATTTCTTTGAAAAACATGCGTAAATCAAGGTTTTTTCAAAAAGATGCCTACATTTCTGTCGATTTTTTAAACAAAAAAACGGAGATTGTAAAACTAACCACCCTGCAAGCAGAAGCTGACCCTTTTGACATTGTATTAGAAATGGCAGACGGGAAGACCAAAAAGAAAATTGAAATATTTTCACCTAAAGTTGGTGAAATAAATGCCATTAAAGAAGAATTGAGCGCCTTCGCAAATGCAATCAACAATAATTCAACCCCAATTGTTACTATTTCAGATGGTTTTCAAGCCCTTAAAATAGCGCATTTAATCATGCAGGACGTTGACGCAAATTTAAATCGAATTCAAGAAAATAATTAATCGAAATTTCCGTTGACTTTTAAAATCTATTGCATGAAAATATTTTACTTCGCTTGTTTTTTCATTTTTATCACAGCTTGCCAACCCGACTTAACACCCGCTTGGTTGGTGATTGATGAATATACTTTTACCACCAACCCCACTGTTGAAGGAGAAAATTCGGAAGAGATTGTTGATGCATGGGTTTATTTAGATGGAAAATCAATGGGAACTTGGGAAATACCTTTAAAAATGCCTATTCTCGAAGAAGGAGTGCACGAATTACAAGTATTTGCTGGAATTAAAACGAATGGTGAAGGTAGCTTCAGAAAAAATTATGAGTTTTATAAATCCTATACAACCACTATTACCTTAAAAAAAGAAGAAAAAACGGTGGTTAAACCTTCATTTACTTATAAAGCAGACCTAAACTTTGCTGGTAAAGAAGATTTTGAAGATACCGGTAATATTTTCAGCTTATTCTATGCAGAGGACACCACCAAAATTGTCAGCATTTCAAAAGATGATTATCCAGAAATTGTAAAATATGGTAACAATTGTGGGATGATTAAACTATCAACACTCGATACCTCATTTCAAATTAGTACCAACCAAAAATTCCTCATTAAAAAAAATACAGTCTACCTAGAACTGGACTACTTATCAACCAATTCATTTACCCTAGGTATTGTTGAAATAACAGCAGATGGGGTTGAATCAATCAATGCTCCTCATGTTGGGGTTTATAGAACCAATGCTGATAAATACGAATGGAAGCATATTTACTTTCCCCTTGAATATTGGATCAACTTAAATTCTTTTGCCACTTATTATGAATACTATTTGTATGGCTTGTTAGATTCAGGAAATACAGAAGGTGTCATTTATTTAGATAATATTAGAATCGTTTCTTATTAATTAAAGATGTCGAAAAAAAAACAAACCATCTTATTTATTGCATCAGATTTAATTGCTGCTTTAGTAATTTGGACCTTGTTTTTTGTTTATCGAGATATTTATATCGAATTTGATTCTGTAGTATTCGATAACCGATTCTTTTTAGGCTTATTAATTGTCCCTAGTTTTTGGATGCTTTTTTATGCCATGCAAGGCACTTATCGAAATGTATTGCGCCTGTACCGAATTCGTATTTTAAAAGACACCCTAATTTCCTCGGTCATTGTAACAGTATTGGTGTTCTTCGTATTATTAATTGATGATGAAGTTTACAATTACTATCAATATTATAAATTGCTCTTCGTATTGTTCGCTTTGCATTTCGGATTAACCCTCATTCCCCGTTTGCTCATTACCACCCGCCAAGTTAAAAAAATACATTCCGGTGAAGTTGGTTTTAATACCCTTATTATTGGTGGAAGTGAAAAAGCGGTTGAAGTCATTGATGAATTAAAAAAATTACGCCAAAGTTCAGGTCATCATTTAAAAGGTTACGTCAACATTAATGGAAACGATTTTAAACTCAGCGAACACTTGCCTTTTTTAGGACATATCGAAGACATCCATCAAATATTAAAAAATGAAAAATTTGAAGAAGTAATCATAGCCTTAGAAAGTTCTGACCATCAAAAACTGCAAAGTATCCTCATTCAATTAGCGACCTATGATTTAAAAATTAATATCATTCCCGACTCTTACGATATTTTAGCGGGACAAGTGAAAATGAATAGTATTTATGGCGCTTTATTGCTCGAAGTAAACTTATTACCAATGCCCGACTGGCAGTATGCCACTAAAAGATTCATTGACTTGTTCTTTTCTACATTTGCACTCATTATTCTTTCTCCTTTGCTATTGCTTTTAGGCATACTCGTTAAAACAACTTCTAAAGGTCCTGTGTTCTTTACCCAAGAAAGAATTGGACTAAATGGGGACCCATTTAATATTGTGAAATTTCGTACCATGGTAGTCAATTCCGAAGAAAATGGCCCACAACTTTCTAGTTCAAACGATAGTAGAATTACAAGTTTGGGAAGGATATTAAGAAAAACCAGGCTGGATGAATTCCCTCAATTTCTGAATGTAATCAAAGGGGACATGTCAATTGTTGGTCCACGCCCAGAAAGACAGTTTTACATTGATAAAATCATC
>CBDUKB010000293.1:0-3366 GCA_965367695.1 uncultured Putridiphycobacter sp.
GGCCGACTACCTTAAATCGAATTCAAAAGAATCATAAAACACTATTAATCAATAGCATGATGATCAAATGTTCATTATCAATTCAAAAATTGTAACTTTTTTGAAACTTGAAGCGTCCCATAATTGAACTTAAAAAATTTAATTATGAAAAAGTTATTTTTATTGATCGCCCTTGTTATTATTTTACCAATTACAGTGAATGCTGGCAATGTTAAACCTACACATTCATTAAAACTATTTTCTTGGATTAGTACTCATTTAATTTATCCTCAAGATGCAATTGCAAACAAAGAAGAAGGAGTTGTGTATATTTCCTTTTCAGTTGATGAAAATGGAAAAGCAACAAATGTATTTGTAAAAGAAGGAATTTCAACTGCTTTAAATACAGCTGCATTGAATGTAGTAAAAGACATGCCATTAATGGATTTATACAATGCAACAAATCCTGATAAGCTGTATGTTTTACCGATAAAATTTAGTATTCAATAAATCAAAGTACAAAGTCATTAATTTTAATTATTGGAGGCGGATGTTCAATTAAGTTTTGAATGAATCCGCCTTATTTTTTTAAAGTCTTTATAAAACAACTTTGATCATTCCTTCATAATAATTATTCCCTTGACAATTTGATCCAGACTGCAATGCAATGCTGCAGAATTTGATATAGATATATTTATTTTCGTAATTCAAAGCGTAAACATAAAAATTTCCATAGTCCATATTACTATAAATGCAATTTGTGTTTTTATGCTTTATAGACATTCCTACTTCATTGTCATACTGGGGAATGGCATAATAATATGAACTAACATAATATGGTGATTCTTGTGTCGTAATAGCTTGAAATTTCAAATCTATGGTATGTTGACTTGTTTCAGCAATAATTACCAATCCACCATTTTCGCTATAGTTTGAAGAAGTGATTTGTTCAACAACACCATTAACTATTAGAGAATTCTCTGCAACATTACAATCTAAATCTTCAAATATTCCTGTTGTGAATTCTACATATTCTTTTGAATATACAGTGCTTCCCCCTTCAAAAGTAATGTATGCTCGAGCCCTGAAACTAGAAGCACTTGGCAAACCACTAACATTAATCCTTTTTGTTTCATTATTAAAATCAGCATTGTATTCTACATAATTAAAAGTATTATTAACCGAAGTGTAATTGCCTTTTTTTGGAATACTATCTACTGATGACCAACATAAACCGTACAAACCCTTATCCATAAATGGAAAATCATAGGAACATTCAAAGGCAACACCATTGACTGCATCAACGTTTACATTTTCAATTTTCGAAAATACCTTCTCTTGCTTTTTACAAGCTATGCTTACAATAGATAAAGCAATTAATAGTAATAAAATACCATGTTTAAAACCAACATTTTGAATCATGCTTCGAAAGTAATATAATTTTTTTAATTGATCTTTATGCACCTAAACACATATTGAATACACATGGGATAAGACAATAAAAAGTGCATTCCTAGAACTTAATAATGGTTAACCATGTTGAATCCGCATTTATATTAACTTTAAATAAATTGTCGTATTCATTGTCACCAATAGGTGGAAGTTGAGTTTTTACACCTAATTGAGCAATTATGGGTAATAAGTTATTACTGTGTCCGCAGATTAAATAAGTGCTTTTTTTATCTTCTAAAACCTTGTTTACCATAGGTTCCCATTTATTCCATTCGTATAGTTTTGCTTGAATACCTTTTGATTTTACTATGGGAGCAACAGTATTTATATTCCGCTGAAATTTAGTCGTATAAACAGCTGTAATAGCTTCATTTTGTAAAATTTTCATTAAGCTTTGGGCCCTCATTTCTCCAGATTTGGTCAAGGCAGGATTATCAGTTGTATCGTCTAAATTTTTTTCAGCATGTCGTACCAAATAAACCATTGTAGTTTCTTGGTTAGATTGACAACTAATCATATTCAAGACAATGATGCCAAGCCACATTAATTTCTTCCTTAAGTTCATAAAGCACTATTTTATGATATAATAATTGCCTTAAGTTAATGAAAAAAGGAAGTTTTTAGTTAAATTTATATGGCTGGCTTTAATTATGATTTAGTCGGTTGTTTAAGCATATGCTATTACAGGCTAGTAAAATTAACTTTGAATTAAAATTGAACTTCAAAATAAATATAATGTCATTTATGTGTAATGTATTTCACTTTTCTCCAACTAAACAATTATGAAAGCATTGGTAATATCTGGAGGTGGAAGTAAAGGAGCCTTTGCAGGTGGTGTTGCAGAATATTTGATTAAAGAATGCGGTGGAGACTATGATTTATATGTTGGTTCTAGCACTGGAAGCTTATTGATCAGCCATTTGGCTTTGGGAAAAGTGGATAAAATCAGGGATGCATTCACCAATGTATGTCAGAAAGATATTTTTAACATCAATCCTTTTCAAACTAAAAAAGTTGGAGGTCATGTTGAAGTAACCATTAATCACTTTAATGTGTTGAGAACCTTTTTTAGAAGAAGAAAAACCTTTGGAGAAAGTAAAAATCTTCGAAAATTAATTTGCCGCATTTTTACTTTGGAAGAATTTGAAGCTTTAAAAAAATCAAACAAAGAAGTACTGGTTACTGTGTCAAACTTGAGCACATACAAGAAAGAGTTGAAAAGTAATTTAGACTGTGAATATTACGATTTTATAGATTGGATATGGGCATCATCTAATTATGTACCATTTATGAGTTTGATTGAAAAAGACGGATTTGAATATGCTGATGGTGGCTTTAGTGCGTATGCACCCATTCAAACGGCCATAGATAAGGGTGCAACAGCGATAGATGTGATAGTTTTAGAAACCCAACAAATTGTACGCAATAGTTTGCCTTCAACCAATGCTTTTTCTACTTCCTTAAAAGTTATTTTCCATATGATGGATCAAATATCTCACGACGATTTGGCAATTGGGAAATTGAAGGCCAAACAAAATAATGTTCAGCTTCGATTTTTTCATTTACCCAGAGTCTTAACAGAAACTCCTTTAATATTCAACCCGCAAGAGATGACCACCTGGTGGGAAGAAGGCTTTATGCATGCGAAACAAGTAAATCCTCATTGCACATTATTGACCAGTAGCATATAATGAAATATATTTTTTCATTGCCAAATGTATTATTTGCCTTAACTACCTCATATTGGAACAGTAGGGGAGTAAAGTTTTCATTAAAACATATAAATAATTGGTGTAAATAATTAATAAATAACTATTTCAGTATCTTTTATAAATAAGTAGCTTACCTTTGCAGCATATTTGTAGCACTAAGGTTACAAAATAATTTAAAACAATGAATAAAGGAACAGTAAAGTTCTTCAATGAAGCCAAAGGA
>CBDUKB010000294.1:0-3336 GCA_965367695.1 uncultured Putridiphycobacter sp.
TTACTAGAAAGGCTTACGGTGGGGCTTATGATGTAATGAATTCGAAACACATTGGTGCAGACATGAATTACGCTTGGCCATCAGCAGAAATTGCAGTAATGGGTGCGAAAGGAGCTGCTGAAATTATTTTTAGAAACGAAATTAAATCAGCCGAAAATCCTGAAGAGAAATGGAAAGAAAAAGAAGCTGAATATGCTGAATTGTTTGCTAACCCTTACAATGCTGCCAGACATGGTTTTATTGATGAGGTGATTGTACCTGCAGATACGCGAAAAAGGTTAATCCGTTCTTTTGAAATGTTGAAAAACAAGGTGCAACATTTACCTAAAAAGAAACACGGAAATATTCCTTTGTAAAAAGATTCTTGTATCACAAAACTGGCAAAAAAGAATGCTTGAAGCACTTATTTTATAAAAAAAGTAATTATTACGGACCAAGCACTCATAGCGCTTTTAATTAAGAAGGATCAAAAGGCTTATCGGGTTTGCTACGATTTATATGTTTCAAATGTATATTCTACTGCCTTATTGTATTTACAGAATGAGGCTGAAGCAGATGAAATTACCCAAGATGTTTTTTTAAAGGTATTTGATAAAATTGAGACCTTTAATCAAGAGGCAAAACTAAGTACCTGGATTTATCGCATCACGGTGAATACAGCATTAAATCGCATCAAGAAAAATAAACGTTGGTCATTTGTAAGGTGGAAAGAAGAAGAGGACATACAGATTGATTTTGATCACCCACAAGTATTGGCAGAAAAGAAGGAAGCGGCTGGTTTAATTTTTAACGCCATGCAAAGTCTACCTGAAAGTCAAAAGACAGCTTTCATTTTAAGTTTTATAGAAGAATTACCTAGGCAAGAAGTGGCTGATATAATGGAAACTAGCTTAAAGGCAGTGGAGTCCTTATTGCAAAGAGCGAAAAAAAATCTAAGACAAATAATTAATTTAGCTGATGATAGCGAAGGAATTAGACTAAACAACTTGTCTAATAATAAAGAAAGAGAATGATGCGGCAGAAAAACAAAGATTTCGATCAAATATTATCGAGTGTTCAAGGGTTAAGCCCGTTGAAACCAAAGGACGATTTGTTTAAGTTGATTCAAGAAAGAGTGAATGAGGAATTAATTGTACCTAAAATGAAGTTGCTTTGGATAGCAGCAGCAGCGGCCATTGTACTTATGATTAATGTGTATGGTTTTACAAATGTAAATCAATCCAATAAGTCGCTTTCAAATAATGAATCAAACACGCAATTAACCCGCGACTTTAATTTTTATGAGCTATGAAAAAACTAACAATTTTTCAAATATTAACGGTATGTCTATTAGGACTGAACTTGGCTTTACTTGGTTTTATTTTTATCAATAGGCCTGGAGGGGATATGCCACCAAAAAGAGGTGAAATGGCTAAAAAAGAATTGCATTTGACCAAAACTCAAAGCCAAGAGTTTAAAAAAATAGCGAAGGAACATCATGAAATGATGATGAAAATTGATGAAGCGCAAGCAACATATTTAATTCAGTATTTTAGCCAATTAGAAAACGGAAGAAATACGGAAAGTGAATTGTTATTAAATCAGTATTCTGAGATAGAGAAAAAGCGCCTCGATTTGACTTTGGCTCACTTTGAGGAATTGAAAAGTATTTTAGATGAAAATCAATATGTGTATTTGTACACTTTTGTCAACCGGATAGTCAATGAAGTGATTGTTGGAGGGGCTCAACCACCGCGACCGCAAAGACCGTAAAAGAACGATTGTATTTAGGCATCCATTAAATACTGACAAAGCATTTAATTAAAAGGCACTTCTTAAAAGAAGCGCCTTTTTTAATGCCATATATTTTATCTTAATATCTCTAACTTGAATGCTTTTGAACCAGTTTCATTCTGTAAATTCACTATGTAAGTTCCATTATAAACAGTTTGAATATCGAAATAGGCAATGGTTTGCCCTTGACTGATGGTCATGGTTTGAATAATTTTACCGCTTAAATCCATCAATTGAACATGCATATTTTGAGTAACTAAGCCATTGATTTGAATCGCTACCATAGTTGAAGCTGGATTTGGAAACATGGTTATATTTAAATCACCAAGTGTAACTTGTTCAACAGACAGAGGGGCATAAATTGTAGTAGGTTCACTTACAGCAGTCACAGAACGGTTGGCCGAAACACCATAGTAAGTGGGCCCAACTGCATAAGGGTATGCTGAATTCCAATTTTCATCAACTGTACAAAAATAAGCATAGGTTCCATTTGGATATTCAGGAGTCACACAAAACCGACCATTGTGTTCGTCTAAATATGATTCATCTGTATGGCTAATGAATTCATAATCTTCTCTGAAGTAGCCCAAAAAATAGGTGGCATCTACTGCAGGCCCATCATCCACGTCTGTTCCATCCGCATGGTGAGTTCTTGCGTTGATACTTCTTAAAGCATAACCCGATTTGATGCGGGTAATTCCTCCAGAACCATCACTGTTTTTAAATCCATATGCACCATAGATTGGAAAACCATCATATGCAAAACCGATTAATGGAGAATGACTGTTACTGTCAATCGAATATAATCCATCAGCATCATATAAATTACAGATGTTTGACACCACATTTAAATCTAGTTTAAATGCCGAAGGGTTTTGGTGATGGTGGTAATTTCCATTTGCTGGATGCCCTTTAGAACAATCGAAACCATCCATTTCGGAAGGAACTGCATCTCTGTTCCAGCTCATAGTCGCCATTGGTCCACCGGGACAAGGTGAGTTACCTGGCCCACCACAAAGTGAGTTCGTTGCCGTATTCCACGATACACCATCTCTGTTAATAAAAACACCAATATTGCCGCCAGTCGTTTCAATTGGTGTCCCTGTATTTTGAACTGGATTTAATGGAATTTTAAAAATTGCTGCTTGATCTGTCGCTTGAGAAGGGTTTCCATCTAAAAACGGTCCGGTTGGATATGCCGGAACTCCTTTGGTACTTACGTACACAAAATCACTTGAATATTCCACCACTTGACAATTAACCAAGGTATTATTTGAAATTAAGGTCGAATTTCCCGAAACGTAATAATTTCCTGTTAAAGTTGTGTTTTGTAACCATGAAGTAATGGCTGGACTCAATTGAGAAAAACCTGTTGAGGTAGCACACAAAAGTAAAAGGAGATTTAATATTTTCATTTTTTATTTGTTTTTACATTGGACAATTGATTTATTGTTTTCCTGCTGTGATGCGCAATAAATTGTTGGGATAATGGTAATTCTTATTGAATACAAAGGAGGAATCGTTTAATGTAAGCAAGAAGGAAATTAAATCAACCTTTTCATT
>CBDUKB010000295.1:0-3285 GCA_965367695.1 uncultured Putridiphycobacter sp.
GAATTTAATGAAGAAATTGAGGAATTTTTAAGTGATCATTGTGATTGTTTATTGTCTTTTTTTTCATAATAAAGGTTTACGATATTTTTATCTTGATTCCATTGGCTTAAAATGAACTGTTTAATAAAAATAAATGATTGAAAAATAACTTATCTCAATACATTTCGTAATTTTGAATGATGAGTAATATCTCATTTAATGAGGTTGAAAATTTCAGCATAAAACCCCATCTTTAAGGTGTTTAAAATGTCTTTTTATGAAAAGCTTGATGTTTCTTATTTGCACATTTACAATAATACAGGTCGTCTTTTCACAAACTGGCCCTGGAGGTGTTGGAACAACGGACGGAACCTCTAATTTGGTGTTGTGGTTAGATGCCAATAAAGTAGTAGGGACAAGTGGTACTACCATTACAAACTGGCCTGATGGTTCAGGGAATGGGTACGATTTTAGTGTCGGAAACGGAGCCGTATTTAATAATCCGAGCGTAAACGGGTATCCAGCATTTAGTTTTAATGGTTCATCTCATTATTTTCAAAGGGCGTATACAGCCGGTATCACCCCAGCTAGTTTTACTATTTTTTCAGCCACTAATGTAACGTCAAGCGGTGGATACAAAGCGGTTATTTCTAATCGAGATGACCCAGCCGGCAGTGCAACAGCAGGTTTTATTTTGTATTCTATACCCTCAAGTAACAATTGGCAATTTTGGACTGGTACACCCAGCAGTTGGCAAATAACAACTGGTGGCACTTCTACGGCTGGCGCTTGGGCTGGTCAAATGATGGATTATCAAAATACTGGAAATGGTAAAAAACTTTATATTAATGGAACCATAGATGCCACAAATTCGCATGGTATGACTGATAATACTATCAGACCTTGCCGGGTGGGTGCTGGACAAAATGAATCATCACCCAATTTTTATTTTAATGGCAGCATAGGTGAAATTATTATGTTCAATACCGTTATGAATTCAGCGCAAAAAATAATTATTAATAATTATTTGGCCGCCAAGTATAATTATACCCTTGGTACTGAAGATCTTTACAATGAAGATGATGCTGGGAATGGAGATTATGACCATGATGTGGCAGGTATTGGGAGGGTAAATGGCGCTAATATACACAATGACGCTCAGGGAACAGGTATTGTTAGGATTTTGAATCCAAGTGGATTAGGGAATAATGAATTCCTTTTTTGGGGTCATGACAATGGGGTGCAACAGGCAGATGAAATGACAGACGTACCAGGAAGTGTGCAGGCTCGATTTGTCAGAGTGTGGCGCGTAAGTGAAGTGAATACAAGCAATGCTGCTGTTGATGTAGGCTCAATAGACATCCGATTCGACCTCAGTGGATTAGGCAGTGTTACAACATCTGATTTAAGATTGTTAATTGATACAGATAATGACGGTGTTTTTATTGATGAAACCCCAATTGCTGGTGCTACTTCCTTGGGCGGTGATGTTTATCAATTTACTGGGGTAACTGCCATTGCAAATAATTTGAGGTTTACACTTGGTACCATCAATGCTTCACAAACTCCTTTACCTATTGATTTGTTGAATTTTAACCTGCTCAATTTAAATGATGAAAAAATTAAAATTAATTGGCAAACGGCAGCTGAAATTAACAATGATTATTTTTCCATTGAACGTTCAATAAATGGAACCGAATGGGAGTTGTTAAAAGAGATCGTTGGTGCGGGTAATTCGAATAGTCTATTAACTTATATTGCATGGGATGAATCACCGTATAATGGCTTATCTTATTATCGCTTAAAACAAACTGATTTTGACGGAAAATTTAAGTATTCGCCTGTAAAAAGTATGTATATCCAATCAAGGCTTCAGCTTCAAGTTTTTCCAAATCCAACGCGAAATCAAGTCACAATTGTGGGTGCAGAAAATGAATTAACTGAAGTGGTTATTTACGACTTACTCGGTCGAAATGTAACTGGACTCACCAAGCAATCAACAATTAATGGTACACAATTATTGATTGATTTATCAAACTTAAAGGCGGGTATCTATTTTGTAAAAACAAAGACAGGAACGAGTAAGTTGAATAAACTATAATTTTATTCAAGTTAATAATTGATTTGCCAAATAACAATCATATTGTTCATGTCAAATCTATTTCAATAAAAAGAACGTTAGCTTAAAGCAACCTAGTAAAATAGTAAAATTGTGTACGCATATAAAATTAGTTGTTTAAATTGCGGTAAAGAGTTTATAAAAATGGATTCCTTTTTTTGAGCAAACTATAAAAAAGTTTCATGGAGCAATTTTATTAAAATGTTGGATTAATTGGTTCTGATTGACTCATAAATGAATTTGTATTTATAGTAAATTATTTAGCGTATGCCAATATATATGGATCGTCATGATGTTTCAGCATTAGTAACTGCCGAAAATGTGGCGCAACTGCACAGAGAAGACTTAAAAATTCAACATGAATTTAATTGTCGTGGATTAACTTACTGGTTTGATGATGTTAAAAAGATAGCTTTTTGCTTGATTGATGCACCAAATAAGGAGTCTATAAAGAAAATGCATAATTCCGCTCATGGAGAAGTTCCTAACCAAATAATTGAGGTGGATCCAAATGTTGTAGCGTCATTTCTTGGAAGGATTGAAGACCCTGTAAATTCAGCACAAAAAGAACTTAATATAATCAATGACCCTGCCCAAAGAACATTAATGAATATACAATTTATTACACGTTCTTTAATTGATTTTAGTGAATCAAAATCAAGAATTCACGAAGCAGTTAAAACTATAAGCAACATATTATACCAATTTGAAGGCAGGTTAGTAAAACAAAATAATAATAATTCGCTAGTCTCATTCAAATCTGCGCATAAAGCTGTTTTATGCGCGATTGCAGTAAAAAAGTATAATAATAAATTATTAAAAGCACAGGAAAGATTAAATTTTGATATAAAAATTGGATTAGCTACAGGAATGCCTGTTAACAATGAAAAAGCGTTTTTTGAAGATACCATAAAATTAGCCCATAGTCTCTGCTTTCTTGATAATAAAGCTATTGTTTTAGGTTCAGAAGTGAAGGAAGCATTTCTGATTGAAAATTTAAACAATCCTTTTGAATTTAATAGCTTGTATTACTTGCCATTACTTGATGAAAACTTTTTATTTCAACTTATTGATTTTGTTGAAAATAATTGGCGAAATATGGAATTAAGAGTTGAAGATTTTAGTAACTCATTAGGTATGAGTAAAACTTTGGTATATAGAAAAATGATTGCACTCACCGGTAAATC
>CBDUKB010000296.1:0-3282 GCA_965367695.1 uncultured Putridiphycobacter sp.
GGAAAACATTATTGAGAATTATAAACTAGCCCGAGAAAAAAGATTGGATAAAATGGGTTTACTTGCTTCAGATTTATCAATTACTACCGACATTCCTAGTCTTGAAATAATAAATAAAACGGGTGTCATTTCTCAGGATGGACAATTAAAAATTACAATTGATGCCTTGGATGAAAAGCATTTAATTCATGCTTGTCACATCAATGTGAATGGGGTTCCAGTTTATGGGAAAGAGGGTAAAATGATCAATGCAAAAACTGCCAAGTTAAACGAAAATATTCGCATCAACCCTGGTAAAAATGTGGTGCAAGTTTATGTCACCAACTCCATGGGGGTTTCTTCCTTCAAAAAAAGTTTTCAAGTTGTATCTAAAGAGCGCCAAGTCAAGTCGAATTTATACGTACTTGCGGTGGGTTGTTCAAAATACCAACAAAGCCAATACAATTTAAATTTTGCAGATAAAGATGCTAATGACATGATTAAATTCTTTAAAAGAAGTAGGAAATTTGACCAAGTTTTTACCAAGAAAATAATCAATGAACAAGTAGTATTGTCCAGTGAAAAAGACATGCAAGCATTTTTTAAACCGGCGAATGAAAATGATGTGGTACTCCTTTTTATAGCAGGTCATGGGGTATTGGATGCACACTTAGATTATTTTATTGCCAGTCACGATATGGACTTTAACAACCCAGCAGAAAAAGGGATTCCAATTCATTTTTTCGATAATTTAATTGATGGAGTGAAAAGTAGAAAAAAGCTCATGTTTATAGATGCTTGTCATTCAGGAGAAATTGACAAGGCTGCTTATCAAATTGATACCAGTGATACGGAATTGGCGGATGCTAATCTGGTGTTTAGGGCAGTGGGAAATCAAGTCAAGTCCCTGACTGATGTTAGCGCTTTTGAATTGTCAAAAATGGCTTTTGCAGACATGCGTGAAAGCAATGGCTCCACAGTAATTTCAAGTGCAGGTGGAGGCGAATATGCCATGGAAGGAGAAGAATGGAGCAATGGGGTATTTACTTATGTTTTATTAAGAGGATTAAAGAGTGGTGATGCCGATTTAAACAAGGATAAAGTCATTATGGTGGCTGAATTACATGCATATTTAATTCAAAATGTAAACCGCATCACTAAAGGATTGCAAACACCTACTTCAAGGGTTGAAAATTTAGACAACGATTTTAGAATTCAATGATATGAGACAAAAAATTACATGTATTTTCTTTTTTATTAGTTTGTTGACTAATGCTCAAAATATAGATTTTGGCATTGAATTCAGAAATAACGTGAATTTATTGTCGAATAAGTACAATCAAAGTAAGGATTTTTCGTCACCCGGACACCAAACAAATGAGTTAGGGAGTTTTCAAATTCCAGCCTATAATTTTGGCTTTCTCGACGACAATGGGGACCAAGTTTTTGTAAGGTTTAACGAAGTAAAAATGGACAATAATGTTGAATTGCCCATCTTCATTAAGTACAGTACAGAAAAAGATTTTTACTTTGATTTAAAAGTAAGTGGAGGAAAGTACCGGATTGAATACCAAGGGCGACTTTTTCGAGATGCTGATTATTATTTAAACCAATATGGTAGTTTTGATGATTATGTGAACAATTATGGAGGAAATTTGGATGGTGAGCCAGTGAATGGAGATCCAGATAATACTTATACAGATGAACGCGCCTACATCAATTGGTTTGATGACCAAGTTAATTCCGACCCATACAGCCAGGCAAATGCAATGTTTGTTGAAGAAGTGAAGTATAGAAGTATTCACTTGTGGGTGGGAAAAAAATTCTTGGCGTATAAACGAGTTCAACCATTTGTAAATGTAGGCTTGCATTACCGAACAGCCGTTTCAAGTTTTAAAAGAAAGCACTTTGAAATTGATGATAATTACTTAGGTTATGTGCTGACTAAGAAAGATTTGAGTGACTTGAGTACAGAAATTCCTAATTTTTCAAAAAATGCTCTTGGTTTGGGGTTTCGTTTAGGTTTTGATATATACCGATACCATTTTGCTGTCGCTACAGATTACTCCTTTAGCTTAAATACCAAGCACAAAAATGAATCATTGGTCTTTGATTATAGTCCTGTTGGAGCAGGTTTTGGGACTTTTAGTCTAGAATTAGGTATCGATTTGTTTACTTATGATTTTAAAACAAAAAACAACCGCGATATTATTTATGGAGCAGAATTTCAAACACTCACTTCTCGACTTGATAAAAACAGGTTATTGAGTTTGGGTGTGTACATAAAATCTCCAGTGCACAGTCGCATGAATAATGGAAAAACCTTTTCATTAGTTAACATTAAAGACAGTCCTAATCCCAATGCTGGTAGAGTAGACTTGAATTGGGAATCTTTAAGCTTTAGTAAAATAGACCGTGTGAATTGGAGTCCAAAAATTGAGTTGGGCCTAAGGTATAATGTCATCAAACCCATAGATATTGAATTAACCGCTGCGGTGAGTGTGGTAAATATCGACACAAAGGTACAAGCCTTAAATACCAAATTGATTTATAATAGCAGTGATAATCAATATGAATTTGATCCTTTTAACAGCAGTGCCAATTATGCCGTATATCGTTCTACCTTCGCACCTTTAGCATTGGGTTCGAATGTTTATTTTAAATTGATAAACAAAGATGCTTTTGATGTAAGGGTTTATGCTGGGGCCGCTGTCAATTGGTTCGCTGTAGTGACTCCAGACGCTAAGAGTGAATTTGGAATTAATGGGGTAGGGAATGATATTTACCAAACTACTGAAGATGTTTTGTTTTATGGTGACTATGAGCCTACTTCGATTCATAATGTAGCAACTTCTTATTATTCTAATTATGCTAATCCTGTTGATTTAAACCGACCGGCAAGTGAAATGTTAAATAATTATGAAGGGGCAGGAATGTATCCATTGGGCACCTATCAATTTAATAGAAGTACGATTTATCCCACTGTCAATCTTGGACTAGAAATGGAGTTCAACCGTTTTTTATGTGGCTTTTCAGGTGAGTTTTCAATCTTAACAGTCGATAATTTATTGGTAGATAGTTATTATAATTTAAGCTTGAATGTTGGTTATATCATCCAAACCAAAAACAGAATTAACAGTAAATTAAAGTATTAATTGACCAGTACAACTTCGAATTTCAAGTTTTCCCAAACCCAAGTAGAGGTAGTTTTTTATATTCAAACTGAAAGTAAAAATGACATCACAAAAGTGGAAGTCTTTAACATGATGGGGCAAAGTATTCCAGTAAACTACGAATTGAATA
>CBDUKB010000297.1:0-3278 GCA_965367695.1 uncultured Putridiphycobacter sp.
TTTGTGATAGCGCAAAGGCGATAATTTTAAGCTATATTTGTGTTGATGGGCCGATTATTATTTGTTTTGGTGGTTTTTACAGTTTTACACTGTAATGCACAACCTTTTTCTAATGTGGTATCATTAGATGGACAAAATGATTACATTGAGATTCCTAATTCCTTTAATACCCAGTTTCAGAGTAACGTAACCATAGAAGCATGGATAAAACCATGTGCCATTAACGGGCATAGAATGATTGTGACAAAGTTTTGGTGTGTCAATAATGGTAACCAATTTTATTTTACAATTTTAGATGGTAAATTGAGATGGGCATGGGACAATACTGGATGTAATGATGGTGCCAATTTTTATGAATCTGCTCCCGTGGTTCAAGCAAATGTGTGGCAACATGTCGCCATCAAACATACTCCTACTGGCATTACTTTATATCACAATGGGCTGCCAATACCAGGAAGTTTAATTCAAGGAAGTTATTCCACTATGCTCTCTAGTAATGAGCCGCTTAGGATAGGTGTTTACAAATCGATTACAGGGAGTTGGTTCGGCTCATACTTGGGGCTGATGGATGAGGTAAGAATATGGGACGCTGCCTTGTCGGATGCAGATATTTTAAATCGATATAATGCTCCTTTAATAGGGAATGAAGCAGATTTAGAAGGCTATTATGATATGAATATTTCCGGGTCAGGAAGTGGCATTACAGTGCCAAATGGTGCAACTATTAATGGGACTTCTGTTGATGGTGTTTCAATTGGTACAGCTAATACCCCGCTATTTTTTAACCAAACAACCAGTACTTTTAATCAGTTTTTAGGAAACGATACTACACTATGTCCAGGTGATTCACTTTTATTAGATGCTTCTATGATTGATGGGACTTATTTATGGCAAGACTCAAGTACAGACTCTGTATTTACTGTCCATCAACCTGGAATTTACCATGTTACCATTTCAAAAAATTGTGAAGTTTTTATTGATACCATTCAAGTAAATTATTTTCCAATTGTAGCAATTAATTTAGGACCTGATACAACTTTGTGTGGGAATGAAACCTTATTGCTTGATGCTACTTTTCAAAATGGCAACTATACTTGGCATGATGGAAGTAATTCTCCAACTTTTAATGTAGTGAGTGCTGGCTTGCATTGGGTCGAAGTCAACGCAAATGGCTGCTTAGGAGGAGATTCTATTGTCATTTCTTATTTGCCTTCTCCAGTGGTGGATTTAGGAAACGATACCAGTGATTGTCAAGGTAACACCATTGTTTTAGATGCGACAAGTGGTGCAACCACCTATTTGTGGAATAATGGGAGTACAAACCCTACCTTGGCTGTCAATCAATCAGGTACATATTTTGTAGAAACAAGTGGATTCTGTGGCAATAGTTTTGATACAGTCCAGGTAAATTTTGTAAATGCTCCTGTGATAGACTTAGGGAATGATACCCTCCTTTGTCCAAACGAAACCTATTTACTAAATGCGCCCATTATTAATGGGGCAACAGCTTATACATGGCAGGATGGTTCTACCAATACCAGTTTTTTAGTTACACAACCTGGAAACTACGCGTTAACAGTTAATATTGGTGGTTGTTCGGGTCAAGGAAATATACAAGTGAATTATTCTTCCTTATTACTCAATTTAGGACCAAATGATACTACGCTTTGTTATCCTGCAACAATGAGTTATAATTTAAGTCAAGCAAATGCAACATATTTATGGCAAGATGGGTCAATTAACCCAACGTATAATGTTGCGGATAGTGGTACTTATTACGTGACCATCAGTGATAATGCTTGTAGTTTATCAGATACCATTCATGTAAATATGAATAAGATAATTAGCAGTTTTACTTATACAACTCAATCGGCTTGTGGTAAAGGAACTGTATTTTGTGAAAACCTATCCACTGTTAACTTTGGCGCCATCAACAAAATAATTTGGAATGCAGATGGCTTGAAAATGAATAATGTGAATAATCCTCAATTCAATTTTGATGTTTCAGGAAATTACACCATTCAATTGACTGCTTATTCCAATAGTGGTTGCGCCAAAGATACGTCCATTATTGTACCAGTAGTCGCTTATCCAAAACCAATAGCCGATTTTCAAATGTCCACCAGTGTGGCTTCAGAAAGTGATCCCATTCAGTTTGTTAACTTATCCTACAATGCAACTAGTTTTGATTGGTTATTTAGTGATGGTTTTACGAGCACTGACAAATCCTTGTCTCATAGTTTTGAAACACCCGGTTTTTACCAAATCAGTTTAATGGCCATGAATGATTGGTGTAGTGATTCAATTGTTAAGTTTCTTACCGTTAAGTCTCCTTTAAGGTATTATATTCCAAATGCCTTTACACCTGATGGAAATCAATTAAACCAACTTTTTTCTCCCATATTTTATTCTGGTTTCGACCCTTACGACTTTGAGTTAACCATCTACGACCAATGGGGAGAAGTACTATTTATAACCTATAATGCGAGTGTGGGTTGGGATGGGACATATCATCAAGCTTTAGTGAAAAATGGTGTGTACTTATGGAAAGTAAGATTTTTTGACACAGAATTAAATGAAAAGGTAATTGAATACGGTACAGTTACTGTAGTTCGTTAACGCCATTTTACCCGAAAATAATTATCATTCTTTTTAAAATTAGGCGGAATTACTGCCAATACTTCTTTTCGAATGGCATCAATGAGTGCTTCTTTAACAAATGTATTATGACTAATTATACTCACTTCTCTAACTGGAATGGGTTCGTTTAATGGTCTAAAATGAGGGTCGTTTTCTTCAACGCTGAGTTGAGGAAGTAAAGTAAACCCATTATAATGACTGACCATTCTTTTTACAGATTCAATGGAGCTACTATCAAAATAAATTGACTTTTTGGCTTGTTGTTCCTCTGATAAACATAAGTTTAAAACTTGGTTTCTAAAGCAATTTCCCTTATCGAGAAGCCATAAATTGCCTTCCTTTTTTAGGGTTGTTGGGTCAATTGTTTTTTGTGTCAACAATGGGTGATTTTGAGAACCATAGAAAACAAATGGCTCATAATAAAGCGGTATTTCATTTATGCTGTCCTCTTCTATTGGGGTGACCAATATTCCTAAATCTAAACTATCTTTTTTTAGCCTTGCGATAATGACCTCACTTTTAAGCTCTTCAATTTCTAAAATGGTGTCGGGATATTTTTCTGCAAAATGACCTACAAATAGTGGCACTAAGAAAGGAGCAACTGTTGGAATCACCGCTATTTTAAACCTGCCTGTAAT
>CBDUKB010000298.1:0-3276 GCA_965367695.1 uncultured Putridiphycobacter sp.
ATCATATCGCTTATCAATGTCTTCGAAAACTAAAATATCTTGTGTAAAAGAATTTCCAAGATTTTCATTTGTAAGGACAATATTTCCTTTTTCTTTACCAAAAGATAAAAAATTAATTATCAGAAATGTATATAGCAAGAATAATTTCATTCCCTTAAAGATAGTTTTATTTGGTGATAGTATTGTGCATTCTTAAAATAATGCAGCGGAAAAAATTCCTTTTATTTACAACTTTCAATTTTTAAGTGTGTTATGATATCTGAAGCGATTAATGCGCTATACGATCTAGTCTTAACCGCTTCATCACCAGCTTTTCCGTGAAAATACACCCCTACCAATGCAGCTGTTAGTGGATCATATTTTTGAGCAAGCAAACTAGTGATAATTCCGGTAAGTACATCTCCACTACCAGCTGTTGCCATACCTTGATTACCAGAACTGTTAAAAAATAGCAGGCCGGTTTCTGAAGAAATGCAGGTGTTTGCATTCTTAAGGACCACCACACATTTGTATTGCTTTGAAAAGGTTATTTGTTTTTCATGTCTTTCAATTGAATTTTTAGAAGGCCCAACAAGTCTGTCAAACTCTTTGATGTGTGGTGTGATGACACTATGTTTTGGTAACTGATTTAATAGTGTTTGATTGGCTGAGAGTATATTGATAGCGTCGGCATCTAAAACAAGTGGATGATCACTTTTTGCTAATAATGCTTTCAAAAATTCAACAGTTAATTCGTCCATTCCTATTCCTGGTCCAACACCCATAGCATCATATCCTTTAATGTTCGGTAAGGTTGTCAGCAAGTTTGAATTTCCATCTGTCATACACATGGCTTCAGGAATGGAAATTTGCATGATATTATATCCGCATTTAGGAACATATGCGGTTACCAATCCTACACCACTTCTCAAACAGGCTTTAGTTGTTAAAACAGCTGCTCCTATTTTACCATAAGATCCTGCAAGCATTAAAGCATGCCCATAAGTACCTTTATGTGATTGTTTAGCCCTGGATTTTACAAGTTTTAAGACGGCTTCATCAAGCAGATAATTATCTGATTTTTGGGACTGAATAAAAGATTCATCTAGACCAATTTTTACCACTTCCCATGAATTAATAAATGGACTATTCTCAGGAAAGAAAAAAGCCAGTTTAGGTCGTTGAAAACTAATGACGTGACTATTTTTAATGATGCCTTCGCCTTGCGTTATTTTGTCACAGTATAACCCCGAAGGCACATCTATTGAATAAATTTTTTTTTGGGACAAGTTCATTGATTCAATCACCTCTTTCGCAAATCCTTTTATAGGTTTGTTGAGTCCGGAACCAAACAATGCATCAATAATGATATCATATGCTGCAAAATTTGGTAAAACTTCTGAATTACATAACCCATTAATTGATTCCAATCTTTGTTTATTCCTCAAACAATCTTTGCTAAGAGTATCGCTGGATTTTACCAAAAAAGCACTTGCATCAATACCTTTTTGTTTTAATAACCTACAAACTGCAAAACCATCACCGCCATTATTACCTATGCCACAAACAACAATTATTCTTTTAGTAGCATGTTCTTTCTTTAAAAATGCTTCCACAAAGGCAAACGCAGCCTGTTCCATTAAATCAATCGACAAAAGGTTATGTTGCTCAATAGTATAATTGTCAACTGCATTCATTTGAGATACATTCAATACCTTTTTTAACTGCTCCATCTTTTCTACTTCTTGAATAGTTAAACTTTCACTCTTTTTTTAAACTAAAACTTTAATTTAAAAATTTTGCTTTAATATTTAATACAATTAAGTTGACACTGGCCCCATTGAATTGACTCGCCTTCCTCTCGTTTTATTATGGTTTGAATTATACATCCAAAAAAGCTTTTTTAAGCTTCTCCATTGTAAAAGGTTTTTGCAAAATAAAATCAATGCCATGTTTTTCTTTCACTTTAATATCTACATCCCATCCAGTAACAACTACTATTTTTATTTTATTTCCAAATTTACTTCGAATTGCATCAGCTAACTCCCACCCATTCATCACTGGCATCCCGATATCTGTAAATACAATATCACATGGATTGTCATTTAAGTATTTCAATGCCTTTTGTCCTCTATTAAATGCCTTACATTGATGCCCCAATGATTCTACCATCAAACGAGAAGATGCTGTGATTAAGAAATCATCATCTACCCACAAAACATTAAAGGATTTTTGAGTTTTTGGTGCTATTTCATTAATGATTTTAATTTCGTTTTGTTGGCTAAAAGGAAAAACTATTTCTATAGTAGTTCCTTGGTTTAATTGAGAGTTTTTAACTGTTATTTCTCCCCCATGTTTTTTAACTATGGTGTAAACTCCGCTCATCCCTAAACCTCTTCCCAATTCAAACCCTTTGGTTGTATAAAAGGGATCGAATATTTTTAATATGGTTTCTTCATCCATTCCTATTCCAGAGTCAGTAAAAGTTGCAAAAATACTTTCATCTTTTGTCCCTGTTTTAATAAGAAGGTTTCCTCCATCTGGCATTGCTTCAATGCTATTTTTAACTACATTATAAATTACCGATTTTAATTCACCACTATTGCCATTTATTTTTGGTAGCGCTTCAAAATTTGTTTTAATCGTAATTTTGCCACCTTCTTTTTCAATAGCATCTTTCCAAAGCGGACGTGTTTGGTTCAGGCTATCTTTTATCAAGACATTTAAATCAAGAATTTTGGTGTCTTTATTGTGATGCTCTGAATCTCCAAATTTTTGTAATGCACTCACCCGCTCAGCAACATCATTAATGATTGCACCAATGTTTTCAAGTCGACTCAGTGTACTTTCTGAAAAATCGTTTTGAAGCTTTACTATTTCCAAATTTCCCATAATTTCTTGCAATGAATTATTGAAATCATGGGCGATAGAAGAAGACATTTCTCCCATTGCTTTTAGTCTTTGATACTTGACTTGATTTTGCTCAAACAATTTATGAGAGGTAATGTCTTGACTTGTACCGACTAAACTAACAACTTCACCATTTACTCCTAAAACTGGTTTACATATTGCTCTTAAGACTTTTTGGCTACCATTAGGAAGACAGACCTTGTGTTCAATATCATAAGGGGTGCCTAGGCGAATGGCTTTGTCTACAACACTGTTAAATAGACTAAGATCGTCTTCATGAATTCGTTTAACAAATGCAGCATAATCAGGTTCATCTTTCTTTGGATCAAAACCTAATAAATGAAATGTCTCATCTGACCATTCTAATTTTTGTGTCGCAGGATAAAA
>CBDUKB010000299.1:0-3274 GCA_965367695.1 uncultured Putridiphycobacter sp.
AAATTTAAAAAAGATGTAATCCCCGTATTTTTAGATGGAGAATTGTCGAATTTTTTCTACAATTTAGCTAACTTTAGGGAAAAGACTAAATTGAAAACCAATATAGAAATGCTGTATTTGGTGAATGAATTATTTAAATTAAAAAATAATACTTATCATTTATATTTTGGGAAAACCATTCCTTTTAATACATTCGATAAAAGTAAAACAGACTTGGAATGGGCCGAAGTTGTTAAAAATATAGTTTACACATTAAAACATGAATAAAGACCTCAGTTATATCATCCCCCCAGTTGACAAGGCCATTCTTAAAGCAGAGTTGACCAGGGATAAATTTGTGCGCAATACCAATAAACTGGACAATGAAATTTACATCATTACACACATGAATGCACCCAATGTGATGAAGGAAATTGGTAGATTGAGAGAGCTTACATTCGCAAGTGCTGGTGGTGGAACCGGTAAGCCAGTAGATATTGATGATTATGATACTGCTGAACTACCTTATGAGCAATTAATAGTTTGGGCACCTGAGGAGGAAGAGATAGTGGGAGGATACCGTTTTATGAATTGTGCAAAATTGGTGAAATCAGGAAACATAGACCTTTCAACGCTCCACTATTTTGATTTTTCGCAAAATTTTATTGACAATTACTTGCCCAATACTGTTGAATTAGGACGTTCATGGATACAACCAAATTTTCAACCTGCTAATTCAAGAAAAGGATTGTTTTCTTTGGATAATTTATGGGATGGCTTAGGTGCTATTGTGGTGGAAAATCCATGGGTAAAATATTTTTTTGGAAAAGTGACCATGTATCAATCTTATCCAACAGAAGCCAAATCAATGATTTTGTCATTCATGCACTACTATTTTCCAGACAAGGAAAAATTAGTGTGGCCAAAACAAGCTTTGGATATTAATATTAAAAATCGAAAAATATTAAGTCTGGTTGAAGACAAACCCTTTAGTGTAGGTTACAAATTATTGCAAGCTGAAATAAGGGCATGTGAGACTAAAATCCCACCATTAATTAATAATTACATGGGGCTTTCTGCCACCATGAAAACTTTTGGAACAGCAATTAATAATGACTTTGGAGCAGTAGATGAAACTGCGATATTGGTTACTATTGATGATATCTTCGACGAGAAGAAAGAACGTCATCTTGATTATTAATGTGATAAAAGGAGTGGATTACTTATTCTATGGTTCACAAACTTACTTTCGAATGTTTATATTTGTACAAAACACGCTTCAATGTTAAAAAATATTCTTTTAATATCCCTAATTATTTTGGCAGCAAACAGTTGTAAAAGTAAATTAAGTTTAAATGCAGACTATACCACTACCCCCATTATATTTGGATTACTAGACCCAAATGATACCATTCACTACATAAAAATTACAAAAACTTTTTTGGGAGATGGTAATAATTACGAATTTGCCAAAGTGCCAGATTCAAGTTACTTTAAACAAGTGGATGCAAAAGTAATAGAATTAAATAACGGGACGCCAACTGGAAGAGAATGGACTTTATACGACACCACCATTTTAAACAAGGAAGCCGGTGTATTTTATTATCCAAGTCAAAAAGTATATATTTTTCACGAGCCTAACTTAGTTGAAAAATACGATTACAAATTAGAAGCAATTTTTAATGAAGGTGCTTATAAAATTGATGCAACAACCTCTTTGGTTGATGGTTTCGACTATTCTTCTAATTTCTTAGATCAAAGTAAGATTACTTTTGCGAATGGAAATGGGAATTACACATCACTTTTTATTCGGTATAAAGAAGCCTATAATGCAATTGGATACCAAACGAGGTTGTACATTAATTACAAAGAGTTTTATAACGATAATACTTCAGCAATTAAACAGTTGGTTTGGTCGGCACAAGCCAATAACGGAAAATCAGAAAGTGACATCAATCCGAATTCACCTGACTTAACTGCACAAGTAACCTTTGCCGGTGAATCTTTTTACCAGTTCATGGCATCAAGTATTCAAGAAAACGCAGCTGTGACACACCGTCAAATGATAGATATTAAAGTAGTAACTGAAGTCGGACATACTGATTTGATGAAATACATCTCTGTAGGTGAACCTAATTCAAGTCTTTCTCAATCAACTTCCTTATTCACCAATATCAATGGTGGTTTGGGTCTTTTCTCAAGTCGCGTAATTGAATCGCGTTCGAATATGCCATTATTTCCTGGCTCAATTGAAGAGCTTTGTACAGGAATCCATACAAATGCACTCAAATTTTGCTCGACAGAACCTCAGCATAGCAGTGAATTCTTCTATTGTAATTAAATTTGGCCTTAAGAAAAGCAAGTCCTACACTTTATCATTTAATCGACATAAGTTTCAATGATAGCTTCTTCAGAGATTTACGTGTATGAAAGTACGTCAAGAAAATTTGCTTTACTAATTTCTGATAATTAAGTCTCCACTTCTTTTCATCAAAACTATTTTTCAGTATCCAACTAAAAAAATGATAGTGAGAAATATTACATTTGGACTTATTATTTAGCATTAACTTTACAAAAAAAAATATAAAATGGGACTATTATCAAGCCTTTTTGGCAACAAAGAAAAAAAACAAGATCAAATTATAGACATGATTGAAAGAGGTGGAATTATCATTGATGTTCGTACACCTCAGGAATTTAAATCAGGTCATGTAAAAGGGTCGAAAAACATACCTGGAAATAGAATTGACCAAGAAATAAAAGCCATAAAAAAATTGAATAAACCTGTTATTTTATGTTGTGCTTCAGGAGCGAGAAGTGGCATGGCAACCAACAAATTAAAAAGTGCAGGAATTGAAGCAGTTAATGGAGGCTCTTGGCGTTCTTTAAATTAATTTGATAATCAATCATATCAATTAGCAAGTTTAATTTAACAGCCTTCATATTACTGGCTTCAAAAACAATGTCAGCTTGCTTGTAAAACGATACCCTTTCAGCCATACTAGTTGCAATAAAAGAAGCTAAGGCTTCTTTACTGTGCATGTATGGCTTTAGTAAGGGTCTTTTTGTTTTCGCTTCCCATAACCTATTTGTTATATTTCCTATGGAAAGTACCAAATGAACCACCACACCTTTTTCTTGAATGATTTGCATGTTATTCATAAAACAAGGGGTCCCACCTCCTAGTGCGACTACCGAATTATGATCATGAAATTTTTTTAACCATTCATGTTCTAATGCTCTAAAAGCTGTTTCACCTTTTTTTTCAAATATTTCAGCAATTGATAATTGCTGT
>CBDUKB010000300.1:0-3267 GCA_965367695.1 uncultured Putridiphycobacter sp.
ATACTTACTAATAATGTCTCTCTTAATATCAATCATTAAGTAGGGCTTTCCAACAATTCTTTCAGCAAAAACAGCTGAGGATTTAACGCCTTTCACTTCCTTTAAAAACATTTCCAATTCTAAACCAAAAGCCTCAATGGTTTTTAGATCAGACCCTTTTACCTTAATCCCCATTGGAGCTCTCATACCTGTTTGTAGCATCACTAGGCGCGTTTCGATTGGTTGTAATTTTGGTGCGGAAGTCAAGCCTGGTATTTTAGTAGCTTTTACAATTTCAGTCCAAATATCATCTGGCGACTTAATATGATCTCTCCACTGCCTGAAATAATTACCATTACCATCAGGAATTAAATCACCCTTATCATTCATTTGAAAAACTCCCTTATCATCTACCTTAAATCGAATTCTATGGCCTGCTTCGTTTAGTTTATATTCAGATTTATATGAAATGACATTTTCATACATACTCATTGGTGCTGGGTCTAAGGAACTCTCAATTCTACCGGCTTTTCCAACTACCATTTCAACTTCAGGAATTGAAGAAACCGACATGTCTAACAATCTTAAATTTGCTTCATTCATCTCCATTCCAGAATGCGGCATAGCAGTAGGCATTAATAAAAATGATCCTTCATTTAATGATGGCATAAATTCTTGTCCTGTGTTTTTAAATACTGAATATCCACCAAATAATAAAAGCACAAGTAGTCCAATAAAAACATATTTAATTCTGATTAAGAATCTTAATATAGTTTCGTAAAAATGAATGATGATATAAAAAAAACCGATTAGTATTCCTATGATCAAAATAACAAAGATGAAGTTTGTGAGTTCACTTTTTAAAACACCTAAAGGCATCCATGTTTTAGCTAACAACCATGCCACTATTAAAGCATAGATTATATTTCTGACGTAATCAAATCTTATAAACCACTTATCCGATTTTTTATGTTTGTTATAGCTATTTATGATCCCTCCTATGCCGACAACTAAACCAAAAAATCCAAAAAAACTATAAGATGTAAATAACAGAAAGATGGAAAACAGAACTAATCCACCGTTGCTAAAATAAGTAGATACTTTTCCATTACTTTTAAATTTGAACAATTGAACAGCCATTGCTGGAATAACTGTGATTGCCAAAATAATTGAAGCAATTAAAGCAAACGATTTAGTGTATGCCAACGGTCTAAAAAGTTTCCCTTCTGAAGCTTGCATTGTAAATACTGGAAGGAAACTCACAATTGTTGTTGCCACTGCTGTAATCACAGCCGAAGCGACATCAACAGTTGCAATATAAATCGTTTTTTGAAGGGGCTGCTCTGGAGGTGCATTCTTCATCTGGGTAATCATACTTTCCGTCAAAACAATTCCCATATCCACCATGGTACCAACTGCAATTGCTATACCAGACAATGCCACTATATTAGCGTCAATTCCGAAATACTTCATGGCAATAAAACACATAAATACAGCAACTGGTAATGAAGCTGAAATAAGAAGTGAAGATTTAAAATTAAGCAGCATGAGCAGAACTACAATAATTGTAATTAGTACCTCCAGGGACAGTGCTTCCTCTAAAGTTCCAATAGTTTCATTTATCAACTTTGTTCGGTCATAAAATGGAACAATTGTAACTTGAGAAATGGTGCCATTTGCTAATGTTTTACTGGGTAATCCTCCTTTTATTTCCTCAATTTTTTGCTTGACATTATTAATGATTTCTAAAGGGTTTGACCCATACCTAGCAACCACAACACCTCCCACAGCAGGAGTACCACCTTTATCGAGTATACCTCTTCTTGTTGCGGGTCCTAAATGAACAATTGCAACATCCTTAATTCTAACAGGTACATTACCCACCACCTTAACCACACTTTGCTCTATGTCTTCAATTGATTTAACATAGCCCAAACCTCGCACAAAGTATTCAGCCATATTAATTTCTAGTGTTTGGGCACCAATATCGAGGTTGCTCTCTTTTGTGGCTTTCATCACTTGATTGAGCGAAATATTATAGGCCTTCATCTTTTCTGGATTCACATCCACCTGATATTCTTTCACGAATCCACCAATGGAAGCCACTTCTGAAACACCCCCTGAAGATTGCAGAGCGTTTTTAACGTAAAAATCTTGGATGGTTCTTAATTCTTGTAAATCCCAACCTCCTGTGGTATTTCCGTCTTTGTCTTTTCCTTCTAGCGTATACCAGTATATTTGACCCAGTGCAGTTGCATCAGGACCGAGTGCTGGCTGAACACCGTCAGGAAGCAAATTTGCAGGGAGAGAGTTAAGTTTTTCGAGAATTCTACTCCTACTCCAATAAAATTCAATATTATCTTCAAAAATTAAATATATACTTGAAAAACCAAACATTGAATTACTTCTAACGCTTTTCACTCCGGGAATTCCTAGTAAAGAAGATGTAAGTGGGTAAGTGATTTGGTCTTCCACATCTTGCGGAGACCTACCCATTTGGTAAATATTATTTGTTGATTTTCCCCTATGTCAGGAATGGCATCAACCGCAACAGGATCTCTTGGTAACCAATCTGATTCAATATTAAATGGTGCAGTTACAGAGCCCCAAACTATAAACATGCCTAACATTAGCCATGCAACCAGTTTGTTTTCAAGAAAAAACTTAATAATATTATTTAACATCTTTGAATTATTTTTAATAAACACAATGTTCCCCACACTTTTACTGGAGGGAAATTATAAAAAAATAAAATCAGATACGGAACACTTGATGCAAGACAGAAATATCCGTTATTAGCAGAGGAGGACTGTAAAAAGTATAGATATTTTTACTAGTCAATGAAAGAAAGAAATTTGATTTAGGAAATACAACAATGTTTACTTTTAGCAATTGCTGAAAATGCTTTACAGAATAACTTGGCTTTTCAAGTTCGCCAGTGTTTCCTATTATTAATGTTTGATTTTGACAACAGTTACCCTCGTTAATTTCAGAATGATGACAAGGATTAACTTCTTTTTTTGGAGCTTGACAACAGGCATGTTTTAATTCTTTTTCCAAATGCATCATTTCGCAAGCCTCTGCTTCACCAAAAAAACTAAAACTCTTCAAATCATTTCCACAAAAATGTACATCCATAGAAAATCCAATTGATGAAGGAAACATCAAAAACACCATAAATATGGCAATGATTCTATATGATATTTTAGTATTCAATTTAATCTATTTTTCGCTGCTATGATGTTAAAATATTCTCATCTAAGCTATATGAATATTGTTTGAAGAAAT
>CBDUKB010000301.1:0-3261 GCA_965367695.1 uncultured Putridiphycobacter sp.
TCTGAAAACAGAAATCATTCCGGGTGCCTTTTTTGAATACACTTACCATTATTTGGAAACGTTTACATTGGTAGCTGGGGTCAGGGGAGACTACCATAATTTATTTGGACCATTTTTTTCACCCCGTCTACACGCCAAATGGAACATGAGTAAAAAGAACGCTTTGAGATTCAGTGCAGGAAGAGGCTATAGAGTGGCCAATCCATACGCTGACTATAGTAGTTTAATGGCCAGTAGCAGAACCTGGATTGTTGCGCCCAACCTAGCACCTGAAGACGCCATTAATGCAGGCTTGACTTTTACCCAAAAGTTTATTTTTAAAGAAAGGGTATCGACGTTAACGGTGGATTATTTTTATACTTCTTTCATCAACCAAGTAGTGACCGATTTGGATATTGCCAGCAATGAAATACATTTTTACAATGCGAGTGGTACTTCATACTCCAACAGTTTTCAAGCTGAACTGTCGATAAAACCACACCAAACTTTAGAATTGAGAGGGGCATTTAAATACTATGATGTAAAAGCGGAGTTTGATGGTGTATTGCAACAAAAAGCATTTACCCCAAAATTTAGGGCTTTGTTTAACGTGGGCTACCACACGCGAAATAAAAAATGGGAGTACGATCTCACAGGAAATTGGATGGGCATTAAAAGGCTGCCTAGTACAGCTACAAACCCAATTGAACATCAGCGAGCAACTTCTTCAAAACAATTTTGGTTATTAAACAGTCAAATTACTTATAAAAGACCAAAAATTAGTTTTTATTTAGGGGCAGAAAACATTTTAAATTATACGCAAAAAAACGCCATCATTTCGCCAGATGATCCTTTTGGTTCGTATTTTGATGCAACCCAATTGTGGGCGCCAATAACAGGCACTAATATTTATATAGGATTACATTATACAATTAAACATAAAAAACAATGAAAAATTTACTATTAATCGCCTTTGTGGCTTTTTTAAGCACAGGCTTTACACAATCAACTACAACTTTAACAATTAAAACAAGTGCACTTTGTGGGGATTGCAAAGAACGCATTGAAAATGAATTGAATTATACCAAAGGGGTTAAGTTTGCAGAGTTAGATTTGGAAACAAACATCATCACGGTAAAATACAAGCATAAGAAAACAAGTGAAAAAATAATTTTAGAAGCAGTTTCTAACATTGGTTACCACGCCAATGATGTAGAAAGAAATGCAGCTGCATTTAATGAATTACCTGGCTGTTGTCAAGATCCGAATGCGACTTGTACAAAAAAGTAAAGTAAAACCATGGAGCTTCAAGGGCCCTTCAGAAAAATAATTCATGTCGACATGGATGCTTTTTATGCATCCGTAGAACAATTGGATGATGAAAGCCTGCGGGGAAAACCACTAGCAGTTGGTGGCAGCGAACAACGCGGAGTTGTGGCTGCTGCCAGTTACGAAGCCAGAAAATTTGGGGTCCGTTCAGCCATGTCGGGTGTGTTGGCCAAAAGAAAATGTCCTGAACTCATTTTCGTTAAACCTCGTTTTGAGCGGTACAAAGAAGTATCACAACAGATTAGAAAAATTTTTTTGGAATACTCGGATTTGGTAGAACCCTTGTCCTTAGACGAGGCTTTTATTGACGTAACGGTCAACAAAAAAAACATGGAATCGGCGAATGACATTGCCAAAGAAATTAGGGCAAAAATATTTGAGGAAACAGGCCTCACAGCATCTGCTGGTATATCCATCAATAAGTTTACGGCAAAAATTGCTTCCGATATCAATAAACCAAACGGACAAAAAACCATTCACCCTTCTCAAGTCTTAGATTTTTTAGAAAAACTACCCATCCGTAAATTCTTTGGGGTAGGAGAAGCCACTGCCAAAAAAATGAATGCCTGGGGTATTTACAATGGGCATGACCTTAAACAACATACCTTGCCCTTTTTAAATCAAAACTTTGGTAAGTCAGGGGCCCATTTTTACAACATTGTCAGGGGTGTGCAACACAGTAAGGTGAAGCCCGACCGGGTGCGAAAATCAGTGGGAGCAGAAAGAACTTTTGACCAGAATATTGCCAGTGAAAGTTTTATGCTTGAAAAGTTAAACGACATTGGTACCGAACTTGAAAAACGCTTGGTAAAAAGTAAAAACAAGGGCAAAACAGTTACAGTAAAGATTAAGTTCAGCGATTTTACTACCCAAACAAGGAGTAAAACCGTGGAAGAACACCTCCAATTAAAAGCTGATTTTTTCCCCATCATTGAAGAATTACTCTATCAGGAAGAAATTAAAAAATCGGTGCGGTTGTTGGGCATTACCATCAGTAATTTAGACCATGAACATGAGAAGAAGTCGGAGAGCATTCAACTAAAATTTGCCTTTTACAGATGAGTGAAATGGACCAACATAGGATTCAGTCAGTATTGGAGGCCAAAACCTTGGCGGTGGACATTGAAAATGTGGGGGACTTTCAATTGAATTGCTTGCAGTTTGACACCAGCTTAAAGTTTGAATTACCAACTAATTTGCGCTTGGGACACATCATTGAAAAAATAGTTTCCCACTTTATCAGTGTTTCTTCAAATTTTGAAATAGTGCAGGAAAACCTACAAATTGTTAAAGAAAAAAGGACCCTGGGAGAAATAGATTTTATCATTTTTGATAAAGTACAAAAGCAACACACCCATGTTGAGGTTGCCTATAAATTTTACCTGTTAGACCCCACCATTTCACCCTTGCAAAGTCATTGTTGGATAGGGCCGAACCGAAGGGATTCTTTTATAGAAAAAACAAATAAACTCAAAGAAAAGCAGTTTCCTTTTTTATTCCATCCAGCTACAACAAATACCTTAAAAAATATTGATTTAAGCAGTATTAAACAAGCCCTTTGTTTTATGGCTAATTTGTATTTACCCATTAGTTTTCAAGGAAAAATTGAGGAACAATTCCAAGCAGCCATCAAAGGGTATTATGTGCAATACCAAACATTTTTAAAAGACGATCATTCCAATAAACGATACCATTTTCCTCATAAAAAAGAATGGGGCATAGCACCCCAACACCATTCCGAATGGACCACTTTTGAAGCCATTCAACAATATTTAGAAGTAAGCATCAAGGAGCAACAAGCCCCTTTGATTTGGGTAAAAACCGAAGCTGGTTTTGAGGAGATGTTTGTGGTTTGGTGGGATTAAATTTAGTTTAATAAAACAATAAATAGTTAAAATTGAATGTGCTACAGCGTTTAATTTTATAACTTTATGGCATAGATTTAGGAGAATG
>CBDUKB010000302.1:0-3141 GCA_965367695.1 uncultured Putridiphycobacter sp.
CATTCCATTGTGTTTGAATAGTGCGAAAATTGTAGTCGATACGTTATGAGTCAGTTAACATCAAATAAAAACAAAAGAATTTGGATAGGCTTAGGCATCATCCTTATTTTGCATTTGGTTGGGTTAATTGGTATTGGTTTTTATCAAAGTAACGATATGATTAAATTGACTTGGATTAATTTGAGCATCAGTTTTATTATTGGACTTTTTTACTTTAAAACCACCGACCATCAATGGGTTTTGGTCCTATCAATCGCCTTTGTGTTAGGGGTGGTTTCCGAGAGTATTGGTGTTAAAACAGGTTTACTTTTTGGTAATTATGCCTATGGAGAGGTGTTGGGTTTTAAGCTTTTTGAAGTCCCATTTACCATAGGTTTATTATGGGGAAGTTTAAACATTGCCGCAAAAAATTGGGCTGGAAAAATTTCAGGTAATAAGTATGTTATAGCCTTGTTGGCAGCTACTTTCATGGTAGTTTTCGATATTGTGATGGAGCCGGTGGCTATGAAATTAAAATTTTGGACATGGCAGCAAGATGTCATTCCAATTTTCAATTACATATCTTGGTTTTTCGTATCTTTACTAATACAGTTATTATGGAGAAATAACCAAACAAAAAATACCTATTTTGATTATTTAATGTTGGTTCAATTACTTTTTTTCTTTGCTTTAACTATTTTATTATGAATGTGTTTTTAATTATCTTAGTACTAGTAATAACATTTTTCTTCATGGAATTTGTCGCTTTCTTTATGCACAAATATGTGATGCATACTTTTTTGTGGAAGCTACACAAAGACCATCATCAACCAACTGACCATCACTTACAAAAAAATGATTTCTTTTTCTTAATTTTTGCCATACCAAGCTGGTTGGGAATTATGTTTGGACTCATGTATGAAATCCCTCTGTTGGTGACAATAGGAGCCGGAATTGCATTGTATGGGATGTGTTATGTTTTGGTGCACGAAATATTTATTCACCAACGTTTAAAGCTGTTTAAAAAAACAAAATCAACTTATTTAAAAGGCATCAGAAAAGCCCATAAAGTACATCATAAAAATATGGGAAAAGAACATGGTACTTGTTTTGGAATGTTAATCGTGCCTAAAAAGTATTTTAAATGAAACTTTACTTGCTTTTAAACTGTGTCACAATATTATTTCCACTCTTGTTGAGTTGGGACAAGAAAGTTCAATTTTACAGGCAATTTAAAGCGTTGTTTATCGCAATTTTTCTTGTCGGAATACCTTTTGTACTTTGGGATATATGGTTTACAGAGATGGGTGTTTGGGGATTTACACCCGAGCATTTAATAGGGGTGAATTTTTTCAACTTACCCCTTGAAGAAATACTATTTTTTGTCTTTGTGCCTTATGCTTGTGTGTTTATTCACGATACCATCAATGCTTATTGGCCTATCAAACAAAATAAGATTGGAATAAAGTGGTTTGGTATCACTTGGGTAATCGGAAGTATGGCATTGGCCATCCTTTTTTATGATCATTATTACAGTGTTTTGGCTTGTTCATTATCGGCTTTTGTAGGAATAATATTACTAAGGAAAAATACAGTTTACCAATGGGGGATATGGCGCACATTCTTTATTGTTTTAATACCTTTTATATTGATTAATGGTGCTTTAACTGGATGGTTTACAGATAATCCAGTTGTATGGTACAACGATAGCCATAACTTTGGTTTGCGATTAGGGACTATTCCTTACGACGATATTATTTATAATTTTTCCCTTATCATAGGTATTATTATGTTAAGGGATGCACTACAAAAAAATAAGAATTCATGACCAAAAAAATTGGGGTTATTGGAGGCGGATTTGCTGGGTTGTCGGCAGCGGCTTACTTAAGAAAAAAAGGCTATGAAGTTGTTTTATTCGAAAAGAATGAAGTAATCGGAGGTAGAAATCGACAATTTGAAGCCGAAGGTTTTGTGTTTGATATGGGGCCTTCCTGGTATTGGATGCCTGATGTTTTTGAAAAATTCTTTCAAGATTTCGGAAAAACAACCCAGGATTTTTATCATTTGGAAAAATTGAATCCAGCTTTCAGTATTTTTTACGACAAAATTAAATTGGATGTCCCTGCTGACCCGAAAGAATTACCTGCTTTGTTTGAATCTTATGAAAAAGGAGCAGGGGCAGCCTTTACCAAATTTATGGAGCGTGCTGCATATAAATATGAAGTAGGCATGAATGATTTTGTTCAAAAGCCTTCGAAAAGCTTATTGGAATTTGCCAATTTAAAAGTTTTAAAAGGAGCTATGAAACTCACCTTATTGACAAAGTACGATAAATATGTTCGTCAATATTTTAAGAATAAATATTTAATCCAATTGATGGAATTTCCAGTGTTATTTTTGGGGTCAGCACCTAAAAATACTCCTGCTTTATATTCTTTAATGAATTATGCGGGTTTGATGTTAGGCACTTGGTATCCGCAAGGTGGAATGCATCAGGTAGTCTTAGGCATGGAGACCTTAATCGAAGATCTAGGTGTGGTTGTCAAAAAATCGACTGAAATAGAAGAAATATTAGTCGAAAAAAAACGTGTAAATGGGGTATTGTTAAAGGGTGGAGAAAAAGTTGAGTTAGATGGTATTGTTGCTGCAGGAGATTATGCCCACATGGAAACGCTTTTACCAAACGCATTTAGGAATTATTCGGATAAATATTGGGATGAAAGAGTGTTTGCACCTTCTTCATTATTGTTTTATTTGGGGGTTGACAAAACAATACCCGGTTTAATGCATCACAATCTATTCTTCGACGAAAGTCTTGATCAGCATGCTGTAGAAATATATGATACACCACAATGGCCAACGAAGCCATTGTTTTATGTTTGTGTACCTTCAAAAACCGACCAAAGTGTTGCACCAAGTGGGAAAGAAAATATATTTATTTTAATGCCTTTGGCTGCTGGGGTGGAAGATTCAGCAGCTTTAAGAGAAAAGTATTTTGAACTTATTATGGATCGATTAGAGGCAAGAATGGAAATGAAAATCCGACCTCACCTCTTATACAAAAGAAGCTATTGCATTAATGACTTTAAATCGGATTACCATGCTTATAAAGGAAATGCCTATGGCTTAGCAAATACCTTAAATCAAACCGCATTCTTAAAA
>CBDUKB010000303.1:0-3119 GCA_965367695.1 uncultured Putridiphycobacter sp.
CATGATTTTAATTGAATTTTTCATAGATTTTTGTCTTTTTAATGAATTTTATTCCCACAATTGGCTCACTAATTGGCACCCTATTCCCAGCATTAATCGCCTTGTTACAATTTGGCGACCTCATGCATTTTGGGTTAGTTTTAGGCATTGTAGGAATCATTCAAGTAATTATTGGAAATTTTGTCGAACCTAAATTAATGGGAAATAGCCTTAATCTAAGTCCACTTGTGGTAATTCTTGCCTTGAGTTTTTGGGGAGCCATATGGGGCATTATTGGCATGATTCTCTCCGTAATAATTACGGTTATTATGGTCATTTTATTTTCACAATTTAAAGCCACAAAACCAATTGCTATTTTATTGTCAGAAAAAGGAAATATATAAATAATACCAATCGGTATTTTTTTATTACTTTTGTAATATGGCTACCAAAGCAACATTAACAAAAGCATATATTATTGAAACTGTCGCCCCAGTATTTAATAAACAAGGTTACTCTGGTACAAGTTTAAATGATGTAACCCTAGCAACTGGACTGACCAAAGGTGCTATATATGGAAATTTTAAAGACAAAAATGAACTGGCAGTCGAGGCATTTAAATACAATATCAACCTTGTACTATCAAAAATTGAAAGTGCCATTAATCAGAACGATTCGGCAATTAATAAATTATTTTCAATAGCTGAATTTTATACCGATTACTATCATTTCACTTATAAATTCGGAGGATGTCCAATTTTAAACGTAGGTATTGATGCCAATTACCAAAATGAAATGTTGATGGAAAAAGTTCGAAAAGCCATTTATAATATCCAAAATAATATTTCTAAAATCATACAACTTGGAATTCAACAAGATGAGATTCATCCTGAAATTGATCCTCAATATTATGCCAGACAAATTTTTGCAAGAATTGAAGGTGCCGTTTTTATGTCTATGACATCTAAAAATGAAATCTATATGAAAGATATGTCCAAGGGATTGAAAATAATGATAGCAAAAGAACTATCGAAGTAAAAAAATTTAAATCAAAATATACCAATCAGTATAAAAAAATGAAGACAATTCAAATATCACTCCAAGCACTCTCTATTGTAAGTCCAAAACTTAGTGCGAAGGTCGCTTTTCAGCTATTTAAAAAAGTTAGAAAAAAAGACATCAGAGAAAGAGAAAAAGAATTCTATGCCAAAGCAAAAAAAAGAAGTATTTCTTTTCAATCCGAAAATCTAAATATTTTTGAATTTGGAGATGACAATCATGACCCAATTATTTTAGTTCACGGATGGGATTCAAATGCAGGATCACTATCTGCTTTTGTGACCCCTTTGTTAAAAAGAAATAAAAAAGTCATTGCAATCAACCTGCCGGGACATGCGGATTACAAGTTAAGTCACACTACCCTCATTGAATGTAAAAATGCCCTGGTTGCCTTATTAAACGAATTTGATAAAACCGAAAACATTTCCATCATTTCACATTCATTTGGATCAGCAATCACCAGTCTTGCACTTTATGAAATGGATATTAATGTACAAAACCTTTATTTTTTAACCAGTCCTAATAAAATGGAGAATGTTTTTTTAGAATTTAAAGAAATATTAAAACTTGAAGACAAAACATATGCTGCGCTCAAAGTAATGGCCAATGAAGTGTTAAATGAGAAGCTAGAAGAAATGTACATCCACGATAAATTAAAGCAAGCGAGTTTCAACCATTTGTATATTTTTCATGACGAAAAAGACAAGATCATCTCCATTGAGAATTCATTCAAAATAGCGGAGGAAATCCCCAATACAAGTTTATTTAAATACAATAAAATTGGTCATTACAGAATGCTATGGCATGAAGCCTTAATTAATGATGTGATGCAATTGATTTAAGTTTTCAATGTTTAATCAAATAACTAATTTTCGTCAATATTTCACTTGGACTGCTAACAGTAGTTGGGTCATTCATATACTGTTCGAGTACTAAATTAAGTTCATAATCATTTGCGGTCAAATACGTATAAAGTAACTCATGTGCAGCACCACTTTGGTCATAAGGACCATAGTAGTTATAATGCGCTACCTTAGTTGTATCAATTTTCACCACTTCAAACATTGGCACTTGTGGAACTATGCTATTTGGATCAATTTGAAAAGCGATAACAAAATTACAGGAATCTTTTTCAGGCGACCAATCATAAGTCAATGAAGCAGGAGGTCCAACAATATTTATTTTATTCTTACCACAGAATGCGCCCAGTTTACCATATGTTTGGGCATAAATTGCAGAATCCATCTCAGAAATTTTTATGAGATGTCTTTGTCCAATAAAAGTTCCACCTTCAAATACCCCCTCCGTAACTGATTCAACTGAACTCATTTCTGCAAAAGAAATTTGGCTGAGTGAATCAATTTTAAAAAGACCCCTATTAAAATCCTTACCTAACATTTCATCAAAATCAAAAAACAACATCATTGGTCTTTGTAAAAATGAAAAGTCACCTTGATCAACCCATGTAATTTGGGTACTATCTTTATAATCCATTAAAGTAACTGTACCTTTTGAACTAGAAACCCAAGGTTCAGTAAAGTTTAAATCGTACCCTATTTTTTTATTTGTTTCCAGCTCATTGATCACCATACTTCCAACACCAACATTCTCTCTGTTCCCATCCCAAGAAACTTTGGCACCTACGGTTCCACTTGTCCCATCAAATTGGTATTTTGCATTCCTATCCATTTCTTGCCAAGGAGACCAAGCATTCCACATCTCAAAAGTTGAAATATGATTCCAAACAAAATTAGCAGGCGTATGAATAATCCTACTTCTTTCAACTTTATAATTCCCTGGAGAAAATAAAGCGACAACAACATAAAGAATTGCCAAAATTCCTAAGGCAATAAAAATATTTTTTAAAATTTTCATGATCGTAAATTTATGGGTTCAAGGCTAAGATACTAAAAAATAGTTTGCATTATTTGATCTGTAGCTCCTACTTTGGAATTCATAAATTCAACAATGTATTTATAGTCTTTATTTTCAGATAATTGATTAAAGACACTTTTCAACTCATGCTCAGAACTAATACTGTACCCAATTTTATTTTCAATAAACAATGTCGCTTCAGGAAA
>CBDUKB010000304.1:0-3032 GCA_965367695.1 uncultured Putridiphycobacter sp.
TCCTTCCTTGATGCGTGTCACTTCACAAAAAAGCTCCTTTTTATTGCAAAATTCCGAAATATCTGTCATGGTCCCTACAATTACAAGCGGAAAACCTTCTTCACCGAGAATGATATTTGTATATCGGTTTAAAATACACTTCATTTCACCTCCTGGGGTTTCAATTCTATAATTATACGCAAATTTAAGCTCACCCAATTCATTGTCTTTTTGCTCTTTCCCAATGCGTATTAGAATTTTTAAGATTTTGTGATTCAACATCTGAACGTCATCTTTGTGGACAAAATCATACAAATACTGCGGTCCTCTTTCGAGCATATCTTGGTATCCTATCCCAAATATTTGTTGAATATTTTTACCTAAGTGAATGAAGGAGTTTGTTCTAAAGTCAATGGCAAATAAAACATGATTCAATGTATCACTTAAATTGTCCTCATAAAAATCTTTGTTAAGGTATTTTTTAAAATCCTTAATAAAATTAATTTCTTTAGAATGGTTGGCTTTTTCTAGAACCTGTAAAACATCTTTCAAAGTAAGTTTTTCACCAAAAATAGGGATTTTTATTGAACTATTTTTGTATTAATTTCGTAAAAAATACTACTTAATCGTTTGAAGAAAGTATTTAATGTATGTGAAATGATGTTGAGCAGCTACCAATAGTAGCGAATTAACATTCATAACTATTTAATAGCGCCTAAATAAAATTATTATTTAGGCGCTTTTTTTTTAGGACAAAACTTAGACATGTTGGTCAAATAATATTGGATTCCCATCTGGGTCGACGAGGGTAAAACTAGCAGGCCCTTCTGAATGCTCATCTGCTGCTGTTACCAATTCAATTTTCTGAGCTTTTAGCTTTTTTTGAATGGTCCTGATATCTTCAAATTCTTTTAAAGGCTTTGCATCAGGGCCCCAACCAGGATTAAAAGTCATTAGATTTTTTTCAAACATTCCTTGAAACAAACCTATTGTTACCGTTTCATTTCTTAGAATTAACCAATTTTGATTGATATCTCCCCCTACTTCTTTGAAGCCTAATTTATGGTAAAAATCCTTTGATACATGAATGTCTTTTACCGATAAGCTAACCGAAAACGCACCTAATTTCATATGACTATATTTTTAATTAATAATTCGCAGTTTACAAATTATTTAAGGATTTATGAGGGTTCCTTCTAATTTTTTTAATTGCATTTCAGCAATTTTCGCATTGAACTTGGCAGTAGTTAAACTTACTTTTGCATTAATCAAATTCAACTGAGCTTGACGGAATTCAATTGAAGATATTTCACCTAAATTATATTGTTCTTGCGTTTTTAAGAAATTTTGATCCGCGACCGCAACATTCATTTCTTCAGAATTAATAATCAATAATTGATTCAAATAAGCTGCCCAGGTATTGGCCAATTCATTGCTTAAGTTTAATTCAACTTGATTTTTATACAAATCTTGATTGGCTGCCGTTATTTTCGCATTTTGAACTTTTGTACTGGTCGCTCCGCCATCAAAAACGTTCCAACTCAAGCTTAATCCAGCATTTAATCCTGTTACATTTTGTGTAGCAAATAATGAAGTAGGACCATAATTACCATTATTTAAGCCATAAGAAACAGTTGTTGAAACTTTAGGCATCCAGCTCGATTGATTTAACTTTACATCATAATTGGCTAACGCTTTATTTAATTCATATTGCTTTGCTGTACTGTTGTTCGCTTCCATATTGGCGGTTATAGTTGCAATATCTAACAGTTCATTGACTTCCACAATTTCTTCCACTTCAAACGTTTTATTCATAGGTAATCCCAATAAATAATTTAAGGTTCTTTTTTCATTGTCTAATTGAATTTGTCCATTGATTAAATTCAAAGAGTCATTGTTAACATCTACTTTAGCATTCAATACATCTAAATTTGTTTTTTGTCCATATTTCATTTGATAGGATGTTCGAATCAACCTGTTTTTTGATATTTCAAATGACTCTTCATAAATATTGAGGTTGATGGTGTTTTTAGCGATATTATAGTAGGTCGTATAAACATTCAATATGGTATTATCAATTTGAATTTGTTTTTGAACAGAAGCCAATTCGTATGCTTTTTTTAGCTTTTCAAAATTATGCTTTCTATACATGCCATTGTACAAAACATACCCTACACCTACCGAAGCATTATATGTGGTAGATTGAATACCATCAATACTTTTCTCTTCGCCTGCTTGGGTTACAACAAAGGCATTATTGCTGGCATAATTTCCGCCCGCATTTAATGTGAGTGATGGCAAATAACCTGTATTTTTAATATCTTGATTATTATCAGCTTGCATCAAATTATTGTCATAAATTTGAATATCGTAGTTTTTTTCAAGTGCGATGGCAATGGCTTGGTCCAATGATAATTTTTCTTGTGAAAGTCCTACCAAATGAATGAGGAAGACTGTACTGAGTATGAAACTATTTTTCATAATAATTTTTTTAATGTTCTTTTTCTGCTTCAATTTCTTTAACTGCTCTTTCAACAGCTTCGTGAGTAGGGCGTTTCCCTTCCCAAAAATGAACCATATTTACTTTAAAGCCATTGGTGTAAGACAGTAAAATAGGTAATAAAATAAGTGTCAAAACTGTGGCAATGGCAATTCCATATGCAATTGAAATAGCCATAGGAATTAAGAATTGTGCTTGTAAACTTTTTTCAAAAAAGATTAAAGGAGCCAATCCTGCAATGGTGGTTATGGTGGTTAAAAATATCGCCCTAAAACGAGATTTTCCTGCTTCTACCAATGCCTCATCAAATTTCATCCCTTCTTTTAAATTAATATTGAATTTACTAATCAACACCAACCCGTCGTTGACCATAATCCCGATTAAAGCAATGATCCCAAGCAAGGATAAAATATTGATTGGAAAGTCGTGGATATAATGACCCCAACCTACCCCAATCAGACTAAAAGGCACCATGACCAATAAAATAATGGGTTGACTATAACTTCGGAAAGTGAAAGCAATTACAAAATAAATCAACAACAAAATAATTGGG
>CBDUKB010000305.1:0-2943 GCA_965367695.1 uncultured Putridiphycobacter sp.
TACAATTCAAAGCTTCTCATTAGTGCGCAATTCAAAACTTGTAATATTTTTAATTACATTTGAATGTAAATCAATGCCATACAACATGAAACTACTCACCCTCCTTTTGCTCAGTTTACCCCTTACCTTAAGTGCCCAAGAAAATAAAATCATGGCCTTTGACTCTCAAATTTTGTCGGAGACAAGAAACATTAACATTCATGTGCCGGCTTCCTACCAGGACTCGGATAAGTTTTACCCTGTTATTTACGCTTTGGATGGTGAATACGCCAAACTCACTTTAAATGGCCTGGTGGACTATTACAGTTTTTGGGACAAAACGCCTGAATGCATTGTGGTAAGTATTGATCAAAATTATATGGATACCTCCGTAAACAGGTATAAACGTTGGGTAGATTGCGACTATAGCTGGAAAACGGGTCTGCCCATAAAAAAAGGGCTTGCTTTTAAGGATTTTATTTCGAAGGAATTAATTCCCTTCATTGATAGTGCATACCGAACCACGAATTTTAGAGCCATTGTCGGGCATTCCTTTACGGCCAACTTTGTCAATTATTTTCTCTTGGATAAGGAACCCCTTTTCACCGGATATGTTGCCATCAGTCCTTATTATGCTTCCAATGGTTTAGACAGTATTCAAAGCATCATCCAAAACCTAAAAAAGCCAATTTTCTATTTTGTCGCTAGTGGAGAAAAAGACTTGTCGGGTCACATTAAATCCGTAGGGGAATTTGACAAGCGCTTTGCTAAAATTGACAATGAAAATTTTGTCTACGCCAAGTTTAACATGCAAAATAACCAAGCTACTCATTATACCATTTACCCCATAGCCATGCCCTTTGCCATTGAACATTTGTTTGCTGCCTATACGGCCATCAACGACAATGAATTCGACAAAATCTTAAAGACAGCTGACAAGTTGGGTTACCTCCTTACCCGCTACGAAAATATGAAAGCCATTTATGGGGTGGAAGTGCAAATGCGGGAAATGGATTTAAACACCGTAGCTTATGCCATATCCGAAAAAAAACAATGGAATCAGTTGAAGGAAATCGCTGCACTAAGCATTAAACTTTATCCCGAAAGTTACCTTGGTTATTGGACCATGGGAGAGTATTTCGAAAAAACGGCAGACTACCCATCAGCCTTGCAACAATATGAACTCGGCATGACCAAATTAGGAGAAGATGTCCTGAATGTTTCAGATTTTCAAGTGGATGTTGACCGGGTTAAAAAGAAGATAAAGTAGGGTGTACACTCATTTCCCACCGCTGCTTGCGTGAGACTTTCTAATAAAAGTAACCTTTTGGAAATTGCATTTCGAATGGACATAAAAACGAGGTCAATCACTTCATAACAACTAGAATTGAGTACATTTAAGCATCATCAAAGTTATTTTATTGGGCTTAGAATTTATAATAGTAGGTTTTAATTTTCATGTTATGTTGATGAATCAGTACTAAAAACAGGATTATGAAACAGACTAGCAAATCGCCAATTGAAATGGATCGGGAGGAATTTCGTAAAATTGGACATCAGTTAATTGAGGACATTTCGAACTTTATACATGAAATTGATCAAAAACCAGTGACACCGAATGAAAGTCCCCTTACCTTACAAAATCTACTTGGTCAGTCGCCCTTGCCCGAAAACGGTAAGTCAGCCGAAGTGTTGCTGTCGAAAACAACAGATTTATTGTTCCATCATTCCCTGCTCAATGGCCATCCAAAATTTTTGGGATATATTACTTCTTCGGCTGCACCTATTGGCGCCTTGGCTGATCTATTAGCAGCTTCCGTCAATCCAAATGTCGGGGCACAAATACTCAGTCCAATCGCCACCGAAATTGAAAAACAAACCATTAAATGGTTGGCGGAATTCATTGGTGTTTCACCAGATTATGGCGGCTTATTGGTCAGTGGTGGCAACATGGCAAATTTCACCGCATTTTTAGCTGCAAGAACAGCCAAAGCACCCAAGCAAATCAAAGAGGAGGGTCTTCAAAGCACAAGCAATAAATTAACGGTTTACTGCGCTAAAACAACACATACCTGGATAGAAAAAGCAGCCATTTTATTTGGTTTAGGCAGTAATGCCATCCGTTGGATTGACACGAATGAAAGCAATCAAATAGACCTTCAAATATTAGAAGATACCATTCAAAAAGACCTCGAAAACAATTGCCTACCCATCATGCTGATCGGTACTGCTGGGGATGTCAGTACCGGGGTTGTGGATGACTTGAGTGCCATGGCTAAAATTTGCAAAAAATACAATTTGTGGTTTCACATTGATGGAGCTTATGGTGCTCCGGCAGCCGTTTTACCTGAATTGAACCATTTATTTGAAGGTATTCAGGAAGCGGATTCAATTGCTTTAGACCCCCACAAATGGCTGTACAGTCCCCTTGAAGCAGGTTGTACTTTGGTGAAAAACCCCCAACATTTAATTGATACTTATAGTTCACATCCCGAGTATTATAATTTCAGCAACAACGAAGCAGCACCCACCCAAAACTATTACGAATACGGCCTTCAAAACTCACGTGGCTTTAGGGCATTAAAAGTTTGGCTGGCCTTACAACAAGTGGGTAAGAATGGTTACGTGGAACTCATTGGCAAAGACATTAAACTGTCTAAATTATTGTTCGACCTCACTGACAAACATGCAGAATTAGCAGCAGTCTCACAACATTTAAGCATCTGCACCTTTCAATACGTCCCCAAGTCACATCAAAATGATGTAGCTTATCTTAATTCCTTAAACGAAAACATATTGAACGAGCTGCAAGCGGGAGGTGAATTGTTTTTATCCAATGCCATTGTAAAGGAACAGTATTGTCTCAGGGCATGTATTGTAAACTTTAGGACTTCAGAAAAAGACATTTATGAAATCATTGACATTATTGTAAAGGTTGGCAAAAAGGTTCATTTAAAACTTTCC
>CBDUKB010000306.1:0-2935 GCA_965367695.1 uncultured Putridiphycobacter sp.
GGAAAATGTAGGCATGGGTGAGCCGCTGAATTTCCCTTTTAAAACTGGCGTTTATGTATATCGTTTCAAAAACCAAAAAAACCGGGAAGTACTTGGTACAGGAAAATTTGTTTTTGAATAATTTATTGGAAGAAGTGAATGAGTTTTTATCTTTGAATAAATTAATTATAATTCCATGGCATTAATAAAATCATGTAGGGGAAATTCCCCTCAAATTCCTACTTCTTGTTGGTTGGCTGAAAACACAACCATTGTTGGTGAAGTAATTATGGGTGAAAACTGTTCTGTTTGGTTCAATGCTGTGATTCGAGGGGATGTAAATACTATTTCTTTTGGTAATAATGTGAACATTCAAGACGGTGCAGTTATACATTGTACTTACGAAAAAACGAAAACAACCTTAGGGAATAATGTTTCAGTTGGTCACAATGCTTTGGTACATGGCTGTACAGTTGATGATAATGTATTAATTGGCATGGGTGCCATTGTAATGGATAATTGTGTCATTGAGTCGGGATGCATTATCGCAGCAGGAGCAGTTTTATTAGAAGGAACTCATGTAACCTCAGGAAGTATTTGGGCAGGGGTACCGGCAAAAAAAGTAAAAGACCTTTCCCCTGAAATGTTTGAAGGAGAAGTAAAAAGAATTGCTAATAATTATCGCATGTACGCTTCATGGTTTGAAAAAGAATAAAAAAATCGTCCAGTGCCGAAGCAACTGAACGATAACCTATGTTGTATGGTTTTTGGGTTTTCTTTTATCTACTTTTTACTAGAATTTGAAAGTCAAATTCTCCTTCTGTAAGTCCTTTCACACCTGCTATTCCTATCATTATTTTATAAGGTCTTTGAATGGCATTGAAACGGATGCTTCTAATGTTATTTTTGGCCCTTCCAGCTTGATTATTATCAGCTTCACAGGTGACACAACTTGATAATTTAGGAACTATTGCTTTGTTGTTTACGCCAATTTGGTATCCGTATAAGCTTAATTTAGTGCCTGATTTTTTTGGTATTAAGGTCACTGTCATTTCTGAATTCGCAGGAATTTCAGTTTCAAATAATAAATGATTTCCGGTATAATTTTCTTTTTGTGTTTCAGGAAAACAAGCTACTGAACTGTTCCACGCCCAAGATAAGTCTGCTATTTTTACCCCGTTTTTGATATCATCTGTAAATGCTTTTCCATCACCAATGGCTACATTTTCGCATTTTTTCACAGGTACTGTTGTTTGTAGTTCTGTTAAGTGATTACTGGTACTAATCGTAAAAAAAAGCAATAAGCTTAAATAAATTGAATGCATCATAATTTTACCTATTTGATTCAATCAAAACTAATTCAAAAACATAAAAACGACTTCACCCCAATGGGTGAAATATCATTTAATTCTGATTTTCTTGTATTTTTAAGAGGTTTCCTTTGATGGCTGCTTGGGTACGATTCTTCACATCAAGCTTATTATAAAGGCTCAATATATGTGTTTTAACAGTGTTTACCGACACGAATAATTGTTCGCCAATTTCTTTGTTTGAGGCACCAGTAGCTAACAATTCTAAAATTTCTTGTTCCCTAGAACTCAATTTGTCGTGCAATACTATGTTTAATCCAGTACTATTATCAGGAGTCGCTGCGTTTAAATCTTCGATTTCATTTTTTAAGGAAATGGTTTCGTTTAGTCTCAATCTAATTTCTGCTCTAAGACTTTCCATTTTTGCTAAATTTCTTTTCCTGAAAGCAACCAGTATTCCCAACAATAACAGAATACTTAATGCGGCAATAGTCAGCCATAATCGTTGAATTGAATTGCTACTGGCGACTAACTTATTTTCCTCGTTGAGCAATTTATTTTCAATTAAAATTTTATCTTTTTCCAAACTATCAATCAACACTTTTTTATTGTAGTCAAACTGGTATTTACTTTGTAAAACAGCTTTTTGATTATCAATACTATTTAAACTATCATGTAGTTCGCTATAAGTCTCGTGATATTTTAATGCTTGTTTTAAATTATTTTCAGCCTTAAAAATTAAATATAGAATCTTAGCTGATTCAGCAATTTCGTAGGTATACCCATGTTTAACGGCAATGTCATGGGCTTCATTAGCCATTGATTTTGCCAATTTAAAATTTCCTTTTAGTCGATTGATTTCTGCTGCTTTATACAAGCTTGCTGCAAGCCCTTTTTTAATTTTTGCTTTTCTTCTAATTTTAATGCTTTCAGTATATAAATTAAGTGCTTTATCATTATCACCTAAAATTTGATAAACAGTTCCCATATTACTATAACAAAATGAAATCCCTTTTTGATCATCAATCGATTTCCGAATGTCTAAGGCCATGTTATAATATTCTAATGATTTTTCATAGTCCATTTTAAAACGATAAGCGGACCCAAGGTTGTTATAATTTGTAGCCAAACTTTTTTGCTTATCGAGTTTTGTGTTTATTATCACACATTCTTTAAAATATTTAATGGCTTGATCATGGTTTAATAAATCTTGGTGTAACATGCCCAAATTATTGAGTATTACAGGGTAAGCGTCTTCGTTTTCTTCCCTTTGGGCTATGTCTAAACTTTTTAAATTGTATTTAATGGCTTCAGGAATATTTCCCTTTTCAGCATTTAAAAACCCCATCCATCCGTAGGCTTGCCCCATGCCATTAGTATATTCGATTTTTTCTGACAGGTCCATTGCTTGCTCAACAAACCAAAAGGTGGTGTCGGGATTTTGAAATACATACATACCCGCTAATCGATAATAGGCATCAATTTTAAGGGTGTCTAGTGCTGTTTTCGATTGGGTAATTTTAAATAATGAGTCCTTTGTATGTTGCTTTTCATTAGCCTGTGAAATTAGCAAATGACCAATCAAAAGAAATTGTAAAATTAAAATGCTTTTGCGCATAAAAATGGGTTAAAATAGACTTGTCCGA
>CBDUKB010000307.1:0-2889 GCA_965367695.1 uncultured Putridiphycobacter sp.
GAGGGGAAAATAATAACTTGCGGCATTTAACTTACGAAGGTGCTAAAAAACGTTGGGGAGAAGAAGGAATAACTGATGATGTAAAGGAACGACTCGATTTTGAATTAGAAACCATTGCTAACTCTGGTTATCCTGGCTACTTCTTAATTGTACAAGATTTCTGTCATGCAGCAAGAGACATGGGAGTATCTGTAGGGCCAGGAAGGGGATCAGCTGCTGGATCTGCGGTAGCCTATTGTGTAGAAATTACCAATATTGATCCCATTAAGTACGACTTACTTTTTGAGCGTTTCTTGAATCCTGAAAGGGTATCCATGCCCGATATTGATATTGATTTTGATGATGAAGGCCGACAAAGTGTCATTGATTGGGTAATTGAAAAATATGGTGAAAACCAAGTGGCACAAATTATCACCTATGGTACCATGGCTGCAAAATCCTCTATCAGAGATACTGCTAGGGTGATGGATTTACCATTGTTTGAAGCTGACAGACTAGCCAAATTAGTCCCTGACATCAAATTGGCCAAATTATTTGGTTTAGATGATGTTGAATTAGCGGAGAAATTGGGTAACAACCAAGACGATATTACCCGTGCTAATGAATTAAAAAGCATTGCCAAGGGAAATGATTTAGCGGCAGAGGTGGTCAATCAAGCAAGGTTATTGGAAGGCTCCATGCGAAACACAGGAATTCATGCTTGTGGAGTAATCATTACCCCATCAGATATTACCAATTTTGTTCCCGTTGCCTTGGCAAAGGATTCAGGCATGTTCTGTACCCAATTCGACAACTCGGTAGCTGAAGATGCCGGCTTACTCAAAATGGATTTCTTGGGATTAAAAACACTGACCTTAATTAAGGACGCAGTAAAAATTATCAAAGAAAGACATGGAATTGAATTGATACCTGATGACTTTCCCTTAGATGATGAAAAAACCTATGAACTCTTTCAAAAAGGTGAAACGGTAGGGGTTTTTCAATATGAATCTGCCGGTATGCAAAAATACTTAAGGGAGTTAAAACCCACTGTATTTGCCGATTTAATTGCCATGAATGCCTTATACCGTCCCGGACCTTTGGAATACATCCCTTCCTTTATTAGAAGAAAACATGGGACAGAGGAAATTGTTTACGACATTGAGGCCAATAAGGAATACCTAGAAGAAACATACGGAATTACAGTTTACCAAGAGCAAGTAATGTTACTCTCTCAAAAACTGGCTAATTTTACCAAAGGTGAAGCCGATACCTTGCGTAAGGCCATGGGGAAAAAGAAATTGGACCTTTTGGCTAAAATGAAACCCCAGTTTTTAGACCAAGGTGAAAAAAATGGACACGACAGAAAAGCATTGGAAAAAATGTGGGTCGATTGGGAAGCATTTGCTTCTTACGCATTTAATAAATCGCACTCCACTTGCTATGCTTATATCGCCTATCAAACCGCTTATTTAAAAGCCCACTACCCTGCCGAATACATGGCTTCGGTATTGAGTAATAACATGAACGATATTAAAACGGTTACTTTCTTTATGGAAGAATGTAAACGTGCAGGTATTCCTGTATTGGGACCAGATGTGAATGAATCGCAATACAAATTTACGGTTAACAAAGAAGGAGCAATCCGTTTTGGATTAGGTGCCATTAAAGGTGTGGGAAGTAAACCTGTAGAATCAATTGTTAACGAAAGAAAAGAAAATGGAGTTTACACCTCTGTTTTCGACATGGCAACCCGCGTTGACTTAAGAGTGTGTAATAAACGGGTATTTGAAAACCTTGTATTGGCTGGTGGATTTGATTCCTTTGGCAATATCAGAAGATCACAATTTTTTACGGAAGACAATTCAGGAAGGGCTTTTATTGAAACAGTGACTAAATATGGTGCCCGATTTCAAGAAAACGTAAACTCCTCTCAAGTATCAATGTTTGGCGGAGATTCTGCAGTCGAAATACCTGTTCCTCAACCACCCATTGCAGATGAATGGCCAACACTGACACAATTAAGCAAAGAAAAAGAAGTAGTAGGTATTTATATTTCAGGGCATCCATTAGATGATTATCGCTTAGAAATTGATAGCTTTTGTAACGGTTGTTCCGTTTCTGACCTGACTCATTTAGAAGAGAATAAAGGAAAAGAATTATTTATTGCAGGCATCATTACCTCAGCCGAACACCGGACAACCAAAAATGGCAAACCATTTGGCACCTTCGAAATTGAAGACTATACCGATTCAAACAAGCAATTTATTTTTGGTGAAAATTACTTGCGATTCCGACACCTTTTAACAGTGGGAACTTTTGTTTTTATGAATGGTAAAATTGGTCCAAAAAAATGGGGAGAGGGCATTGAGTTTTCAGTTAGCTCCATTGAATTATTGGCAGATGTAAAGGAGAAAAAAACCAAAAGTCTAGTGCTTACCGTTGAACAAGCCGATTTAACCGATATGATTATTGATGATTTATTTACAGTCGTTTCTGATCACAGTGGTAGCTGCCAACTAAAATTTGTTTTACACGATTTTAAATCAAAGACCAGTTTGAAAATGCCTTCCAGAAACATGAAAGTGAACATCAATAAAGACTTAATTCATCAAATAAAACAATTGGAAGTATTTGAATGCAAATTAGAATAATTACTCACTTCTATTCAAATTATAATTTGCCGACTTTTAAAACGATCTATAAACAATGTGGACTTGAAATTAAAGCTTTTGAAAAAGAAGCTGAAAGTCAAGAATACTCAGCTTGTCGCTTTAAAATTAATGGGTTACAAGTAATTAGTCGACAAGCAAAAATCACCCCTACTAAAACTGGCCAGTTTGTAACTTGTTGGCAAAGAAATAAGGAAGGCATTACTGAACCATTTAATGAGGCCACAGGTTTAGATTT
>CBDUKB010000308.1:0-2871 GCA_965367695.1 uncultured Putridiphycobacter sp.
CCAGGTGGACCATTTTTATGGGTGTTCGATCAATCAGGTACTAACCAAACAAACATTGTACAAGTTAATCCTTCTACAGGTGTACCAACAGGTGTAACCTATGATTATTTACCAGATGCACTTTCAACAACTACAAGTTCATTAGCTGGTGGATTATTTATTTCTAATGAGTCTGTTACTGGAACAACTTCATTCATAGGATTAGCGCAAGCAACACCAAGTAATGAATTATTCAGTCTTGAATTAACGAGTACAGCAAGTGTAAATTCTACTCAAAATTTAGCTTTAGAAATTTACCCTAATCCAGCACAAAACCAAGTTACAATTAACACAGGTGTGCAAGGAAACAAAGATGTTGTTGTTTACGATATCACTGGTAAAAAAGTAATGGCAGCAAATATGAAGTCAAACAAATTAGATGTGAACACTTTAAATGCTGGAATTTATATTATTGAGGTAACTCAAAATGGCAATTCAAACACACAAAAATTAATTATTAAATAATTAACTTTTTTAAATATTAAAGGCGACTATTGCTAGTCGCCTTTTTTTGTTTTAATCTTTTTTAACTCAGTGCTTACCGCTTCCCAACTTTACAAAAATATTTTTTGGTTCGGTAAAAAAATGTAAAGCTTCAAATCCACCTTCTCTTCCAACACCAGAAGCCTTCACCCCACCAAATGGTGTTCTTAAATCTCGAACTAACCATGAATTAATCCAAACAATTCCAGCATGAACTTGATCGGCAACACTGTGTGCTCTTGTTAAGTTTTCAGTCCATATAGTAGCAGACAAACCATATTTTGTTGAATTTGCCATTTTTAATACTTCTTCTTCGGAGTCAAATGGCGTAATGGTAACTACCGGTCCAAAAATCTCTTCTTGATTCGTTCTACACATGTAGTCTAACCCTTCAATGACTGTTGGTCTTAAATAATAACCCCCAGCATATTCCCCATCCAAATGTACCTGAGTTCCTCCAGTCAAAATAGTCCCCCCTTCTTCTCTGGCCAAATCTATGTATGAAAGCACTTTTTCCATATGTGGCTTCGAAACTACTGCCCCAAGCTTTGCCTTTGGATCAGTTGGATAGGATACAATTGTTTTAGCAACTTTTGCTACAAATTCATCCCTAAATTTCTCGTAAATCGGTCTTTCAACAAAAATTCTAGAGCCGCACAAACAAATTTGACCTTGATTAGCAAAGCTTGAACGCAAAGTCGTTGACATGGCTTCCTTAAAATCACAATCTGCAAATATGATATTTGGATTTTTTCCTCCTAATTCAAGTGATAATTTTTTAAACATAGGTGCTGCAATTCCCGCAATCGTTTTCCCCGTTTGTGTGCCCCCAGTAAATGAAATTGCCGTAATATCAGGATGTCTAGTAATGGCATCACCAACATGTTGTCCAAGTCCGTGAACAATATTTAATACCCCTGCTGGCATTCCTGCTTCTGCACAAACTTTGGATAATAAAAAGGCGGTCATTGGTGTGATTTCTGATGGCTTTGCTACCACACAGTTTCCCGCAGCCAAAGCTGGTGCTATTTTCCAAGTAAATAAATACAAGGGTAAATTCCAAGGAGAAATACAACCCACCACACCAATTGGTTTTCTTACTGTGTAATTTACACCCAAGCCTTCCATGTAGTGAGATTCAGATGCGTAATGTAAAATTGCGGTTGCAAAAAATTTGAAATTACTAATAGCCCTAGGTATATCGACCGCTCTCGCCAGTGATTCAGGTTTGCCGTTGTCCAAAGACTCTGCGGCTACAAATTCGTCCATCCTCGCCTCAATTAAATCAGCAACTTTAATCATGATGTCCGAACGATCTTGTTTTGGCATATTCGACCAAATTGGAAATGCATTTTTTGCTGCGCGTGTCGCTTTGTCAATATCCGCTTTATTTGAATTGGGTATTTGGGCATAAACTATTCCCCTACTCGGATCAACATTATCAATGTAAGCGCCAGTGCTAGGTGCTTCAAATTTTCCGTCTATATAATTTTGAATCTCAATCATAATACTTTTTTGTGCGCTAGGATAAAAAGTTAAAATTACTGATAATTGTGATTATTTACCCTATTAAAAGCCTCGACTTTCTTTAATCAATTATAAAAATTCCTTTCAGCCTTTATTTTCTTCATTTTACACCTTTGTTTAATTTATGTGATTTATCATTCACACAATCATTAAAATTCATAAATTTGCACTTTATCATTTAATACATAATTAACATGGAAAATGCTTTAGAAGCAGGAATGCTTGGCCCTTGGCAAATTGGACTTATTGTACTAGCCGTTTTATTGTTGTTTGGTGGCAAAAAATTACCTGAATTAATGAAAGGTATGGGAAAAGGCATCAAAGGGTTTAAGGATGAAATGAGTGGAGACGGAGAAGAGGATAAAAAACCAAAAGGAAAAATAGAAGAATAAATTTTGATGTATACCTCTTTCGATAAAGTAAAAGCTGCAATTGCATCTGGAACAACTGTTGTTGACATTGTTTCACATTACCTAAATCAAATTGAATCTAAAAAACATATCAATGCTTTTTTAGAAACTTTTGATGCCGAAGCGATTCAAAAAGCGAATGAAATTGACGCCAAATTAAAAAACAATACTGCTGGTAAATTAGCGGGTATGGTCATTGGCATAAAAGATAATTTAGCCTATAAAAATCACAAAGTATCTGCTGCTTCAAAAATTCTTGCAGGATTTGAATCAATTTATACCGCAACAGCAGTAGAAAGACTTATACAAGAAGATGCAATTATTATTGGTCGACTAAATTGTGATGAGTTTGCCATGGGCAGCTCGAACGAAAATTCAGCATATGGAAATGTGCTCAATCCCATACAAGAAG
>CBDUKB010000309.1:0-2857 GCA_965367695.1 uncultured Putridiphycobacter sp.
TGGTTAAAATAGTCCTTTCATTTTTTTGAATGAATGGTTTTTCTTTTAAACCCTACTGAAAACAGCTGGATACACTCATTATTTTTTTTTTCGAACTCATTCACTTTGGGCTTTTGCTTTGTTTAAAAAATCCTTAACTTTGCCTTTCTAAATTAAGACCAATACCCATGTTTGAAAATTTAAGTGAAAAATTTGATAGAGCGTTTAAAGTCCTCAAAGGACAAGGACAAATTACCGAAATTAATGTTGCTGAAACTTTAAAGGAAGTAAGAAGGGCTTTATTGGATGCGGATGTTAACTTTAAAACAGCAAAAGAATTTACCACCAAAGTAAAGGAAAAAGCCATTGGAAGAAATGTTTTAACCACGGTTTCACCAGGTCAATTATTGACAAAAATTTGTCATGAAGAATTGGTTGAATTAATGGGGGGAGAACATGAAGATATTAACTTCAAAGGTAATCCTGGAATCATTTTAATGTCTGGATTACAGGGGTCTGGTAAGACAACCTTTTCTGGTAAATTAGCAAATTGGTTAAAAAATAAACAAAGAAAAAATCCATTGTTGGTAGCCTGTGATGTTTATCGTCCTGCTGCGATTGATCAATTGCATGTCCTGGGTGAGCAATTAGGGGTTGAAGTTTATTCAAATAGAGAAGAAAAAAATCCAGTTAAAATTGCCCAAGCCGCTATTGCTCATGCCAAATCAAACGGATTCAATGTAGTAATTGTCGATACCGCTGGTCGTTTAGCGATTGATGAAAAAATGATGGATGAGATTGCAGCGGTAAAGCAAGCCATCAATCCAACTGAAACTTTGTTTGTGGTGGATTCCATGACAGGGCAAGATGCCGTGAACACTGCAAAAGCATTTAACGATAAAATTAATTTCGACGGGGTAATTCTTACCAAATTAGATGGTGATACCAGAGGTGGAGCTGCCTTAACAATAAAAACTGTTGTCAACAAGCCAATCAAATTTGTCGGTACAGGAGAAAAAATGGACGCTTTGGATATTTTTTATCCTTCACGTATGGCCGACCGTATACTCGGAATGGGTGATGTTGTATCTTTGGTTGAAAAAGCACAGGAGCAATTTGACGAAAAAGAGGCAAAAAAACTTCAGAAAAAAATAGCTCAAAATAAATTTGATTTGGATGATTTCTATCAGCAATTGCAACAAATCAAAAAAATGGGTAATGTAAAAGATTTAATGGGCATGATTCCAGGTATGGGAAAAGCCATGAAAAATGTTGACATTGATGATGACGCTTTCAAAGGTATTGAAGCCATTATTCAATCAATGACACCAGCAGAACGTGGTGAACCTACATTAATTAATGGGTCTCGCAAAAAGCGTATTGCAGCAGGATCAGGAAATAAAGTTGAAGAAGTAAACAAACTTTTAAAGCAATTCAATGAAACCAAAAAAATGATGCACTTGATGTCTAATAAAAAGAACATGATGAGCATGATGAAGCAAATGAAAGGCATGCGTGGTGGAATGGGAATGCCAGGAATGTAAGTAAAATAGTTCTTTACTATACGCCCATTACTTGCATTGGTTAATGGTGTAAAAGTGTTAAAAAGCTTGATTGCTAGCACCAAGCACTAGGGACTTGTTTCTTAAATGCTGACCTTTGTATCTAGCAATCTAGTACCTATAAAATGATTAAATTAACAATTCTCGGTTCAGGAGCTGCAACACCCACTTTAAAAAGAGGGGTAACCGCTCAATACCTGAATTTTAACGAAAGAAGAATTTTAATTGATTGTGGAGAAGGTACCCAGTTAAAAATTCGAAAATATGGTGTAAAATTTCAACGCATTCAATATATTTTTATTTCTCATTTACATGGGGATCATTATTTAGGATTGATAGGATTACTATCTTCCATGCATTTATTAGGCAGGGTAAATGCCATTCATATTTTCGCCGTACCAGAGTTAGAATTAATACTCAAACAACAATTTGAGTTGACCTATGTAAAATTAAATTTTGAACTTATTTTTCATCATTTAACAGCAAAATCAACGGAAGTTGTCATGGAGGATAAAGTAATGACTGTAAAAGCCATTCCTTTGAAACACCGTATTGCTTGTTATGGATTTTTATTTGAAGAAAAGTTAAAGGAAAGAGGTGTAGATCCAGATGCCATTAAAAAATACGATTTAAAAATCCCGGAAATTTTGGCATTAAAAGCTGGGAAGGATGTTGTTCGAGGAGAAATAACCATGCCTAATAAAGACGTTACTTTTGATCCACCCAAACCGAAATCATATGCTTTTTGTACGGATACTAAATATTTATCAAGATTGGCAGATGAAATTAAAGGTGTTGATTGCTTATACCACGAAGCAACTTTTTTAGATGAAGACAAAGACCGCGCTAAGGCAACTTTTCATACCACCGCATTGCAAGCAGCTTCCTTAGCCAAAGCAGCCAAAGCAGGGCAATTATTGCTCGGACATTTTTCTGCGCGTTATAGCAATGTTGATGCACATTTAAGTGAAGCCCAATCGCTGTTTCCAAATACTACCTGTGTGAATGATGGGGAGGAATTTTATATTGCAAAGAATGATTGAAGTTGTGTAACTAACAGCTTATTATTGTATATTCACTAAAAACATGTTTATGGAAAAAGGAAAAGTAGCCGGTAAGGCACCACAAATGGAAGCATTGGAAGAAGGAAAAACATATGCATGGTGTGCTTGTGGAAAGTCGGAAAACCAACCATGGTGCAATGGTGCTCATAAAGGAAGTGAATTTGCGCCCAATGTTTTTAAAGCCGAAGTGTCAAAAACTGCAGCTATGTGTATGTGCAAACAAAGTAAAAATCCTCCCTTTTGTGATGGTTC
>CBDUKB010000310.1:0-2841 GCA_965367695.1 uncultured Putridiphycobacter sp.
TATTATAATTCTCTTCATAGTTTATTTTTGATAGGCTTTAAATTTAATCAATACTAAAGAGAAAACAACCAAAAATTTATCCAAACTTGATAAAAAGAAGGGTTAAAGGAATTATTAAAGGTTAATCGGGAAAATTATTTTTTTAAAATCCAGGTTGAAATGTCTTTTGATTTTAAAACCGATTTCGCTTTTTTGGCAGAATCAATGGAATTGAACCCATTTGTTGCAACACGATATAAGCCTTTGTGCTTATCTAAAACATATGCATCATAACCTTCGGCACTTAATTGTTCAATCAAGTTATAAGCATTTGACTCTACCGAAAAGCAACCTGCGATTAATTGGTATGCTGCATCATTTGCATTTTCCAATGTCGCTGGTTTCATAGCCTTATCAATATCACTTGTTTCGTTTTCAACTTTCAATTTATCTAAGAGAACAGGTATGTAAAGTTCCTCATCAAATTTGAAATTGTATACTTCCACAGAGCTTGGCATTTCACTCACCAATTCTTCAAAGGATTTTCCTAAATTAATTGGTTCAATGGCTGTACTATATGCTCTAGTTCTGTATGATTGTTCCGCCTTCAATTGATTAAAAGGATTAAAATCTGAAACCTGAATATTTCCAGTTTCCAGAAAATCAGTTTTCATTGGAATCCAATAGGTATAAAATAACAATGGAATGGCACAGGCCACTGCCAAATACCCTAATCGTTTACCTGTTTTACGATCACTTTGAATCGGAATTATTTTTTCATCCTTTATTTCAGGAACTACTTCCTCCACTTTTTCCGATTTATTCAATTCAAATACAGTTGTAGTTTTAGCTGCTTCAGGTTGAACAATTTTTGATGAGATTGGAACTGCTTTTTCAACAACTGCAGGTACAAATTGAACACTTGCCAATCCGTATGCTTCTAACAATAAGTTAATTTCTCTATTTTGTTCAAAAACGATATTGCCATCCTGTTCAAACAAATAGCCAATCTCTCCAAAATCTAACCGCTTTTCATCTCTCAATATTCGGCGCCATTCAACGACGTTTGTTTCAATTGAAATTAAGGAAGATGAATAATCAACTCCTTCTCTATCCGCTACATAATTCGCCAACAAACCATCATTGCTTTGCAATTTGGCATTAAACAAAACATGTTTTGATGGAGGAGAAATTATTTGTTTTACAGGATCAATAACTGCTGGGTGGTAATTGGCAATAAAACCACCAAAATTTGGAACCACCACACAATTGTTGTGGCGCAATAAATCAATTATGTATTGGGCTAAATTCATCTTCAAACAAAAATACTAAAATAGTATTAATGTTACGGTACAAACTTCATTTTTGTTACCGATTAAATTAAAAAAAGAATGATTAACATGCATTCCATTGTATTTAAAAAATGAAATGCGAAGCAACTGTTTTTCAACCTCGAAAAATTGATGCATTGCTGTTACAGTGTTTCAGGATTAAATACTTAATTTTGTCGCCTGTATGAAACCAAAAATTCAAAAAAATAGTTTTATTTTCGGGATAGTAGGCTTTATGATCGGCATCATCATGACTAAAAGTATTTTTGGCGGTGCTATTTTGGGCGCTCTTTTTATGGCATTTTCGACAGCTTTTTCAAAAAATGCATTTGGGGGAAACTACCAATCAGATGATAAATTAGATTACATCAATGAAATTCTTGCCTTGGTTTCAGTAATTTTAACGAAGGATAAAAAAGTACTTCAGTCGGAATTAAACTATGTAAAAAGATTTTTAAATCACAATTTTAATGATGCACAAGCAAGAGAATATTTATTGAAATTCAGGGAATTCACAAAAAAAAATCTCTCAATAGATAAAATTTGTATCCGATTAAACCATGCCTTGGATGGAGCGGGAAAAAGACAGATATTACACTTAATTATTGGCGCAGCTGTTGCCGACCGGGAATTAACCGAAGCCGAATTAAGGGATATTTACATTATTGGAAATAGGCTTAACTTGAACAAATTGACCGTAGACTCTTTATTGTCATTACATTCATTTGAATTCAAGGGTAGCAGACAATATCAAGAACAAAGTCAATACCAGCGTCAACAGCAAAGCAGACCTAGAACTTCAGCTACGAGTATTAATCAAGCCTATAAAATTTTAGAAATCACACCCAAAGCAACTGATGTTGAAGTAAAAAAAGCATACCGTAAATTAGCAATTATTTATCATCCCGATAAAGTGGCGAACATGGGAAGCAGCTTTCAAAAAAGTGCCAAGGAAAAATTTCAGAAAATAAACGAAGCTTACGAACAGATTAAAACCGTGAGGGGATTTAAATAATTAATAAGATAACCCCTACCTTTGCACTCAATAAAATTTATAAAATATGACATTTTGGAAAACATTTTTTGCTAGTTTATTAGCCACAGTTGTTTCAGGCGTATTACTCCTTGTAGTATTCTTCATGATTTTAGGCGCTATGGTATCAGGTATAGATGGCCTATTTGAATCTCCAAATAAAATTTTGAAATCTAATTCAGTATTGCATATGAAACTGAATAACAAGGTGGGAGATGTTTCTTATGCATATTTAGACCCTATGTCGTTTCAAGTTATTGAACAAACAGGTCTTGTGGATATTTTAAGTGCTATAAAGGCAGCAAAAACGGACAATCGAATTAAAGGTATTTATTTAAATGTTTCGGCAAGTAATGTAGGCATGGCTTTGTTAAAAGAAATCAGACTGGCGCTTGAGGATTTTAAAAGTTCAGGAAAATTCCTTATTGCTTATCACGAAAACTTTGACAATAAATCATATTATTTAAGTTCAATTGCAGAGGAAATTTATCAATACCC
>CBDUKB010000311.1:0-2827 GCA_965367695.1 uncultured Putridiphycobacter sp.
CAGTTTTTAAGTTCTTCGAAAGTTTTGGAAACACCTTTGCCTTTTTCAATTTTGTCGAAACAAGAAATTTCATAACCTAATTCACCAAACCATTTCTTAAAATCAGCTTCCGTTAGGTCTTTTGATTTTAAAGAATAGCAGAAATAAATACTATTATCTGGATTTGTGCGAGACGCTAAAATCCCATCTTTGGTGCTTAAATTTGCATCTATGGCTTGTGCTTGATCAAAAGTGAGATTGGCATGTATATTAAATAATATCACATGCATGTCTATTCTTTGGGTTACTTTTTTGTCGCTATTAGTTAGTGACAATAAGGAAAAGGCGCTGATAATTAATAAAAAAGCTGCCTTGCTAATGGAATTTTTCATATTTAAACATTAGTTAATGCATAAATATAACGATTTAAAAAATACTAGGGTTGCCTTTATGATGGTTCTTCTACCTTGAATCTGTCAAGCACAACTAGCAACAGAATTCCAATTAGTAGAAAAATGATAGATTGAGCAATGTAAGCTTCTGATTTAAACAGTGTTTCAAAAACATAAGGGCTAATGTTTTTTTGCGTTAATGGAATAATTTCTTCATTGGGCTCACCAACATGTTTTGTAAAACTAGTCAATGTCTCTTTCCATGGCCAAATTTTATTCAACGAACCAATTAAAAAACCTGTTAAGACAGCAATTACTACATCTTTAGATTTTTTAAAAAGATAGTTTAACAATTTAGAGAAACTGAGCAAACCAATGAGACAGCCCAACGCAAATACTGTAATGATACTTCCATTACTTATAATGGCTGCTGAGTTTAAATCAAAAACTGCTGAAATAAACGACGAAAGTGCACCCAAAACAGCTTGGTATGCTCCCAGTAGAATTAAAATAAAGCTACCTGAAATACCAGGTAATATCATAGCACAAATTGCTAGTGAACCACAAAAGAAAATATAAAGCAAATTGGAACTATCTGCAAATGGCGGTAATATTGTAATTACATATGCTGTAATTGTTCCAATGATTAATGCCATTACTGTTTTGATATTCCAAGAAGTGACTGAGCGACCTACCAGCCATACTGAAGCCAATACCAGGCCAAAAAAGAAGGACCATACTTGAATAGGATGATTGGCAAGTAAGTACTCTACCAACTTTGCTAAACTGACCAAACTGGTACCAATTCCTAGCATTAATACCAGTAAAAAGGGTCCGTTTACATGATTCCAAACGGCTTTAAGTCCCTCATTTTTCCATTTTGAAAATAGTGATTTATCGAACTTACTTATGCTTTCTAAAAGTGTCTCGTATATACCTGTAATAAAGGCTATTGTTCCACCTGAAACGCCAGGCACCACGTCAGCTGCTCCCATTGCAAAACCCTTAAGGAAAAGCAAGATTTTACTTTTTTGCATCTTTTTTTGCTGGTGTTTTAGCAACTTGCTTTAATGATTCGGTGACATTTTTTGGTAAATTTTCAAAAAATGTGTCACCTCTTAGGCCTAATCTTAAGCATTCTAATGGAATGACTTCATTTGGGGCTATATTTCCGAGATTGACGTTATGACCAAATAGTTTAATAAACCACACTTGCTGTGTTTTTTGCGGTGCTTCCCAAAGAATATCTTCGGGCTTTATTTTGGCTATAATTTTATTAATTAAATAGGTATGTGCTGTTCCATTCGGTCTGAATACACCTACATTTCCACTTTCACGTCCTTCGGCAATTACTTTCCACGATCCAGCCTCTAACTCAGTTTTCATCATTTTAATCCATTTTGCTGGACTAATAATAATGCCTTCGTCTTTTGAGCCAACTTCAGACAAAACCGTACGTGATTTTGCTAATTCCGAAATGTACTGCAATTTTTCTTCATGCTTAATTTCAATTGAGCCATCTGAAACTTCACAAAGATCTAAATCGTACTTATCGCAAATTCTTTGATAATCGTCAAATTTATTACGAGCAATAAAAGCTTCGAAAAGTGTACCACCAAAGTAAGGGCGGATATTAGCACTCTTATATAACTTAATTTTTTCTTCTAATTGATTGGTGACATACGCTGTCCCAAATCCAAGTTTTGCAACATCTGTTAAATGCCCAGATGCCGCTATAAAATTCTCCACTTCATTTAAACTTAATCCTTTGTCCATCATCATTGTTACTCCTGCATTTCTCGGTTTTGCAGGACGCTCTGGGATAAAAGGTAATTCGAAATTATTTGCCATTTTGCTTTAAGATTGTGATGAATGATTCTATTAATTTGTATTCGGGGAAATTTTTGTCTACCGCTGAAATTGTTTCTTTTTGGTTTTTAATAATACAGTTTCTAAAAATAATTAGCGCGTCGGTTTGTTTGCCGAGTTCCCACAATAGTTTTATTTTGAAACTTGCTGCACCAATTGGTAATGTTTCGTTGATTTCAAATTGGTTTAAAAAGTCAAGTGACTCTTCAGCATTGTATTCGTATTTTATTTTTGCTAGTAATTCAACTGTGTCCTCTGATTTAGGATTCAATTGTAGTGCTTTTTCTAATTCTAATTCTGCCTCAACGAATCTATTCAATTTAAATAAGGCCTCACCAATTACATGATGGTAATTATCGTTATTGGGTTGAAGGGCGATCGCTTTTTGGAAAAAACTAATAGATTGTGCTGTTTTTTCTTGCAAATCGTAAACTATTCCAATGCCAATATAGGCATCAGATAATTCAGGATTAATCGCAATTGCTTTATTATACGCTTCCAATGCTTCTTCCAGCTCACCCTTGCGTTCAAGGGCTTCACCTAAATAACATAATGCTAAATCATCTTCTGGGTCAATGTTCAAACAT
>CBDUKB010000312.1:0-2825 GCA_965367695.1 uncultured Putridiphycobacter sp.
CTTAATATCTTTTTTACTAAAGGCCTCACTAGACTTTAGTGTTTTCCAAAACTCACTTGTCACTGTTTTGTTAGACAGACTCATGATCACCTGACTTTGCTTCCAATTCACATATGGATGCCTTTTTAATTCATCAAATTTTACAGTAGCAATATGAATCTGTTTGATCTTAGAAGTATCCAATTTCACTTGATTTAAAATTTGGTCATAGTTTTCCTGGGTCATCCCATATATTTCTAAAAGCTGCTCTACTTGATAATACCCCCCTAATTTCTGTCGATACTCTATAATTTTCATTCCAAAATATGGCCCTATACCTTTTACAGTCTCCAATAAAGTTTGGTCTGTTGTATTCAATTCCACAATATCAAACTTTGTAGAAAAATCATTTTTTTCATCATGATACACCTCTTGCTTTTTAATTCTTAAATATGGTTTAATGTCCTTAAATTTTTTCTCACTGATTACGAAACATTCAGCCAAATCAGTATCCTTTTTAAACCCGTTAATTTGATTTTTATATTTTACAATAACACGCGACTGCTTGTCGGTAAACCCAATACTTTGCCAATCTGATTCTGTGTATTCATTAGGATCAAAATTTGAATAATTAAAACTTTGAGTTTTTGAACGCTTTTTTTCCTTTGTCTTAAAAGGCTTGTTTTCAGAAACATCAATATACTTAACAACGGAAGAATCGACAATAAACACATCCGGCACCAAAGTATGTTTTGGTGTATTTATAACTACCAGTAAAATAACGATTATTAAACTTAAAACAGCTACACCTACCTTTTCGGCCTTACTGAAATTAAACCTATTTTTCAATATTAAGCTTTTAAGGACTTAACTTTAGTCATGAATTTTGTGAGTTCTTCTTTCACTCTAGGAGCTAGTAAAAATAAGCCTATCATATTGGGCACTAACATGGCAAATATCATTGCATCTGAAAAATCTATTACAGATTTTAACTGAGAAGCAGCCCCTACAATTACAAACAAACAAAAAATAAGTTTGTAAGTATATTCAATTTTTTTGCTTCTTCCAAATAAAAATGACCACGCTTGATACCCATAATATGACCATGAAATCATTGTAGAGAACGCAAATAATACAACGGCAATTGTAAGTACCCATGGAAACCATGAAATATTTGATTCAAAGGCTTGAGAAGTTACCTGAACACCTTGCTTTATTTCCTGTCCGTAAGTCATAATTTCTCCATTCCCATTTGAAACAATTAGCACTAAGGCTGTCATAGTACAAACCAAAACTGTATCAATAAATGGTTCTAATAAAGCAACCAGACCTTCACTGGCGGCATATTTAGTTTTTACTGCAGAATGCGCTATGGAAGCAGAACCAATTCCAGCTTCGTTTGAAAATGCGGCTCTTTTAAATCCCTGAATCAAAACTCCAATTGTTCCACCAATGATTCCTATTCCAGAAAATGCTCCAGATAAAATTTGTCCGAAGGCATTTGGAATTTGATCAAAATGCATTCCTAATATTACTAGTGAAGCTGCCACATAAATCACAACCATAAATGGCACAATTTTATCTGTTACTTTGGCAATTTTCTTAATACCGCCAATAATTACGATCCCAACAAATACCGCCATTATGATTCCAAAAATCCAACCGTTACCATATAATGGATTTAGAACTGCTGTTTTCGTAAAGTCTTCTTTTGAAACTTCCATTGTTGTTTCTCCAACTCCAAGCTTAACAATATCATTTTCAACCCCAGTTACTTTTGTATCTATGGTTTTTGGTAATGATGCAACAATTTTTTCGCCTATTAATGCCGACAAATCAGCTTTGCGGGCTATTTTTGAATTTGTAGACGTAACTAGCATTTTATCTCCTAAATATTCTTTTTTCGCTCTCGCTATTTCTTTATTATTTACCGAGTAGTAAATTGAATCCTTTGACACAGATGTGACCGTTCGTTCTTCTTTAAAAATGTAATTGTATTTCACTTTTTCGCCAACAATATCATTTATATTTTTTACTTCCGAAACATGCGATTGTGTTTTGTACTCAATCATTGCAAATGCTTGATTACTTTGAAACATATTCCCTCCTCCGAAAGACCCCCCAATACACATAATTGCAAAAACAACTGCAAGCACTTGCCCCACTTTTGCCATTTTATTAGCTTTCAATCCTTTTTTAAGATAATACATAGGACCTCCAAACACTTTCCCGTTTTCGTCAATTTCGCGATATTTAACCCCTAGCGTACATTCTACAAATTTAGATGCCATTCCAATTAGCCCAGCTATTATCATCCAAAACGTGGCACCTGGACCACCAATTGATATTGCTACGGCAACACCAGCGATATTACCTAAACCAACTGTTGCGGACAAAGCAGCTGTGAGTGCTTGAAAATGGGACACTTCACCATGGTGACCTTCAACAGCAATTGTCTCAATGGCATCTCCACCTGGTGTTGAATCTCCAGCCATTTCAAGTGACTCGTGATGATCAATTTTATCATACTTTCCTCTAATGATGTTAATGGATGTTTTGAACCCTCTAACATTAATAAATTTAAAATACAAGGTGAAATACAGTGCGCCAAGCACTAAAACTATTAACACCCACGGTACTTGGATTTTATCGGTAAATGGAATTTCGTAAAAAATTAGATTAACGAACCAACCTGTTAAGTCACCAAAAGTTTCATCAATTTTTTGATCCATTCCTTTCTCTTGAGCAGAAAGTAAAAACGGAAATAAACTTAGTATTAAAACTGATAGTTCTTTAAGCATAATATTGTTGATTTATCACTGTGTAAGCAAATATAAAAAATTTAA
>CBDUKB010000313.1:0-2760 GCA_965367695.1 uncultured Putridiphycobacter sp.
ATCAAAAGCATAAATGTGGTCCTTGTAAATAAATCCAATATTATCCAATGCTCCTTTAGATGCATAATAATAATTGTCGGGGCTGATGTACACAAAGTCACTGCCTCCGAAGGCACCGTATGTGGTGAGCAATTTACCATCTTTTAAACGCCACATTTTTACCATGCCATCCCAACTGCCTGTTGCGACAAATCCATGTTTATAATTGATAGCAACCGAAGTAACTTTGTCAGAATGACCCGTTTTCACTTTGAAAATTTCTTGATTTGTTTTATTATTGATTACTTGCAAATCGCTTCCCAAAATTTTTGCTTGGAATTCCTTTTTTATGGCCACTAAATGTGTGGTATCCACAAAATAAGTGATGGGAAATATTGTCCCTTTTCCAAAGGCCTTTTCGTAATTAGAAATAAGGCTTGATTTTTTATTGGTTTCTTGTACTAAAATTTCATTTAGTTTTGAATTCCATAGAATTTTAACATGACTCAAATAGTCATAACCTCCTTCTTGCATGGCTGAATTTCTTTGAAGCAATAAGTTAAAAACAGCTTCGTCGGTTTTATTATTTTCAATGTTTCGAAGAAAAAATTCCCAACCATTTTGAATTTGATATTGACTTAATTTCGGACGGTTACTTACTGCTGTATTTGTAAAAAGGTTGTCTTTTCGAAGCGCTCCATTGGTGAAAGCAATGAGAATTTCATCTTCTTCAGGGGAAAAATCGATTTGGGAAATTCTAAAAATGCTGGACTTAAAAGTCTTGATCATTTCCATGGTTTTTAAATCCCATAAAATAATTCTCTTTCCCGCTCCTGCTGATATCATGTAACGATTACTTGGGTCGATATCAATACATTTTACGGCCCTCAAATGCGTTTTTAAAATGTGCTTTCTTTCTCCACTCAACCGACTATAAACCACTACTTCTCCTTTATCAGTAGTGCCTATTAAATAACGAAAAGTAATGGCTAAACCGTTGAAACTATTCCATTCACTTTTGTTTGTGGTGCCTGTGGTTGTATTGTAATAATAACTGTAATTGGTAATGCCGCCATTTTCAGTTGCACAAAAAATTGATTGCTCTTCATCATCAAATACAATGTCGTTTGTATTGCCAAACATTTGCCCAATCACTTCATTCTTTTCTGTATCAATCACTTTAGTAAATCGATCTTTTTTTCCACCTATGGCAAACCATCTCCCTGATTTTGAAAAAGCGGCAGCAGTGTACATATCAGTACTGGGTAAAAAATATTTTGTTTGTTTTTGCGTTTTCAAATCGAATAGGACAATGTCATTTCCTGCAATTAACAAACGTTTATTAAACGTATCGATTGCCATGGTACCGATTGGAAAATTGAATTTTATTTTTTGAATTATACGCGCTTTCCCGATATCCCAAATGATTAAATTTGAGTCCAGCCCCACGGAATAGAGTTCATTTTTTACAGGGTGAAAAGCCACTTTGGTCACCTTATTAGTATGTCCATTTAAATTGGCAAATTGTTTTCCTGATTCAATGTGCCAGATGGCCACATTATTGTCAACCGAAGCAGAGGCAATTAAATCGCCTGTTGGATTAAAACAAAGGTCAGAAATGGTTCCTGAATGACCCGTTTGAACTGCCAACCGCACATCTTGTTGACTCCACATTAAAGGTGAAATCATATAAAGGACCATCAAAAAAATAATTTTCTTACTTTTCATAAGACATTGGATTCAATTCAAATATAATCATTTTGATTTTAAGGTTACTGGTAAGCAATAATTACAAACATTTTAAACATTTCTAAGCAGTTTCTAGAGCAATATATGTAGTAGGAAATAAATTGAAAATCTCAAATTCCTACAATTCATCATGGCAATCCGACAGTTCAGTTATAAAATATATTTTTAGACACATCATGTACTTACATTTAACAAAATCAAGCATCATGGAAACTACAGCCAAAATATTAATTCTTGTTCATGCAACTTTTGGAGGCATTGCTTTACTTACTGGTCTCATTTCAATGATTGCCTATAAAGGCAAAAATTTACACAAAAAGTCAGGAAAGTTTTTTGTTTACACCATGATTAGCTCGGGTCTAACCGCCATGATTATTGCCTTGTTGCCAAATCATGAAAGTCCTTTTTTATTCGCGATTGGAATTTTCAGTACATACCTCACCTTGACGGGCTATCGCGCATTGCGTTTTAAAAGAAAAAACATCAGTTTAAGTGTGGATAGCACCATAGCATGGCTGATGGTCATCACAGGCTTTTTAATGATTATCCTGCCCACTGTATTAACGCTAAAATTCAATATTGTTTTAGGTGTGTTTGGAATTTTAGGCATTTCATTAGCAATTCAAGATTTAATGCTTTTCAGAGATTCGAAAAAATTGAGAAAAAGTTGGTTAAAATTACATATAGGGAAAATAATGGGCGGCTATATTTCAGCGGTGACCGCCTTTATTGTGGTCAATCTATTCATACCAGGTATATACGGTTGGTTGGCACCAACCTTGTTAGGTAGTGTTTTTATAGCTTATTGGATGCGGAGGGCTCGATTGGGGAAGGCGATACGTCCTTGATGTTTTAATTGGCTGCTTTATAACTGTGTAGCTATAGTTGTTTCAATTTTACCCAATATGCCGCGTGTTCGCGCAGTAGTTGAACTACTGCGCAGCTATTGCTAGAGGTTAACAAAAAGAAAGTCAGTAACTATTAAACCACTACATTCACAATTTTCCCTGGCACGACAATTAATTTTTTTGG
>CBDUKB010000314.1:0-2723 GCA_965367695.1 uncultured Putridiphycobacter sp.
CATCCGAATATAATAGATAAGTATTGTCTCATTTTCATTGAAGCTTTTGGTTAATTAAAAAGCGTTTAAAGTATTGATTTTTTTGATACCAATAATCATCTTTTTATCCAATTTAGCATCATCTAACAATCGGCAATAGTATTCTTTTTCTAATTTCATTTGTTTATGATGGTCGTTCCATTCATTTAATTGAAATGCGATTAATATACCAAAAACTACCAGGACAATTTCTCCAAAAGCATATTTTAAATACTTTCCTATTCTGCCTTCTTCAAGCAGGTTTTGACGAATTTTTCTGAAGAATTTGATCATTGTCTTTTGGTTAATTTTCAAGCAGATTAAGGTTGGAGTAAAAATAAGAATTTTCTTTCTTAAGCGGAGACTTGGCGGAAAGTAAATGCAGCACTGCTTCTTTGGAACTTTCAATAATCATTGTTATACTCTGTAAATCAATACTCAAAAGCACCAATATCAGGTAAACCAACAATCATTTTATTATTAAAATCAGTTGACATGCCAACATCTAGGCCAGCATCTATGGCAGCAGACCCGTTCATTAACATAAAGGCTCCAGCAATGGGATTATCAAAAAGCGGATTTATTTCCAGGTTATTTTCGATTAACATCTCATCAGTTCCTGATACAGATGTGAAATCAGCCAGGTTGTATGTTACATTTTCAAATATAAAAACCGAAGCAGCACTTGCTGAATAGAACAAGTTATTTGTGATCATTAGTCCTGTAGGTTCTTCATCTATTGCTATAGCATTACCCACATTGTAGAATATGTTGTTTACCACTTCGTTGTCGTGCACAAAATGGGTGGTTCCGTTTTTTGAATTGAGTACCCTTGTACCTACTCCATCTTGATAAGCGTAAAATACATTATTGTAAACTTTGTTATCAAAGCAAACATATTCATTTCTATCAACACCACCTGAATTTCCAGTAAAAACGTGGAAGTCTATTGCCCAAGGTTGTGATGATGCTGAAGTAGTTTTTAAATCAATAAAAAGATTGTATGCCACCGTGTTATCATTACCATGTAAATGACTCGTCACCGTTTGATTTTTTATAATGTTTTTTTGAAATATATTTTTTGATGCCCTATTTTCTGGTCCAGCGATATCTAGCGCACGCATATAGTCGATATCGGCGCAGTCGAATAAATTGGCTTCAATTAAATTGTTATTAGATTTTAAGACGGTATAAATTGGTTTAATATTCATTGCTGAATGTGCCCATGCTTTGAATTCATTTTTATAAATATGCCAATTTGATGCACCATCCATGAGTTGAATACCATCTGTTCCTTGTAAATCTCCCACTTCGCCTGCTAAACCGCTGTATATTAAACAATGTCTAACAATACCATAATTCGAGCCCGTTGTTGCTGAATAGCGACCTGTGGCTCTCATTCCACTTTCAGCTGTTTCACCAATTCTACACCCTTGAATTATTGCATGGTCAGCTCCGTCTAAAAGAATTGAAAGTAACCCTCCTTGGATATTTAAATTTTGAATAGTAATATAATTCGCATTGAATAAATAAATTGTTTTACCATCTTTTTTGTCCTCACTTTTTATAAGGGGTAAATCGCCACTACCATAATCAGCAATATAAATCCTGTTAGTTTCCGTACCAGAATTCTCAATTTTTAAATCGCCAAAATGATATTGACCCCTTTTAAACAATATTTGATCCCCAGCTTGAAGTTCAATATTTTCAAGTTGCTTTATTTGTTTGAAGGCTTTTTACATTGATTTACCATCATTACTTTTTTTTCCTTCTTCAGAGTCGATATAGTAAATTGTTCCACTCGAAACAGGCGTTGATTGCTCAATTAAATAAGTACTAGTGTATGCACTAGGAGCGCATTTTTCTTTTACCAAACAATCTTTTTTGCATGAAAATTGAACACTCAGTAATAGGCAAACTACAGTTGAAATAAATAATTGTTTTTTAATGATTGTCATTTCTTTAACTTATGGATATATGGATCAATAAAAATAGGCATTTATTTGAAAACCGTCAACTTACTCTAAGTTTATGCCGAACTGCCCTAGTCGTGAATTTTAGTTGAAGTTAGCGGGAAGGTTTTATTATTTTATAAATATTGATTTTATTTCAGTGTTATTTTCCTTGTTCAATATTCCCTCTATAAATCGGTACATCACTTCAAGGTGCTTTACATAAAGAGTCAGCCTATTTTCAAGTATTGCTTTATCAGTTTGCGGAACCTCATTGCTTAAAAAGTATCTCAAATAAAAAAATGATAAGTATGCATTATGTTCAAATTCAGTTTTTGTGCTCGCGTATGTAATTTGTGGTGCTTTTACGTTTTCCAAAAAGTTAAAAGGTTTCTCTATGCCTGTTGCTGCACAAAATAAAATAGGAAAAGGATAGTACATTTTTTCAGTAATAATTTTTTGATAAACCTCAGGCCACAACTCCTTTATCTTTTCATAATCCGTTTTGAATTCAATACTTGTTTCCAATGAAATCATTCCTTTTATCGTACTATCTTGGCCAAACGTTCTTAAGCCCATTTGAGCCCCCATACTATGGCCTACAAAAAAGATTGAAGATGAATGCGTAAGTGATTTTGCAAACTCGGTAATAGTTTTTAAGCTTTCTTCCTCCTCATCAGTTATATACCTTTCATAGGGTAACATTCCGAAAGGATTATTCTCAAATTGCAGTTCAAAACTTGCTGTAATAAA
>CBDUKB010000315.1:0-2717 GCA_965367695.1 uncultured Putridiphycobacter sp.
GATTGTAAGATTATTACAGACTAAGGCGAAATCTTTATTAATTAACGACCTGGATGAAATATTTAACGACACAAGAATTGGAACAGTGATTAAGTATATTAAAGAAAATTTAACTAACAGAGACCTTTCTGTTGATTTGCTTGCAGAAAAAGCACACATGAGTATATCTCACTTCCATAAACAGTTCAAGAACACATTGGGAATCTCACCCATTGACTATGTAAATGCCGAAAAAATTAAATTTTCTAAAACTTTGATTAAAAATAGCAAAGATTTTCGATTGGCTGAAATCGCCTATCAATCTGGCTTTAATAATATTAGCTATTTTAATAGGCAGTTTAAAAAACATGAAATGATTACGCCAACTCAATTCATTAAATCAACATTATTTATTTAAGGTTAAGCAAATTGCTTGATCAACATTTTTAAAGATTATTTTTAATGTTAAATGATGATTGTTTCATATTAAAAGAATTTAACATCTGATTTAAACTGCATTGATCAAAGTCTCTTAAGTAAAAACTCTTACCGTGTTTTATTGTTTCACCATTTTATACTCAGATTTAGCGTAGTTGGATAACAAAGTCACAATATAAACACCAGGTGACAATGTTTTACCTTTGAGTATTTCTACCGTTTCGTTTAAGGCAATTGGTGTGTTTTGAATCAATATCCTTCCGCTCGCATCTGTCAAATTATAATTGACTGCATGAACACATTGCTCATTTAAAGTGATATACAATTCGTTATTGATCATTGGGTTTGGAAACACATCTGCTACAATACAAATTGAATCTGTTGACAAGGAATCGGGTCCTGGATCGGTAGGCACTACTTTTAAAGAGTCAATCTCCAATTTCATCTCAGCAAAACCGGCACAATTGCCACCGTAGTTACTTTCACTGGTAATCAATAAATATTTTGCGACTGCTCCATTAAAATTCAATACTTCTTGTCCTTCGTAGGTGTTTTTTCCAGTCCCTTGGTTAAAAGTCACTTCCCCGTATTCAAACCAAGTGACGCCGTCTGAAGAATAGTCGATATTTGCTTTTTGAATACCAACACTTAACAAGTCTGGTGCATTGATGTTCCAAATATTTAAAGTATACATTTTTAATTCTGTACCAAAGTCGTACATTATCCAATGCGATTCAGGTCGGGTTGTATTTGGATTTTCCGTTTTTTCACAAGAAATCCACTGATTAAACCATGTGGTATTATGCCTTTCGGGAAAGCACTGTGCAAATCCGTTAAAGGATAAAGTAAAAAGCAATATGGCGGCAAATACATTTTTCATCTTACATGGTCATGAATCCCAAAGGAGGATTTTGTGTGTTTAAAGTGGCCAAATTGTGGAAATTACCCAAATTTGGAAAAATAGTTGACAAGTCACTAGGCTCAACGCCATACCAGAGCGCCAATTCAGCAAACATGGAATCGGTGGCGGTAGTTGGCACCATTACACCCCCATCTAAGTATTGCGGACTGTTAATTTGTAAAGAGGGATAGGAACCGTAAATGTTATTCCCAATTACATCACCCCCCATTAAAATGGCATTTCCACCCCAAGCATGATCACTTCCGTTTCCATTTGAAGTTAAAGTTCTTGCAAACTCCGAACCGACAAAAGTGGTGACATCACTGAACACACCCATTTCGTTTAATACATTTTTCAATTCCAACAAAGCATTATTTACTTCCCCCATTCCATTGGCATGGTTAATCAATAAATCGTCATGATGGTCCCACCCATTGTGTCTTACAAAAAATATTTGTCTTTCAAAACCTAAGGTATCTCTTACGGCAATAGTTTTTGCAATCATTTCCATTTCTTCTGAAATCCTAGTATTAGAAAAAGAAGTATTGAATGCTGGTAATGAATTGATGGCTTGCTGAAACTCTATACTCGCTTCAATCGACTTTCTAAAGGTGTCAGCATATGTTTTTTGATAAGGGTCGGTATAATTAAAAGCCAATAAACTGTCCATCATTGACCTTCTTTCTTCATTATTACCCCAAGTATCGTTATAATAAAAAGGTAATTTAGGCCCATCTTGATTCATGGCAAATTCCACGGTTTGATTTCCGAACTGAAACAAGTTGGAACCTGATAAGGAAACATTCATTGAAATATTTTGATTGACATTGGTCGACCCCAATAAATCTGCAATCTTTCCGCCCCATCCTACATTTACACGTTGATCTGCCCTACCGGAATACCAGTGATTGTGTTGATCGAGGTGTGAAAAAAGACCAACTGGAATTGGTGCCGTACCTTGTTGATATTGCGAAACAGTGGTTGGTTGAATTAATGTTCCAACATTGGCTATTAATGCCGCATCTCCTTGGTCGAACATTTGTTTTACCCCGCCTAAATTAGGATGCAAACCAAAATTGTTTCCCGAAATCCCTAATAAATCATTTTGGGGAATGGCTAAATTCGAACGTGTTGTCGCATAATCGTTATACTCAGCACTGGTGTTTGGCATTAACATGTTAAATGAGTCATTTCCTCCGTTTAAAAACACAAATACCAAAGCTTTATAATTTCCAAAAGGCGGTGGCGGCGGTGCACTCATCATGGCGTTTACTGCCTTAAACTGAATCATGGCAGAAACGGGTGCAGAAAGACCTAAAGCAGCCAAACTTGCTTGCTTTATAAATCTCCTTCTTGAATTATCGCTTTGCTTTTTCATGTTTCGTTATTTTAAGACCAC
>CBDUKB010000316.1:0-2663 GCA_965367695.1 uncultured Putridiphycobacter sp.
CGATCCTGCTAAGGCCAATTCAGTATATGAATTATTGTATGCAAAAGGCCCTGTTTGATAAGGTCGATAGATATAGCATTCTACCCTGTAATTGTATCCTGGTTGTAGTGCAGTATTCAAACAAACACTCATAAAATCATTGTAAACAATATCATCTGTTTCAGCATAGGACATCATTAAAAAACCATTTGGGGTGGTGTTTTGAAAGCATTCAGGGGGTAAAACGGGGTAAAACCCAAATTGTGGGAGCCCTAAAAAATCGCAAGAATTGCAGTTAGCAGCATAGTTTGCATCAAAATTCCACAATGGATTACTCGATTCCCAATCATTCAAACATTGAGAATTGGTGCTTAAATTATCAGGACAACAAGTTTGTAAGTCAAAGTTAGGGTTGGGAATGGCGTTTGGTAAGTAAACAGTTTCAAAACCTGGACCACATTGACAATCTGGGTCATTCAAATCAATTAACCCATCATTATCATCATCAATTGCATTGTCACATATCTCTTGAGCGTATCCAATATGAATAAAAAAGATACCCCATATGCATAAAAGTTTAGACATGCTTATTTTCAACTAAATTACTAATAATTTATTGTTTTACCCTAGGCAGACGAAACTGAGTAGTAATAGTTGTTTAATTAGAGATGGTTTTTTGACATTCATTCTCAATAAAATCGTTTAAGATTAATAAAGAGGCCAATGCCAATTGAGAGTAGTTTTGAGAGGAGTTTTTAAAACGACCGTATTCCGATTGCCACAGTTTAGTAATTAATTGTTTTGAACCCAGATTAGGTTTTACCACATTGGTTAATACTTGGTTTACATTTCCGGCTCCCGCATGGTAGTTATGAAGGACTAGTAATCGAAACCAAAGGCTGTATTCCATTGACTTGGTTACATTGATGTTAAATTGGCTTAATATTTTTTTTGCTTCAGGAACACAAGAAGTTCTCAATAAATGTGCCGAAGCATAAGCGGATTTTCCAAAATCTTTGCGTTCATCTACATACTTATCTACTTTTAAACCATGATTTCGCGCAACTGATTTCATCAATTGAAAGGGTCCATAAGCGCCCACATTTGAGTACGCTATTTTACCAGGGCTTTCAATCATTAAAATTGCCTGGGCATACCAAGGATCGGTTTGATTTTTCGAAAATATTTTCACTGCAGCTGAAATGCTAGGATAAACCTTCGTGAATTGGAAAAAGTCCTTTTTACCAGTGGTCATATAAATTCTTTCGGTTGAATCCAAGCCATAAACTTTTCGCAATTGCACCCGAGCCAGTTCTTTTTGCTCATCATTCATCAAATTCCATTTGGCAACCGATTCTTTGTGTAGCATTCTTCTTGTTCTTGCAACGTTGATGATGCAAGAATCGGGCGACATCTTCATAATGGACCGCCAAAATATGGGTTGGGCCAAAGTATCCCACTTCTCTGAATAAAAGTCAGGGGTGCTCACAAAAGTAAATTGATTGGTATCCTTTTCAACAGAAATTAATTTGATTACATCTGGTGAATAGCCAAACAAGGTAGCTTGCACAAAAATTAGGGAATAAAAAAGAATTTGCTTCATAGGTTAAAAATAGGTTTTTTTATCTTGGTTTGGTTATTTTTTCTACTTAATTAATCGACTTATAATTGTTAGTAAATATCAATCTTTTTCATTCTTATAAGAGATTTCGATTAATAAGTAACGGCCTTTTAATTTATAAATTTTATTAAAAATAATAAAATGAACATGTTTTATTGATATTTTTTTCAAATAAAATAAAAAATCCGAAAATAATAATATACTTTTGGCGAGTTATATATAGAATCAATTAAAAAATTATGAAAATTAAAAACATTATTGTTGCGGCACTTTCTATTGTTGTTTTGACTTCATGTGGTGAAGCTGTAAAAGAAACTACTTTATGTAGTTGTACTGAATTAAGCTTAGAAGGATTTAAAGAGGTTGGAATGGACCAAGAGAAAATGAAAGCCTTTGAAGAAAAAAATAAAGAAGAATTAGCAAAGTGCGAAGAGCTTGGAAATACTTTGAATGACGAAATGCAGGAAATGAGTGCTGAAGAGCAAGAAGCAAAACGTCAAGAGTATATGGATGAATGTCCAGCAATGCAAGAATTACAAGATTTAATCATGGAGCAAATGCAAAATGCTTACCAAGATATGGACATGGGAGATGCTATGGAAGGTCTTGAAGAAAGCTTCGAAGGATTAGAAGAAGGAATGGAAAATGTAGGAGAAAATCTTGAAGAAACTGTAAATGGTTTAGAAGAAATGATTGACGAGAAATTAAAATAATTTCAATCAATAATGATTAAAAAACGCCTTGTATCATGCAAGGCGTTTTTTTATGCCTTATTTTTTAATTTTTCCATTACCACTTTGTCTATTGGTAAGGATAGTTTTTCGATTGTGAAGCTATTCAAATCTTCCCAACTCAAAGATTGCTTTGGTTGATGTTTGATGTTGTGATTCCTTATATCAAGCTTATCTAATAAATGGACATAATAATAGATACTGATAATTTGGTCCTCTGGCTTAAAATACGAAATTTGTAGGAATTCATTAATGTAAAATAAATCACCTACCTCAACTTCTGTTTGCAGCTCTTCCATGAATTCTCTTTTCAAACCATCCTGCAAGCCTTC
>CBDUKB010000317.1:0-2656 GCA_965367695.1 uncultured Putridiphycobacter sp.
AAAATATCGTTTTTACATTCCTTATCAATTGGCTTATGGTGAAAACGGGGGAGGGCCAATTGAACCATTTTCTGCTTTAATGTTTGATATTGAGTTAGTAAAGGTGATAAAATATACGCCAAACCATTAATTGAAAGTAAGCAAAGCGCAGATTATTTTTTTAATCTAACTTATATCTGTAACTTTGCAAAAAAATAGTAAAAAAATGAGCAATAATAACCATCAAGTAATTTCATTAAATTACCAATTGTATAAGGACAATGTTGAAGGAGAATTAATTGAAACTACTGAAGGAAAAGAGCCTTTGGTGTTTTTAACAGGATTAGGTCAAATGATTCCAGAATTTGAAGCAAACGTTGTGGCATTAGCTGAAGGAGAAGAATTTTCTTTTGGTATTAATGCAGAAAACGCTTACGGAAAAAGAATTGAAGAAGCATTGATTGAATTACCAATTGACATGTTTATGCAAGAAGGTAAATTAATGGAAGCAGTAGCTGTAGGTAATATTTTACCTATGCAAAATCAAGAAGGACAAGTACAACCTGGAAAAGTATTAGCGATCAACGAAAAATCGGTGAACTTGGACATGAACCACCCTTTAGCAGAACAAGATTTGCATTTTAAAGGATCTGTCTTAGCTGTTAGACCAGCAACATCAGAAGAAATTGAGCACGGACATGTGCATGGTGAAGGTGGTCACAATCACTAATAAATTTTAAAAATTAAATTAAAATCCCTGTCTTTTTTAGGCGGGGATTTTTTGTTTTCACAACTTAGTTTAGGAATTTTTTTGGCTTATTGATTTTAACAATTGCCTTATTAATTTTTTCAATGTAAGGCAAGTATGTTATCTTTGTCTAAGTAAGAAAGAGAGAAAAAAATGAAAACATTATTAGCCAACAGTATCGCAAACAGTATGACTTATGAGTCTTATCGTCAATTAGTTATTGATTTATATGCGGAAGGAAAATCAACGACGGAAAATGGTTCGGAAGATTTATTACCTTATTCTAAATTGAATATTAGTCGCATGAAAAGGTTGGACAAAACCATTAAAATTCCAACAGAAGTGGAAGCGGCCATTAAAGCGATTGAAAAGCCACTGACATGGTTAGTGATATCCGAAGGATGGTGTGGAGACGCTGCGCAGAATTTGCCGATAATGAATGCACTTGCTGCATTAAATTCCAATATAGATTTGAAAATTGTTTTAAGAGACCAAAACCCTAATTTGATGAATGCTTACCTAACAAATGGAAACCAAGCAATTCCTAAATTAATTCAATTGGAGGATGGCGAAGAAACAGGGACTTGGGGACCTAGACCAACAATTGCTACAAAAATGGTGTATGATTACAAAGCTGAATATGGTTCTTTAACGCCAGCATTCAAAGAATCGCTTCAAGTATGGTATAACCAAGATAAAGGAGTTAAAATTGGAGCCGAAGTTGAAATTGTACAAAAACACCACCAACAAAGTGGAGAATTAACTTGGGGTTTCGTGAAAAGATTATTAACTAAATCGCCCCAACACCCACAAGGTATAAAAGTGCAATTAAAAACAGGTGAAATTGGAAGAGTAAAAAATATAATTTAATTAAAAATGTCGGTTCATTTTAAATGATGAAAAAGCGAACCGACATTTTTATTTACTATTTAATTCTTTTGGCCTTGCCGACCACATGGCTAAAAATTGACCAGTCCCCATTTTCCTAGCGGCCATCTTTGCGCGTTCGGCAATAGGACCTTCAAATAGGCTATCGACAGTGGTGAACCATAGGTGCATCCATTGACCAAAATGTTTTTGAGAAATGCTATAATTGGCTGCATGGTCGACTTTTCGGTGTGCTTGGGTTGGACTTCCTTTAAATTTTGGTATGCCAAATAAGTTTGTTTCCCAAAAATCCGTCAATTTTTCTAAATGCGCTGGCCAATGATTTTCAGGAATATGTTTGTTAAATATGGGACCTAATAAGTCATCTTTTCTGATTCTAATGTAGAAATGATTGACCAATTTAAAGATGTCTTCTCTAGTTTCTATGAGTTTCATTATGCAATAGAATTTTCCATGTTTTGTTCCATTTCCATTGCCTTTATAAATAGGATATTGTTTTCTAAATGAATATGCTTATGTAAGTCTTCTTCAAATTCTTGCAATAATTTTAAAGTAACGCTATAGGTGTTACATCCATCTTCTGGTAAGGTATAATCATTTGTTAATTCAGCAATTTCCCTAAATCTAGCGCCTTCATTATCATGTTCATAATGCATTTCTGAAATTAAATCAGAGATTGAAGTTAATTGAGTTGGTGAAATTGATTCATTGTTTTCTACTGCTTTCGATAATTTTTTAATGGCTGGAAACAGTCGTAATTCTTCTTTTTTCATGTGGGTAGTCAAATCATCCGCACTTCCGAAAAATAATTTTTTCACCCTTCTTAATTCTGGATGTTCAATTCCATGGACCGCTGAAATTTTCGTTAAGTATTCTTTTATGATTGGAATTTGTTTTTCAACATATTTATGATGATTTTGGAAAATGTACGCTGCTAAAAAACCAATATCCCAACTTTGATAATCTTGATCATGTTGTAATAAGGATATGCTATTTTGTAAAGCAAAAATTAACTCTTGCGCTGAAATACCTTTTTCTTTA
>CBDUKB010000318.1:0-2606 GCA_965367695.1 uncultured Putridiphycobacter sp.
AACTTGAGAATTCATACTTAGGTTGGGTAGGTAAAAAAATTGAACCGGCAATTAAACCTTTGGGTTACGATTGGAAAATTGGAATTGCGCTTATCTCTTCTTTGGCTGCTAGAGAAGTGTTTATTAGTACTATGGCCATTATTTATAATATTGATTCAGAAGAACCCTTGACCATTAAAGAAAAAATGCAGCGGGAGGTGAATGCGAATACAGGCTTAGCTACTTTTAGTATTGCTACTTCAATTTCTTTATTGATGTTTTACGCTTTTGCTTTACAATGTTTTAGTACGGTTGCGGTAACATATAAAGAAACCAAGTCTTTAAAATGGACCCTGGTACAATTTTCATATATGGGTGTTTTTGCCTATCTTGTTTCATTAATCGTTTATCAATCACTTGCCTAGCTATGCAATTAATAATCGTATATAGTCTTTTTATTTTGGCCTTAATTTATTTAGGAATTCGTTTTTTTGGTAAGAAAAAAGCCAAAAAATCTTGTGGAAGCAGTAGTTGTTGCTAATTAATTTTTAAACGGCGATAAACTCCATACTTTCTGTGTAACACAATTCCCCAGAAACATTTTGAAGTCCCATGTCTTTTAACAGTTTGATATATTGTTGAACTTGTTTAAGATGAGCTGGAGAACTTTGTCCGGTTTTAAAATCAACCACTAATACAGTATCAGCTTTTCTGATAATTTTGTCGGGAATAAATTTCATACCAAACTGATCAATTAAGGCAGTTTCATTCAAGGCTGCTGGTGTGAAGTAGGCAGCAAATTTTTCATTTTTTAATAAAGGACTGATATAGTTTTCTAGGTCCATGACTTCTTCGTCAGAAAGGCCTTGCTTCATGGCTAATTCTGCTAAGCGAGGACGGAGGTCATTTGGACTTTTTAAAATTGATAAAACATGGTGAACGGTGGTACCAAAATTTCTTTTTTGGTCCAATGATTCTATGTCCCATTCCATGGCACTTTTATAGCTCAAACTTGGTTTGTTCATTTTTTGTTTGAGAAATTGAATTTCAAATTTTGGTTCAGGTTCCTGCTTTTCAACTTTATGATTTTCTAATTGACCATAACGATATGTTTCATCAATTAAACCAAATTCAGGCATGTTTTTTACAAGGGGTTCAATTTGATTTTTAATTACTGGACTACTCATATCACCAGAAATGAATAAAGCTACTTCTGGTCGTGTAAATGCGACGTATAGCATATTGATGGTATCCAATTCAAATTTTGCTTTTTCCATTTCAAATACTTCCTTTAAGGGAGTTTCTGATAAATATTTTGTCGCTTTAACAAAGTATGCAGGCAATTTAGCTCCTGGATCCAATACCCATATTTGCTGCCAGTCGAGCTTGGGTGTCCAATTAAAAAATGGACAAATGACCACGGGGAATTGCAATCCTTTAGACTTGTGAATGGTCATAATGCTAATGGCATTCGCTCCTTCTGGACTGATAATGGATTTTTCTTTTCCTTTGTCTTTAAACCAATCTAAAAAGGCGCGAATGTTCACATTTTTATTGATCTCAAATTGATGAATTGATTCCATGAAAAATTGGAGATACACATTTTCAGTAGGGTCAAAATCAAATATTTCAATTAAAAATTCTGTGTATTCATAAATATTTTGGAAATTTTCAGGTGCTTCAATGGAAATTCCAAACCCTTCAAAATATTCATTTAAAGATGGAATAGGAAGTGATTTATCAATGATAAAATCTGGAATAGGTCTATTGTGAAGTTCACAGTAATGTTCAATTGTTTTTACTTGAGCGTTTTTGTCATTATAATTGGTTAATGATTGCATTAAATAATACAAAAACTGTACGTATTTGTCTTTTCCTATAAATAAACTGTCGGGCGATATTACAGGTAAGTCGTAGTCTGTTAAATAATTAGCAATATTGGCCCCATTTTTATTGTTACGTGTGATGATACAAATGTCCTTAAAAGTAAAGCCAGCATTCAAAGCTTGTTTAACGGTGTTCAACACATTAGCTAATTGCTCCGCTTCATCATTCCCATTAAAAAAAGTGGCCTCCACATAGCCTTTAAATTTTTTGGTTACTTCTTGGTTTAAACCTTCATAAATATAGGCCAAGGGTTCCGAAATTTGATGTTTAATTTCAGTGAAAAATTTGTTATTAAAATTGACTATTTCTTCGGCTGATCGATAATTAGATCCCAAGTTTTCTTTTTTCCCCATGAGGGAGAATAAATTTGCGGCTTCTTTTAAGGATGGAATGGCTTTTGGGTTGTGAATCTCACTTGGCAATTTAGTAAATTGTTCTACTTCACCATTCCGCCAGCGATAAATCGCTTGCTTTCCATCTCCAACAATTAAATTTTCATGCTGTTGAGCCAGCGAGTTGTGCACTAAAGGGATTAAATTTACCCATTGCATTTGAGAGGTGTCTTGAAATTCATCCAATAAAAAATGCTGGTATCGAATACCCAATCTTTCATAAATAAACGGTACCCTTTCTCTGGTGATAATTGCAGCAATCTCCTTGTAAAAATCAGAAAGTAATAAAATATTTTCCTCTGCTTTTACCTTTTCAATTAAAGCCAATATATATTTTAAAATCGCTAA
>CBDUKB010000319.1:0-2552 GCA_965367695.1 uncultured Putridiphycobacter sp.
AAGTTCCTGAATGAATACATTTTTCTGCATTCCACACAACTGCAATGTCTTCTTTTTTATATAATTTTTCCATCACTATAATTTTATTATTTTTTTATATCCTATTAATTTTTGATTAGTATTCAAGACTAATAAATAGGTCCCAGCCTCTAATGCTTTGAGGTTTATTAATTCATTGTCACCAATCACCCCCTTCTTTAAAACCTTTCCATTCATACTTAAAATGGTAAAATTTGCTTTTAAATGTGCTTCGTTGAAATGGATGGTGAATTGATCCTGAACAGGGTTTGGAAAGCAAGAAAATTCATTTTGGCCATCTACTAAATCTTCCAATCCTAAAGCCGAATCCCAACTCAATTTGTATACATTATTTGTGACTTGCTGATTCCCAATCATACCTCCAGCAATATATTTCACTGTTTCGCTGGTATTAGCAATGCCTCTTAAATCCATTGGTATTTCGTTTTGGACCACCACTGACCAAGGAAGCAACTCATTTGTAGTATACATCACGTGATTTGTACTCTGTACCCCTCCTGAACCATTATAGGCTATCCCATCATAATTATAAGTGGTACCACTTCCTCCTATCCAATGAATACTGTGCCCAACCGTTGTGGCCGCTGCACGGTACTTGGTCAAGGCAGTTGGACTTAATACCGTATCTGTCCATGTAATCTGTGTTGGATTATCAACATCAATATCCCCTTTTCTCAAGGTGTTTTGTGCGTTGAAACCTCCACTGGAGCTAGCCCCCCCAAAATAATAAATACTGTTATTTAAAACTACCCCACTCGATCCAAAGGATTTGTATAAATTATTGTTTGGTACCGCTGTTCCAACTTCCCAAGTATTAAGACTGGGGTTATAAATTTGGACATTCGGTATGTTGCCGTTGTTTTGCCATCCAGTAATTAATAGCAGTAAACTGTCTTTCCATACAACCTGAACGTGGTCATCTGTAGCTTCTGGCAAATTAGGGCCATCACTTAAAAATGTGTTGGTACTGATTTCGAACCTATGCATTTTATTGGACGAAACTTCGTTTGAATTTGGCATGACATGATAGCCGCCTGTAATATAAATGATGTCTCCAATTCTATTCGCCGCACAACCAATTTTCCCCATAGTGTCAGGCAAATTTGGCAAAGTAAAACCCACACCTGTTTGGATATTATAACCATAACTTTTTAAATGAATGCCAGCTTGCGTTTTGGTGGAGTCAATTCCTGCAAAAGAATATAAAAATGGAACCCCATTATTAAATCCTTCGCAAACAGCATTATTAGAAACCCTTTCAGGCAAATGTCCTGCTAATGAAATCAATACTTGAGACTCAACCCCAAAATGATTGATTAATAACACTATAAATAATAAAACACTATTTTTTTTCAATAACATGCGTCTAACATTTTAAAAGTAACTTTAACATTATCAATATCATAAAAGGATTTCTGTTCTTTTTTATCTAATTCTAAAAATTCGTAACATCCCATCAGCAAACCTTCAAGCTTATCGTTCATTAAATCCTTATCTTTATACAAAACAATTCTTTCTTGGGTATTTTTATTTATCACAATTATTTCCTCATAATAAATTACAATCCCACTATTGTTTTGTCGGCTTGCTAATTCCAATTGCAGTGCAGCGTCTAGCTTTGCTGCATTATTATCTGGAATTCCTTTCGTTTCCATTTCTTCAACTGAATTAAAACCATATAAACGAGCCATGTCCTCTCTTGCTTTTATAATATCAGCGGTCGAAGATGACCTGACAATCGAATCGAGGTTCATATCAGTTCCCATTGATTTTTCTGTTTGATTGAGCACCGCTGAAGATGCAAGGCTGGTACCCAAATTCATCATATTGTTAGCAGCATTTGTTTTTCTTTCATTCACTGTTGTTGGTCTCGGATTTTCATACACCCAAAAGGTCTTACCATTGAATAATTCTTCAGTGAATAAATCCTCGGCGGAAATGTAATGATATGTTTCCCCGCCTATTTCAACTTTTAATTTTTTAACATCTTTTGGAGAAAAGGCTTTAATTAAACCATATTCACCCCTGAAATTAATTTTAACATCACTTGAAATGGCTATGTCTCCTATTTCCTTTGTCCCATCTGCCAAAGTTAAAACACCTTCATTAAATGCTTTTGTTTTGTTGACATATTTGGCATTATCCATGGCGGTTGAAGCAACAAAACCACCTTCATAAGGACTATAAATCACTTCTTCTCCATTAATGACTTGTGTAATAGCAATCACTTGATTGTCTGAATATGATTTAACATAAGCATTTTCATCTTTTGCATAATACATACCATTGTACTTATCACCTTCTCCGGGTCTATTAGAATTAATAGGTTGCTTTTCTTTAAAGGCCACAAATCCTTCTATTTTTTTACCACCGACTAAGATGATGTTTCCTTTGTGAAAATTTTTTGCCTCATCATTGTAATTTTTTTCACCATTTTTATTTAATTCAGCCATATGCATTTGTAAACCATAATGACCAACATCTCGGGCAGGAATTTTAAATTTTCCACTTTT
>CBDUKB010000320.1:0-2491 GCA_965367695.1 uncultured Putridiphycobacter sp.
AGCAAAAAGCTAACTGCTAAGTGCCAACAGCTAAAAGCCAAAACCTGAACTTCCCAATCCCATCATTCAAACATTGTTAATAATAAAATCTCAGTTTTTGAAGCTCTTTTTTTGAAACCCATTAAATTTGCAACAGCTAAAAAATTAAAATGACTGCAATTACCCAATCAAAATTCACTTTTCCACATCAAGTATCCTTGTACAATGGTAAAGTAAGAGATGTTTACGGACTTAAAAACGACTATATTGTAATCGTTGCTTCTGATCGCATTTCAGCATTTGATCACATTTTACCTAAAGGTATTCCTTTTAAGGGGCAAGTGTTGAATCAATTGGCTGCAAAGTTTTTGAAAGCAACTGAAGATATTGTTCCCAATTGGTTAATGGCTACCCCAGACCCGAGTGTGGCTGTTGGTCACCACTGTGAACCCTTTAAAATTGAAATGGTTATACGAGGGTATATGTCAGGTCATGCAGCAAGAGAGTATAAAGCTGGTAAAAGAGTATTATGCGGTGTTGCTATGCCTGAAGGAATGAAGGAAAACGATAAGTTTCCTAGTCCAATTATCACACCGGCAACCAAAGCAGAGGAAGGGCATGATGAAGATATTTCAAGAGAAGAAATTATTGCACAAGGTATTGTTTCTAAGGAAGACTATGAAGCATTAGAAAAATACACTTATGCATTGTTTGAGAGAGGCACTCAATTGGCAGCTGAAAAAGGATTGATTTTAGTAGATACAAAATATGAATTTGGAAAAAAGGATGGAAAAATCTATTTGATTGACGAAATTCATACGCCTGATTCTTCTCGCTATTTTTATGCAGATGGCTATGCTGAAAGACAAGCAAATAATGAAGCACAAAAACAATTGTCAAAAGAGTTTGTCAGACAATGGTTGATTGAAAATGGATTTCAAGGCTTGGACGGACAGATAATGCCTGTAATGCCAGACGAATTTGTGACTACCGTATCTGAACGTTACATTGAATTATATGAAAAAATCACAGGTGAAAAATTTGTAAAGGCAGATGTAAGTGATATTCAAAATAGAATTGAAAAGAATGTATTAAAATGGATTGAAAGCATTTACTAAATACTGGAACATAAAAATAAAAAAGCCCAGTCGATAAATCTCTGGGCTTTTTTTATGTTTAAAAGTTTGGTCGAAGTAAATGAGATTTGTAGAAATCATTGATGAATTGAACTGCTTCTTCAGGGCTATCAGTCATTTTAAATAAATCTAAATCTACTGCATTGATGTTGTTTTCGTCATCCAACATAGCAGTTTTAATCCATTCAATCAATCCAGTCCAGTATTTAGTCCCGAAAAGCACCACTGGTTTACGATCAATTTTTTTAGTTTGTATGAGCGTCAAAGCTTCAAATAATTCGTCCATGGTACCAAAACCACCAGGAAAAGTAATAAATCCTTGGGTGTATTTAACAAACATGACCTTTCTTACAAAGAAATAATCAAAATCAACAGGGTGGTTTACATATTGGTTTCCGGATTGCTCAAAAGGTAAAACAATATTTAGTCCAACAGATTTGCCATTGGCTAAAGCTGCCCCTTTATTTCCAGCTTCCATAATTCCTGGTCCTCCACCTGTTATCACACCATAGCCTGATTTTACAAGCAGTTCTGAAGTTTTAACTGCGTCTTTATAATAAGGGTTGTCAGGATTTGTTCTGGCAGAGCCAAATACAGACACGCAAGGACCAATCCTAGCCATTTTCTCATATCCTTCAACAAATTCAGACATTATTTTAAATATTGCCCAACTATCGTTTGTTCTTGTTTCGTTCCAATCTTTGTTTGCTAATTCAGCCATTTATTGTCAATTTATAGTTCTTTTTTTTCAAGCCGTTAAGATAGCTATATTTTATAAACAGCTTTACGCGATTATGGAATATTTATTGCTAGTAACCATTATACAGTAAATAAATAATGAATATAGTTTTGTATATTCGTCCTATCAAAAAAACAACATGATTAAACTATTTTCAACCCTCTTTTTAATAAGTGCCATCACTTTTACTCAAACAAGTAACGCACAATCGGAAATTACAAACGAACAAATTTGGGCTTCTAGTATGTATGCTTCAAATGGAATTCAATCAGTGCGTTCCATGAAAGATGGTTTGCACTTTTCATTATTGAAAAAAAATAAAATTGAACAATACAGTTATGAGAATTTTGGTGAACCAACTGCAATCATTTTAGATTTAAATGATATTCAATTTGAAGGGAAAGCGATAAAAGCGCAAGATTATAACTTTAATAAAGATGAATCTAAAGTGCTAATTGCAACAGCTGTAAAAAGTATTTATAGAAGAAGTTTTACAGCTACGTATTATATTGTTGACATTGCATCTAAGTCAATTCATGCTTTATCAAAATCAAGCCTGCAATCATTGGCTGATTTTTCTCCTGATGGAAGTAAAGTAGCATATGTTCAAAATAATAATATCTTTTATTATAATTTG
>CBDUKB010000321.1:0-2469 GCA_965367695.1 uncultured Putridiphycobacter sp.
AAAGGAATCAAAAGTATCCCCAAGGGCTTCTCTAGCCTATCAATTGAGTAAAAATAGTCAAATGTCATTGGCTTATGGTCAGTTTTATCAGACCCCAAAAAATGACTTTTTATTGTATTCAAATCAATTGCAATTTGAATTAGCCAATCAATACATGGTTAACTATTCTATTACAAAAAACAGACGTTCATTCAAAGCTGAAGCATATTATAAACCCTATAAAAATTTAGTAAAATTCAATCCTACTCAAGCTTTTTATCATCCAACTTATTATACAAATGATGGTACAGGTTCAGCCAAGGGTATTGATTTATTTTTTAGGGATAGAAAATCCATCAAAAACGGCGATTATTGGATTTCCTATTCTTACTTAGACACCAAAAGAAACTATTTAAACTATCCAACAGAAGCAACGCCAAGATTTGCAAGTAAGCATAACATTTCAGTAGTTTATAAGCAGTGGGTGAGAAAATGGCGCACACTATTAGGGGCTTCATATACTTATGCTTCACCACGTGTTTTTAACGATCCGAATGAAACGCAGTTTAACAATCAAAAAATGCGTGCTTACCAATCCTTAAACCTAAATGCTAGCTTTTTGTACCGAGAAAATATCATTTTTTATGCTTCAGCAACCAATGTATTAGGCTATAAACAATCATTTGGATATGAATTTTCGAATACACCAAACGCCGAAGGAATTTATGAGAAATCATTGATTACCCCGCCTGCAGATCGCTTTTTTATACTGGGTTGTTTTATCACCTTGAGTAAAAGCGGAGACAAAAATCAACTGGATAAAATCAATTGATAATTTAAACTGACGATTCGTCCAGCAAATACAACAGTTCAGTCAGCTTTATTTTTAAAAGCAAGACCATTGCACCACCTTTACACTAACAATTAAAACCTATTATTATGAAAACTTTATTAATTACCCTCACACTTTTATTGACTGTTCAACTCAGCGCGCAATCACCAATTTTTCAACAGAAAATGGGAGAAGCATTGGGGAATTTTTCAGCGGCTAAAACAGCAGCAGATTATATAAATACTTCTTACCAATTTCAACAAATAGCCAATGTAGAAAAGGACAATTGGTTACCAGAATATTATGTAGCCATGTGTTACACCATGGCGAGTTATGGGGTAAAAACAGACAATCCAAAACAAAAAGATGCCTATATTGATATCGCAGAAGAACACATAGCGACATTAAAGACCTTAGCAGCGGAAGAAGCAGAGATTTATGCATTAGAAGCCTTGGTATATACGGCAAGACTTAGTGTAAACCCAATGGAAAGAGGACAAAAATATTCAATGCTCAGTTCAAAGTCGGTAGGAATAGCATTGGGCTTAGACCCAACCAATCCGCGAGCACAACAGTTAAAGATTGCCAACGCATTTGGGACCGCACAGTTTTTTGGAAGCGATACCAAATCATTGTGCCAAGAAGCCAAAGTTTTATTAGCAAAATGGGATGATTACCCTGTAAAAAGTCCCTTTCACCCAACTTGGGGGAAAGGACACTTAACTGCTATGGCAAAATCTTGTGATTCAGATACAGCAGAAAAAACTACCCCTAGTGAAGCGGCTATACTCACCATAGAAATGAATGACTTCACTTCGGATGAAGGTGTGGTACTCATTCAAATAAAAGATGAAAACGAAGTAGTCGTTCAATCCATTAGTGCGAATATTGAAAATAAAAAAGCCAGCACAACAGTAAAAAATCTAGCACCAGGGAATTATTCCATCTCTTATTTTCATGATGCAAACGCAAACATGAAAATGGATAGGGACAAATATGGTCGACCTTTGGAAGGATATGGGTTTTCGAACAATGCCAAAGCCATGATGAAAGCACCTGATTTCAAAGACACTATTTTTGCATTCGATAAAAATTTAACCTTATCTTTAAAGACAAGAAATTAAAACATGAAAACTAATATCATATCCCCATTTAAGAGTTGGTGGGCCTTTTTGCTCGCCAATCTTGGTATGGGTATCATCATTACCCTTTTATTTTTCAATTTTAATTTTTCGATTAAAAGAATGGCAGTTGCCGTACTTTGGTCTGCAGCCATTTCTGTCACACAATGGCTAGGTCATGCTTATATTCAAGGTAAAATAAACGACAAATATAATTGGTTAAAATTCCCCTTACAACGTTTTATTTGGACCGTTATATCGGTAGTTTTATATTCTGTAATTGCTTATATTTTTGTACAATCACTTATGAATTGGTTGGTCATGGGTCAATCCCCTTTAGTAACCATAAGGCATGAAATTTCATACTGGGCATTACCTGTTTATATTTCATTTTTTGTTTCTTTCATCACTGGTGCTATTGGATTTTTTGTCAATTGGAAAAAATCAGAGCTGATTCAAGAGCAATTAAAATCAGAAATGTTGACTTATAAATACGAGGCCTTAAAGAATCAAATCAATCCACACTTTATGTTTAAT
>CBDUKB010000322.1:0-2455 GCA_965367695.1 uncultured Putridiphycobacter sp.
AAAACTAAAGGGGGTCGTGATAATTTCGCCCGTTAAATTCAACACCTTTAAAGCTGCCAATAAAGCTATGGTACCATTTGAATATACACTCAAATGCTCAACCCCTAAATGCGATTTTAAATTGTTTTCAAATTGTTGATGAAAAGGGCCATTATTGGTTAAAATTTTACTGTCCCATATTTGTTTTAACAAGGCAGTGTATTCATCCAAAGCAGGTAAATCGGGTTGTGTAACGAATGTTTTAGTAGCTTTTTCCAAAGTATGGCAAGGTTTATTTTATCAAAGAATTCAAATATAAGCATATTTAATTGGCAAAAAACAACTTTTTATTGGCCGATTATTCAATTAATCACACCAGTACGCACTTCTGCGTATTTGTAAAAAAGTGACATCAAAACCTCCTCAATATTATTTACTTTTGATAGAAACGGAGGAATATGAAAAAGTTTTTACTTGCCTTTTTACTACTTGTTTTATTGATACAATGTACCAAGGAAAAGCGTTTTGAGAATGGCATTCATGGAAAATGGGATATTGATTTATACGAGCTTTACAGTGTGTATTCCACTTCCTGTGGTGGGCAAGGACCCCAATTGCTCGATAGTAAAGAAAATTTCGGCAGCATAGAATTCACGACAAAAAAGTATCCAAACAAAGTTGCCTACAGCGTAACTGACCAACAATACATTGGGTATTGGACAGACGAAAATGGCAATGAATCCGAATTTGCCTATGAGTACTTTGAAAAGGTATTCGGAGGTTTTTCATTGACCATATTCAAAGGAGGATTGACTTATGTTTACTTTGAAATTTTGACCAAGAAAATATGGAAGTTTTACACGGTGAATGTATACGACGATTGTACTTATGATTTGTACAAATATGAATTGACTAAATAATATAACATATGAAACAGTTAATCTATTCAATATCTTTTGTTATTATCATATCAGGGTGTTCTAAAACACATGAAGTAAAAAGAGACTTAAATGGTACTTATTCCATTTCGGAAATCAGCGTGGATTATTTCGAAAGGGGCAATAATTGTCAAAACACTAATGGCGACTTTAACCTATACAAGATAGCGGAACCTGGAAAGATAAAATTTACAGGTAAAAAACCCATACAAGGCTCATCTCATAGTAAAACAAATAAAACATACATTGGTTATTTTGATTTTGAATACAATATCACTGATGCTGATGGTGTACAAAGAATGCAAGATGAACCATTGATATTCCAATATGAATTTCCTTTACATTCAATAGGTGATTATGATACCGTTCAAATCAATATCATTGACAATAACAATTACTTGGCTGATTTGATTTTAGAAAAGGAAGGTGACAAAATCGTGGCTTTTAAATACCAAATTTTTAAGAACGATTGTTACATTGGATTTAAGACATTTAAAGTAGAATAAAACAAAAAACCCGAAAAAATAAATTTTCGGGTTTTTATTGTGATTATAATTTGACTATTAAATTTCAGTCCAACCGAATTCTTGGCTTAGTACTCCATTCACATAAGCCAATACTTTTTCATTTTCTAGTGATGCTAATACCTCTCCAACAAAAGCTGAAACTAATATTTTACGCGATTTTTCTTTTGAAATCCCTCTAGTTTGAAGATAAAACAAAGCATCTTCATCTAACTGCCCAGTAGTTGATCCATGCGAACATTTTACATCATCTGCATAAATCTCCAATTCTGGCTTGGAGTTGATCTTAGAATGATCAGACAATAAAACGTTCCCATTTTGTTGGTATGCATTTATTTTCTGGGCATCTTTTTGTACCACTACACGGCCGTTAAACACACCTGTTGATTTTCCATCCAAAACGTATTTGTAATTTTCATCACTCATACAGTTCGACACTTGATGATTGACAAAACTATGGTTGTCTACCAATTGATTATCTTTGGTAATGACAGCTCCATTTAAAAAAGTCTCACAATTTTCACCAACGACTTCAATGTTTAAATTGTTTCTTACAATTTCTCCTTTTAATGTTATGGTGTTTATTTTAAAAGAAGAGTTACCATCTTGCCATACATTTTCTGTAGCGACATGCCAGCCGTTTCCTACCTGAATTTTGTCGAGCTTCAAATGTGCATTTTCAGCAACCAACACTTCAGTATAGTGATTCGATAAACTTTGTAAGTTTCCTTCATTAATAAAGGTTGTAATCACATGCCCTTCAGCAAAATCTTCACTTTCAAAAACCAATCTTGTATTCGACATGATTTGATTTTCGGTGGTAATGTAAACAACTTGCACAGGTGTTTCCCAGACTTGTTTTTTAGGAATACTAATATAAGTTGTTTGTGTTGCCAGTGCAGTATTCAAAGCCTGAAAAAGCTCATCCATATTCGCAGTTGTTTGGGCCAAAGCATCAGTCGATTCAATTTTTACATTGACTTTAGCGAGGTCAAAAGAAGATAAATCTGCCCT
>CBDUKB010000323.1:0-2420 GCA_965367695.1 uncultured Putridiphycobacter sp.
AGTTCCAGTGTAAAAACTATTGCTAGGTCTTTGAAAGTCGAATACGGTTTCAAAAGACCATATCCCACCAAGAATAATGTAAGGCGTGTTGATGTTTTTAAAGAAATAGTAAGTACCTGAAATCGGAAGTCTTAATGACTTTTTATTCATGAACCTTTCGGAAACATAAGGTGTATTAAATTTTAATTGAATAATTTCTAATAAAATCTCGGGTTCAAAATTTAACCCTATTTTTTTTCTAGACAAACGAACATTGCCACCAATTCTAAGGTTATTACCAATATAAAATTGGTTAATAATTACATTACTCCCAATTTTTTCAGGCATATACAAGTAGTCACTGCCTTTTGGCTGGTAATAAAGGGCCTTAAAATCTACCTTTTGAAAAGCATTGGTTCCTACGTGTATTCCTAATTTAACTTCTTGGGAATAAGCGTTAGAAACATAAAAAAGTAAAAGTAAATATGTAAAACGTATTTTGGTCATTTATATTTGTAAAAGTAAAGCTGTAATCCGAAATTTACATTGGCTTCAATTTCTGCCCTTTGCAATGGGTTGCTGTCAATTGCGAAATTAAAACTTGATTTAAATATTAAAGGCATTTTACCTAGTTTGATATTTAAAGGACTGATGCAAAAAAAAGTTTTAAGTTTCTTGTCAAATTCTTCTTTGTAAATATCCATGTTTCTGTAGAAGACAGAAAATCCAAATTCATTGATAAAGTACAAGCTAATTAACTTTCCTCTATAAGAGAAAAACGGTGATAAATAGGAAGCTCTTAGTTCAAACTGACTCCAAGTATAATAATTTTGATGATTGGTATAAGGATTGAAAATAGGGTCTTGTTTATTTAGGTAGGTCATGTAGCCATTCATATATAAACTAAGCCCTGCAATTTCATCTCGTCTTTTTTTAGAAAGGGTCAGTTTTTTTGAGCGAATAAATAGATAGTGATATCCTAAACTTAAGCCATAATTCTCACGATTATATTTCAAAGGGCCACTTTCAAGTAGGGTATCTTTTTTTAGGTAACTTTTATTAGTGAAGAATGAGACATTTGCCCCAATTGAAATTCCATGTTTTTGTCTGATTTCAGGAGAGATAAAAGTTTTGTCGTATGGTTTGTAATTGACAATGTCACCATCTTGAGCATAAGAATTGCTCAAAAGTAAATGAATCAATAAAAATAAAAAAATCCCCTTTGTGTACATGGTTAAACCTATGTTATTAACGCAAATATACAATTTTATATCGATTATTTTGTGCGAATTAAAGCATATTGCCGACCATTCATAAAAAGATAAAAAAAGATACTTCCCATACTATAGCAGATGACGTCAAACCAGTCACTTGTATATTTCTGGTTCAAATTGGGTAAGAGTATTTCAAATATGAACGAAAAATAAATGGTCATGGTAATGATCATCAAAACAGTTAATTGAAAGTCCTTTTTCTTGGGTAATAATCTGATGAAAATTAAGGAGGTAAATAACACAATGGGCATGCAAATTAAGTCGTTATAATAAAAACTAAAAAAATGATTGAAGGAATAATTAATGTGCTTTAAAAATTGGATGAGTACATAGCTAAAAAGCAAGAAAATGTAAATAGAAAATTGTACTTTATTTAACCTGCTGTCCATGCGATAAAATAGGCGATTAATGAACCAATTCCCATAAAAACCATCCAAACAGAGTAGAAGAGGTAATACAGTATCCTAAGTGGGATAAAAGGATGTTTTTTTAATTTTTCATCCCAAATTTCTAACTTGTCTTTGGGTTTGGCGGCTTCAATTGCTTTTTTCTCTGCTGTTTCAATCTTTTCAATGATTTTTAAATCAATAGGATTATTACATGCCTGACAATATTGCAAGTTAGTATTCCATTCACCACAATGGGTGCATTTTCTTTGAATAATTCTTTCTTCCACTTTTAATTCTTGATACAAAGATAATAAGATTGAAATAATTATTTTTGTACAAATTAACAAAGAATGAAAATTTTACTTTCTCCAGCTAAATCAATTGATTTTGAAATATCAAACGATAAAAACGAGCCAACACAACCCATATTTATAAATGAATCGGCCTATTTGATAAATAAGCTTAAAAAATTAAGTGCTAGACAAATTGCCAAATTAATGTCGGTGAGCACACAAATTGCGGAATTAAATCAGGAGCGATTTCAATCTTGGGATTTACCCTTTACCATTGAAAATAGTAAGTGTGCAGCAGATATATTTACAGGAATGGCTTATCAAGGACTTGATTTTCCTTCTTTATCAAAATCAATGCGAAGCAAAGGGCAAAATGAATTAAGGATTCTTTCTGGTTTGTATGGACTGTTAAAGCCATTAGACTTGATTCAGCCTTATCGTTTAGAAATGGGAACTAGCTTTAAGGTAACACCAAAAGTTAAAAA
>CBDUKB010000324.1:0-2376 GCA_965367695.1 uncultured Putridiphycobacter sp.
TACAAAGGGAATGATATAGATATTTCATTTAGTACGGAAGGTAGAATATGGATCAATAGTGATGGTAAAACGAACATGCCTTCTGGGGAAGTTTATACTGCTCCTGTTGAAGATTCTGTAAACGGAATTGTAAGATTCTCTCACCCTAGTATTTATCAAGGTGTTGAAGTTGAGGACATCCGACTGGAAGTGAAGGATGGCGAAGTAGTGAAATGGGATGCTAAAAGAGGCAAAGATTTCTTAGACAAAATATTTGAGATTCCTGGTGCAAGAAGATTTGGTGAAGCGGCAGTTGGCACCAACTTTAACATCGATAAGTTTACGAAAAACATCTTGTTTGATGAAAAAATTGGCGGTACGATACACATGGCAATTGGACAGAGTTACCATCAATGTGGTGGAAAAAATGACTCTGCAATTCACTGGGATATGATTGCTGACATGACAAATGGTGGTGAGATATTTGCCGATGGGGTAAAAGTATATGAAAACGGTAAGTTTACGATTTAAGCATAATTAATGCATCCGTTTTTCCTTAAATTTTTAAAGTTTTTTACCGTAGGAGGTTTTGGCTTCGGGCTAGATATGTTAGTGACATGGCTGCTCAAAGAAAAGATGCAGTTAAAGAAATTTACTGCGAACACCATAGGCTTTGTAATCGGTATTATCTTTCGATTTTTTGCGAATAAAATCTGGACCTTTCAAGACAAAAATCCTGAATGGTTGATTCAAATTGTTAAGTTTGGCGTAATCGCTTTGATAGGTTTGGGAATTGTAAACGGTATCATCTATTTACTAGATACGAAATACAAGTTGCTCACATTTTACAAAGCCAAAATAGCTGCAATGATAGTTTTCATGGTATGGAACTTCACTGCTAACTATTTTTGGACCTTTGTATAAGGCATCAGATTTATGGTCTAATACCCCCTTCATTGTTGAGCTATCTTAAAACAATACCGAATTGAATTAAAGATTTGCCAAAACCCATTTCTTGAAATATACCAAAATGTTTAGAAGGGAAATAACGGATACCTAATTGCGGTCCTGCGTAGAATCCACCGTACAAATCATTACTGGTGAAAATTGTTTGTGGTGCACCAATAACTGGACCAGCACCAACAGCAATACCTGCATAAATATCCACTTTGTCACTTCTAATATCCTTATCGGAATTAGCATCTATAAGTTTGTAAAAATGAAAATTTCCCTGAAAGCCGATTGGAACGAATAACTCGTTATAGGTATTTACATTGTTTTGAAAGTTGCTTCGTCCATTAAATCCAAGGTGCATGTTTATACCAAAATATTCAGCGCAAGCCCATTCTAATTCATAGAAGAAGGCGGTACCCGGCCTAAAATAATTACCTCCATTGTATTCACTTGGAAATCGCACATAATTTTGACCCCCAATACTAAGAGAATGGTATAATTTCTTTTTTTGGAAAGCATTAACTTCCTGTGCTTGTAAAGAAAAAATAAAACTGAGTAAAAGCTTTTTCATAATTAATTGGTTTATTATAATAAAATCAAATATTAAGCCAAACTCCTAAGCGATGAAATTTGTACGCGGCATCTTTCTAAATTAAGTTTAACTTCTTGACTAAGCCCTTATTGCAAATGTTCAGCTTACTTTTTCCTATTAACTCCGAATAAGAGGAAAATAACCATTCCTCTTTGGATCCTACCAAACCGGCTTTTACTGGATTATTATGTATATATTCCGAGCATTCTTTAAGATAATCATCATTCAATTGATAGTTTACATCTTTTTCAAACAGATCTGTAATGCGATCTTTAAACTTTGTCTTTTTTCTAAAGAGGGAACCTGTCCTCCCCTCTTGTATATTAATTGCCCTTGTGTAAGACCTTAATAAAACGGCTATCCCATGGCTTAGGTTTTGCTGATAATTACCTCCTTCTTCTGACCATGGCTTCAGTATTTTCGATTTTTCACAAGCAGCACTTTTGCATTGCACAAGAAAATGGAAATGATTCGGCATCAGACAGTAAGACAACACATCAACATTTGACAAAAGGTGTTTTTTTACTTTTCGAAGAAAGTAATAATAATTGTCTTCAATAAAAAAGATTGGTTGTTTGTTATTTCCTTGATTGAATATGTGGAAATATTGATTTTCGTAAAATTCCATGAGTTGACATTTTGATGTTTTAGTCCCCCACACTATTTAAAAAAATTAGCTTTGCTGCTAAGTGAGGTGGTGACTTTGAGTCATCACCTCACTAGCAAATATACACATTATTTTTAATATATGTTTCGATTGAACAAAATTTTTTTTACCGTGTTAGTTTAGATAACTTTGCTAATACCAAAAAATCAACAAAAATGAGTGCTAAACCAAGAGTAATAAAATC
>CBDUKB010000325.1:0-2284 GCA_965367695.1 uncultured Putridiphycobacter sp.
TTTCAACCAGTAAATTAACTCTGTAACCTACTTCTAATTTCACTTCATGGTAAATTAACGGCAAAGGTTTCTGTTTTTCAACTTTCAGGCCTTCTTGGATTAGTTCAAAGTATAGACATTCTTCGTATGCACTTTCTAAAAGTCCAGGCCCTAGCGCTTTGTGTACTTTTAAAGCACATTCAAACACAATTTTAGAAATTTCATTTTCTGTCATATACATTTTTTACCACAAAGTTCACAAGGGTTGACACAAGGTTCACAAAGTGTTTCAATTTATCTTTAAGTCTTATTTCATATTCAAATTTCTTAGTGTTCTTAGTGTCTTCTTAGTGTCTTCTTAGTGTTCATTGTGGTTAAGTTTTTACGTCAAGGTTCGCAAAGTGTTTTTCCCAGTATTCTCCCAATATTGCCATGCCTGCAAAGCCGAGTGATTCTATTTCATTTGCTTTATCATCAGTAACTCCGCCAAGCGCAATTACTTTTGTTGTGTTATTTTTTAATTCAGTGCGTAATTTATTATGGTCTGTAAAATTGCTCTTATAATTTGGTTTAGAAATGCTTTTGTAAATGGGACTTAAAAATACATAATCAGTATCAAATGGTAGACTTTCTATCTCCTCAAAACTATGTGCTGAATAAGAAACATGATCAGGTATTTGATTGAATACTTTAAGTTTTTTGTCCAATAATAAAATAGGTTCAATGTGGCATTTATCGCTTTCTTGTAAATTACAAATTTGACTGAGTGCAGCTTTGTTCAAATGAATTCCACCAAGACTGTATTTTTTAATTAAATGAAAATTACTGTGAATGATTATCTTATAGTAATATGCTTCATCAATAGATTCAATTAAATTAGTTAATTCTTCTGATTCATAGTCTGGTTTACGCAAATGAAAATAATCGATATCACTTGCCAACAACTCATTGATCAACGAAATTTCATTGGGTAAAGGTGTTGGATATGAAATGATTATTTTTAGCATCTAATATTTATCATTAAAGTTAACGTCAAACAGCAATCCTAATTCTAAAAAATGTTCAATAATAGGACCACTATTGTTTGTGATTTTCGGTCCAGCCAGAAATTTAGAATATACAGTCATATGGGGAGAAGTTTGATAGTGAAAACCAAGGTTTAGTGTTGGTAAAAAATGGCTATTAGCATCCCTCAATTTCACCTCTGGTGTATTAGTGTCATCATCAATTTGTAATAAATATCCAATACCAACAGCATACGAAATATAGAATCCATTCAAACCTATTTCTAAACTTTTTTGGATATCAACATTGGCTAACAATCCAAATTGATGTTTTGGGTGAATATACACTCCTATTTTTGGTACAATTTGAAAGCCATATTTTTTTTTATCATTTGACTTATCTTCATTGGAAATGTTAAATACAGTGCCTAATCTTATTCCTGGATGTTTTATTTTGTGACCAAAATAACCAAAGGATATTGGAATAGGGCTAGCATTTCTATTTTGACTTAAACTCACAATAGAAATACTAGTTAATAAAATTATCAGTAAATAATATTTCATTTTCCCCTCCAATAAAAATTGATTTTTACTCCTTTATTTTTTACAAATAAACTTCGCTTCCTTTGTCTTTAAATTCAGCTGCTTTTTCTTTCATACCTTCTTCTAAGGCTTTTTGCTCGTCTAGTTCGTTTTTGGCAGCATAATCCCTTACCTCTTGTGAAATTTTCATTGAGCAGAAATGTGGTCCGCACATAGAGCAGAAGTGTGCAATTTTTGCGCCTTCAGCTGGTAGTGTTTCATCATGGTACTCTCTCGCCAATTCTGGATCTAGAGAAAGGTTGAATTGATCTTCCCAACGGAATTCAAATCTCGCTTTACTCAAAGCATCATCACGGTGTTGTGAACCAGGGTGACCCTTTGCTAAATCGGCTGCATGTGCTGCTAATTTATAAGTAATAACCCCTGTTCTTACATCTTCTTTATTCGGTAAACCTAAGTGTTCTTTGGGGGTAACATAACAAAGCATTGCTGTTCCGTACCAACCAATCATGGCTGCTCCAATACCTGATGTAATGTGATCGTAACCCGGTGCGATATCAGTTGTAAGTGGTCCTAAAGTATAAAAAGGTGCCTCTCCACAAACTTCTAATTGCTTGTCCATATTTGCTTTAATCATGTGCATTGGCACGTGACCTGGTCCTTCAATAAATGTTTGTACTTCGTGTTTCCAAGCAATTTTTGTCAACTCACCAAGTGTTTCTAACTCTGCGAATTGTGCTTCGTCATTTGCATCAGCG
>CBDUKB010000326.1:0-2223 GCA_965367695.1 uncultured Putridiphycobacter sp.
CGAATTTGCCACATTTGGACAAGTTACTGAACCACAACTTGCTTTGAGGTATAGATACCCCGACTCACTTAAAACAGCTGTCGAAAAATTCAAGTCATTACTTACACTTACTCCATTGTAAAACCATTCAAATTGAGGGTTTCCTGAACAATTCGTTAAGGTAACATCAATTGGATAATCATCTCCTTGGCAAATTGCAGACTTGCTTGTTGCAATGCCAACAGCAATAGGTAAAAAACTTACCCCTGAACCTGTCAGTTTGATATCATATGTTACTTCTGCTGCTTCAGTAACACCCACTCCTGCTCCAGAACCATTTACTTGTACGTAATAAGTCTTGTTTGGAGCAAGTGCACCAGTAGATGAAATTGAAAAATCAGTTAAGCCATTATTCTGACAAGCACCAACATAAGAGTAATTCAGACCTTCGCAAGGCACATCACTACTCACTATTACAGCGTGTAAAGACTTGCCGTTTGTCGGTGTTTGATTGATAATGACATTAGTAAAATCAATCGTTACAGGGCCTCCGTTTGCGTTAGTTGTAAATTTGTACCAAACTGTTCCTTTAGGTAAAAAACAAGGAGTATTATCGTCCGCACAACCATTTGCATTACTGCTTGAACATTGCTCAAGCGTTGCCCCAACAGTAGTTCCTGAATACACTTGATTAACGCACAGTTCTTTTGCGTTGGCGCAGTTATCATTTGCTGGCTGGCCAAAAACACAAAAAAGATTAAATATCGTAAATAAAAAAGTCGTAATTAATTTCAAAATCATTAATTTTAAAGGTGTAAAGATAAGTAATTCTCATGTTTCTAAATTAAATAATAGTGAGAATCAAAAAAATATTGCATGAATCAATAAAAAAGGCTGAATTTTTTTGGTAAATTTGACTTCTTATTTAAAAAATCCTAAAACAAATATACATGAAGATATTAGTTTGTATCAGTAAATCGCCAGATACAACAAGTAAAATTGCATTTACAGACAATAATACTCGTTTTGATGAATCAGGTGTTCAATACATAGTCAATCCATACGACGAATGGTATGCTTTGGTTAGAGCCATAGAACTAAAAGAAAAACATGGTGGTGATGTAACCACAATTACTGTTGGAACTCCTGCAGATGATGCAATTATTAGAAAAGCTTTAGCAATTGGTGCAGATAATGCTGTTCGAATAAATCAAGAAGCAACGGATGCTTATTCTGTAGCATTTCAAATTGCGTCTTACGCGAAAGATAATAATTTTGACCTCATATTTACCGGTAAAGAAACAATCAATTACAATGGTGCACAAATAGGAGGAATGATTTCTGAAATTTTAGATTTACCATATGTAGCATTAGCAACTTCATTAGAAGTAGCAGGAACTAAAGCAACAGCAACGAGAGAAATCGTTGGTGGAGAAGAAGTACTGGAAGTAAATCTTCCATTAGTAATCAGTGCCGCCAAAGGAATGGCAGAGCAAAGAATTCCGAACATGAGAGGAATTATGGCTGCTCGTACAAAACCTTTACAAGTTGTTGAACCAATCGCTTGCGAAGCTTTGGTAACTTATGAATCTTTTGAATTGCCAGCTGCAAAATCAGCTTGTAAATACATTGATCCATCAAACATGAAAGAATTAGTTGAATTACTTCACAACGAAGCAAAAGTTATTTAAATATGTCAGTATTAGTTTATATAAGTACACCAAATGGCCACATTTCAAAAAGTGCATTAGAGGCCGTATATTATGGAAGTCAAATTGGTGAAGTGACCGCCTTAGCAAATGGAAATGTTAATAAAGATGATTTAGCTGATTTAGGAAAATATGGGGCTAAAAATGTATTATTACATGCTTCTGAAACTGAAGATCCAAGTCAATTATCTAAAATGATTCAAAAAGCTGCAAATTCAGTCAATGCAGATACCATTATATTGTCATACGATTTAATTGGGAAAGCAATTGCATCTCGAGTATCTGCTGGAATGAAGGCTGGATATGTGCCAGGAGCAACCAGTTTACCAGATGGAAGTGGATTGATAAAAACCAATGTTTTTTCTGGAAAAGCAAAAGGAATTGTTAAAGTGAATACACCGAAAAGAATTATTGGATTAACACCAAATTCTATACCATTAGTGGAAGGTAGTGGCAGTGCAACTGTTACTGATTTTTCAGAAGAAATCGGCAATTCAAATATTACCATTAAAGAAGTTAAAAAACAAGAAGGCGA
>CBDUKB010000327.1:0-2205 GCA_965367695.1 uncultured Putridiphycobacter sp.
GTGGAAAAGCGACTAAAGTTTAACGATGAAGAAATTCTTCACCACCATAAAGAATATTTTTTCAATTGAAGATTCTAATAGGTTTTATAATGAATTGTTGCAGCAAATTGAATGGGAAAACGACCAAGCTTTTATTTTTGGAAAACACATTATCACCAAAAGAAAAGTAGCTTGGTATGCCGATCAAAATTATGACTATACCTATTCAAATGTCACCAAACGAGCATTGAAATGGACACCTAGCCTGCTTAAAATCAAAGCAAAGGTCGAGCAAACAACCGGACTAACTTTCAACTCCTGTTTGTTAAACTTATACCACAACGGATCAGAAGGTATGGCTTGGCATAGCGACGACGAAAAAGCATTGGGTGTAAATACCAATATTGCTTCGATAAGCTTTGGGGCAGAAAGAAAATTTTGCTTTAAACACAAGGGTACCAAAGAAAAAATTGATGTGTTTTTAAGTCACGGCAGCTTACTGATGATGCAAGGGACAACCCAAACCCATTGGTTACACCGATTACCACCAACCAAAAAAGTTCAGTCGCCTAGAATAAATTTAACTTTTAGAACCATTAAAAAAACGACCTAAATGGATACCTCAGCAATAGATAAGGCTTTAATAGTCATCAGACCACTTATTCCCCAAGCGATAGTGGATGAAAATAGCAGCGAAGGTGAAGCTTTTCAAAACCTTACGCTCCGACCAATTCTCAAACTATTAAACAATACCTTATTGCTTTCAACTCAAGCGGGAATCATTAGAATGAATAAGCAATTCGCACGTCTTTCGAAGACTGAAAAAGCCACACAATTAAAAATATTTCTCCATAAAAACCAACAAATTAAAGCTATTTTACAAGGTCATGTGGTTGGCTTAATGAGTAGTAAGGAATTAATGTACTATCACCTCAACTTTACTGAAACCAATAAAAGAATACAACAAATGATTGAAACACGCATATTTGATCAGCTTGATTTTTTTGATTAAAAACATTGTTTTCAATAAATTTTTATACCTTTGAGTATAATACTAAACAGTATAAAATGAATTCTCCTTTTACCTATGGTACAACTGTAAGCGACATTTCCTTTACGAACCGTGAAGAAGAGTCGGCGAAATTGTACCAAAACCTGACACAAGGTGTGAATACCACCATTATCTCTCCACGTCGTTGGGGTAAATCTTCCTTGGTCGAAAAAGTGATAAACGACATTAACAAGAAGGAGAAAAAGGTGAAAACGGTGATTATAGACCTCTTTGCTTTTGCCAGTGAAGAAGCTTTTTTAGAAATATTTGCCCAGGAAGTCATCAAAGCCTCTTCAAGCAAATGGGAAGATTGGGTAAAAGCAGGTAAAACTTTCTTTAAAAATATTATCCCAAAAATTTCATTTGGCATTGACCCAAGTAGTGATTTTAGTCTGAGTTTTGATTGGGATGAAATTCAAAAACACAAAACTGAAATATTAAACTTACCCGAAACCATTGCCCTTAAAAAGGATATTCAATTGATTATTTGTCTGGATGAATTCCAAAATTTAGCCACTTATAAAAACTTTGCTGTTTTTGAAAAACAAATGCGTGCCAACTGGCAGCGACATAAAAACGTGACCTATTGTTTGTATGGCAGTAAGCAACACATGATGACTGACATATTTAACAATCCATCCAAGCCTTTTTACCGATTTGGAGACATTATGTTGTTACCTAAAATAAAAACTGAGAGTTGGACCAAATTCATTCAAATGGGGTTTAAGAAAACGGGGAAGAAAATTGGAAAGAAAGAAGCCAGTTTAATTGCAAGCATTATGCAGAACCATTCCTGGTATGTGCAGCAGTTAGCACATTACACTTGGTTAAAGACCCATGACGAAGCCGGAGAAGCAGAAATCATGAAGTCTCTGATTGAATTGATTGGTGCCAACTCCCCACTCTACCAAATGGAAGTAGAAAACCTCAGCAATACACAAGTCAATTTATTGAAAGCGATATTAAGTGGAGAGAAAAAGTTTACTGCTGCTAAAGTCATGGACAAGTATAGATTGGGAACTCCAAGAAATGTATCGAAAAACAAGACCATTTTACTGAAAAGCGACATCATTCACGAAACGAATGGTACATTTGAAATGTTAGATCCTGCCTTTGAACTTTGGTTTAAAAAAAATTATTTTAGAAAAGATTATTCCTTGTATGAAAACTAAACT
>CBDUKB010000328.1:0-2202 GCA_965367695.1 uncultured Putridiphycobacter sp.
CCTAACAACACAAAAGTATCATTGATTAAATCTGCTTTGGTCAAAGTATAATCTTCTTTCACCTTACTTTTATTCACCGAAATGGCATTTCCTTTTAACTCTCTTCTCGCCTCTCCATTCGATTTTAAAAATCCAGTTTTTGCTGAAAGGGCATCAATAATGCCAACACCCGCTTCCATGTCGGTTTTTGAAATGGTCGCTTGGGGAACTCCTTCGAAAATAGACAACATTTGTTTGCTGTTCAATTTTCTCAAATCGTCACCCGTTGAACGACCGAATAAAATATTTGTCGCAGCAATGGCCGTATCCAATTCCTCTTGACCGTGAACCATTTTGGTCACTTCTTCCGCCAATTTTTTCTGCAATACTCTCAATCCTGGGGCTACCAAATGCTCTTTTTCAATAGCTTCAATTTCTGCTTTTGTCAAAAAGGTAAATGTTCTGATAAACCTTGGTGCATCTTCATCAGTTGCGTTTAACCAATATTGGTAAAACTCGTATGGAGAAGTTTTATCGGCAGTTAACCAAATGGCTCCACCAGCAGTTTTTCCAAATTTTGTACCATCTGCCTTGGTCATTAAAGGACAAGTAAAAGCAAAACCTTCACCCTTACCTATTCTACGCACCAATTCGGTACCTGTTGTAATATTACCCCATTGGTCGCTACCCCCCATTTGTAGTTTGCAGCCCATGGTATTGTACAAGTGTAAAAAATCGTATCCTTGAATTAATTGGTAAGAAAACTCTGTAAATGAAATGCCTGTTTCAATCCGTTTTTTTACAGAATCCTTTGCACTCATGTAATTTACAGTAATGTGCTTGCCTACATCACGAATGAATGCTAAAAATGAAATTCCTTTCATCCAGTCGTAATTATTCACCATGGTCGCACCATTTTCGGAATCGTCAAAGTCTAAAAAACGAGACAGTACCCCTTGCACCCCAGCAATATTTTTAGCTAAAGTTGCTTCATCCAATAAATTCCGCTCATCCGATTTCCCTGAAGGATCACCCACCATTCCGGTCGCACCACCTACCAAAGCAATTGGTCGGTGACCAGCATTTTGCATGTGTTTCAACATCATTATTGGAATCAATGAACCAATGTGTAATGAATCAGCTGTTGGATCAAATCCAATATAACCAGTCACTACTTCTTTGGCTAATAACTCTTCAGTTCCGGGCATAATGTCTTGCAACATTCCCCTCCATCTTAATTCTTCTACAAAATTTACAGGCATTTCTAACTTTTATTTAAGGGCATAAAGTTAAAGAAACTTGACTGTTTTTTATAGAAATGAAAGAAAATAATGTAATGGAATGATTTGTAGTAAATGAAAAGTAAAAATTAGATATGGAATAAGGCGCTGTTTATGGTGTTTCTTTTCGTCCTTTTATATTCAGTGCTTTTATCAATTTATTTTTCACCAATCACTTTTTTTATTTTGAGCGTTGGCTTTGGTCATTTTTTCTTACCTACAATTTCACACCACTTATTTAACGCTTCATTTTAGCGCAACTACATGACTGATATAATGGTAACAAATTAATAAAAATAATACTTCAGGTAATATTATTTAATTTCAAATGATTAGGTTTGCCAAAACTAAAAGCTTTTAAATGAAAAATCTATTCCTTTTTATTCTATTTTCTCAAGTAACCCTCTTTTCAATTGCTCAAAATTCAATGAAGAATTTTTGGCAAGCATTTAACAACAATCAATACGAAGAAGCCATTAAAGAACTGGAATCTTTTACAGCTGCAAACCCTAAAGATGAAGAAGGTTTAGCACTTTTAACTTTTATGTATGACAGTGAAAACTATCCATACAAAGCATTTCAAAGTTTTAAAAAATTATATGCGGTTACTTCACATAAAACAGAATACATTCAAGCATTTTGGTATACCTCAGCATTAAATTCTGACTCAAAATCAACCATGAAAGAAAGAAGGTTGTTTTTTGATGAAATCCTTTTGAACAAAGACATTGATGGTTCTGTCAAGTCTCTTATTCACAGCAGTATTGCTGACAATTATTACAATATGGGTAAATTCGCTGATTACTGGGAAGAATTAGCAAAAGTTAAATCTTTAAACAAATGGCAAATTGTAGGTGAATTTGAAAATATTTCTGCCAGTGGGTTCGACAAAACTTTTGGTCCGATTGAAAACCCAGAACAAAATGCAAAATTTACAAATAAA
>CBDUKB010000329.1:0-2164 GCA_965367695.1 uncultured Putridiphycobacter sp.
CGGCAATTCCCACTATGATCATCACTAAAAATAAATACAAAAAGTGTTTCCACATTTGTTGCCAACCATAACCGTAACTTCCAGTAATAGTTGCCTCAGGTTTTCTTTCTTCTTTGATGACTGCCATGAGCTTTGATTTTAAATTCATACAAATTTAAGGGAGTCGTATTAAAATGCATTCCAACTTTAGTAGTGAATTTTAAATCACTACTAAGGTAGGGGTTGGTATTAATTGCATTTTCATACTTTTAACAAACAACAATCATATACTTGCTAAGTTTAACCTTCATAGTGATATTTATTTTTTGTGCCGCCATAGCTTCGGCATGTATATTAGTGGCCCACCAATTCATCACCACCTACAATACCGAATTTCATCGCAATTACTTTTATTTTTTGGCTACCTTTTTTTCATTTGCCTTTTATGGCATATGGGCACCGATCATTCTGCGGGTTATACTCACTTCTATCGATGTTGATCGCAATACCATGGAAACAGTAACCAATTTTATACCTGTACTTGGCGTGCCATTTTTGCTTATATCCTGGTTCATGTTGGTTAAAATGGGATTTTCGCTGGTTGCCATGAAGTCTAATAACAGGGCGATTCGTATTTATCTAATTTTTTTGGCAATTGTAATTGTTGTGGCGTCAGGAATTTACTTTTTTAAAAATAACCTTCTAGTTTTCAGTACAACACATGTCATTTATACTGAAATGGCAATATTCGTTGGCTTGGAGCTTGGTTATATGTTCCTATTTGCAGGCATTGTATGGCACTATTTAAAAAGACAGAAACGAGCTCATAAAAAAATAGTGGCCCGCTTTGTACTTTTAATGGTATTGGCGCTCTTATTTAGACTGGGGGTATTGCCCTTCGCCTTTTCCAGCCCATGGATTATTGCCCCATTGATATTGATGTATTTTATTTCAAATTTTGCACCCTTATTGTATCTGAAACTCAATTCCCATTTGTTATTTGTCCCTTTGCATTCTGAAAACCCGAATCAAGATAAAAAGGAATTAATATATCGTAAATATGACATCTCGAATCGTGAAAAAGAGGTTATTGAACAAATCTGCATGGGTAAGACCAACCAACAAATAGCCGACGAATTGTTCATTAGTCTACAGACGGTAAAAGACCATACTCATAGGATATACACCAAAATTGGTATTAAAAGCCGAATGAAATTGGTGCAAATGGTGAATGGATAGTTTTGGGATGCAATAAAGTTACTCCTAAAGCACATGTGCAAGTCAAAAAATTTGTCATACCTGCATGGATATAAACCAATAAAATTCAAATCCCCAAAAAGTTGTGCCTAATCCAATGTAATCCCTAAATATTAGTACAATTTGGATTAAGACCAAATCCTTAGCAAAAACGGTACTGTGCAGTGCTAAGAAATCAAAAACTAGAGGTAAGGACAGCAATGATTTGATGAGAATTTTGCCCAGTTGCAAAAGAAAACATTTTCCTGTCTCAAACTTATTACTCAATGTAGGTGTTAATAGAACATTGCAATTGGCAATCCACAGCTAACATTTTACGAAACCCAATAGCCAATTCGTGATTTTCAAAAATCAGCGCCTCTGTAATACTATCACTCAATATGAGTTGCTTAAGTAAATACTCAACCACATATTTATTATCCGCTGTATAAAGTACAAATTTGCTAGATTCCAATTGGTTATGGTTGTTTATTTAGTGGGTTTCAAATTTATTAAAACCAATTTATAATTACATTAAAATTATAGTCTAAAAATTTGAATAACTTACGCAAAAGTATAAGGCCACACACACTCCAGTAATCCAAATCGATTGACTTTTTGCTGACTTTAATCTTAATTTGGGATAAAAAAAGTCCGAAAAAGAAAAAGCCAAGTAAAACCAATGTCTTTCCGGGATTATCTGCTCACCTCTTGGACTCACTTCGGCTCCTCCAAGGGTAAAATTCTCTTACCAAATGGGTTAAAAAATAGGAAAGACAGTCTTTATGACTGTCTTTCCTGGTATTTATCAACGTAACCCGTCGTTGCTCCAAAGACCATTAGGAGTTGTCCTCAACGGTAGCCTCAGGTGCGTTTTTCTTCACTGATGCAATACCATTTTCCATGGCAGCGGAACTTGAATACATTTCACTTTTACCGATTACTTGAC
>CBDUKB010000330.1:0-2100 GCA_965367695.1 uncultured Putridiphycobacter sp.
GTTCAAGAAACAACTTTAAAATAGGACCTGCTGCAAGTATGCCTATGGAGGTTATTCACGGTTTTGCCTATTTGAAAAAGGCGGCAGCGTTTACTAACTGCGAACTTGGTGTATTATCAACCGAAAAAAGAGATGCCATTGCTGCAGTTTGTGATGAAATTTTGGCGGGTAAATTAAATGATCAATTTCCATTAGTTATTTGGCAAACTGGTAGTGGGACACAGTCGAACATGAATGTGAATGAAGTTATTTCTCACAGAGCACATGTTTTGGCAGGTAAAACAATTGGAGCAGGAGAAAAGACTTTATCTCCGAATGATGATGTCAACAAATCTCAATCTTCTAACGACACCTATCCAACAGGAATGCACATTGCTTGCTACAAGATGATTATTGAAAAAACAATTCCTGGAGTGGAAGCATTGCGTGATACTTTGCAATCAAAATCAGCAGCTTTTAAAGATGTTGTAAAAATAGGAAGAACCCACCTAATGGACGCTACTCCGTTAACTTTAGGACAAGAATTTTCGGGATATGTTTCTCAATTAAACCACGGCTTAAAAGCTTTAAATAATACATTATCTCATCTAGCTGAATTAGCTTTAGGAGGAACAGCAGTTGGAACGGGTTTAAATACCCCAAAAGGATATGATGTTTTAGTGGCAAAATATATCGCAGAATTTACAGGATTACCATTTATTACTGCTGAAAATAAATTTGAAGCTTTGGCGGCGCATGATGCCTTAGTGGAAACACATGGTGCTCTAAAACAGATGGCTGTTTCATTAAATAAAATAGCTAACGACATAAGAATGATGGCTTCGGGTCCAAGATCAGGTATTGGTGAAATTATTATCCCTGCTAACGAACCAGGCTCTTCAATTATGCCAGGTAAAGTGAACCCTACTCAAGCAGAAGCACTGACTATGGTTTGTGCACAAGTAATGGGGAATGATGTTGCAGTAACAATTGGTGGAACGCAAGGTCACTATGAATTAAACGTATTTAAGCCAATGATGGCTTATAATGTACTGCAGTCTGCCGAACTGATAGGAGACGCTTGTAAATCGTTTGACGAAAATTGCGCACAAGGTATTGAACCAAATCACAAACGCATTGAAGAATTGTTGAATAACTCATTGATGTTAGTGACGGCATTGAATACTAAAATTGGGTATTATAAAGCAGCTGAAATTGCAAATACCGCTCATGAAAACGGTACAACTTTAAGAGAAGAAGCGATTAGGTTAGGGTATGTTCCTGCTGACGAATATGACAATTGGGTCGATCCTAAAAAAATGATCGGTTCACTCGATTAATTAATAATCATTAAAAAAGTCGCTACTATTTAGCGGCTTTTTTATTTTTTTAAGGCTGATAAGTGGGCGACAGCAACTTGGCTACTATTAACATTTTTTTCAGACGCTGTTACTGCTTTTTCTTGCAATGCAGTTCCAATGTATACGAGTGAAAAAACTGTTGTAACCACTGGAATTATCCACAATAATCTTTTTCTAATAAAATTTTTCATTTGTTTAATTTTACTTGGTTTACATTGTAAAATTAGGCTGAATACAACTATTAATACAATTGAATTACGCAGTTAAGAGGGTCATTTGCAAATAATGCAAAAAATCAAAATGTATCAAAAAAGCCATTTTATACGATTTAAATATTATTTTTATAAAAAATTTTAAAATTATGAAAAGAGTCTTATTATTTAGTTTAGCACTTGTTGCTACAGCAGCAATTTCATCATGTAAAAAAGATAGAACTTGTACCTGCACAAGTGAAGCATCTGGAACATTTAACTTTACTGTTTCAGCTGATACATTATTAGTTGACCTTTCAAAATCTGATGCAGTAGCTAAGTGTGAGGGATTTAGCTCATCATATACTGATGGTAACGAGTCTGTAGTAACTACTTGTGAATTAAATTAAATTTATTTTACAACAATTAAAAGGGGCTTCGGTCCCTTTTTTTATTTCATTATTTTGACAAGTACAACTTAAGTATTTATTGTACTCAGTTTATAAACAAGATGTATTAACTTTGCAAAAAAATTGGCAATGAGTGAGCGCACTGAATTACAGAAATTA
>CBDUKB010000331.1:0-2022 GCA_965367695.1 uncultured Putridiphycobacter sp.
AAATGCTTCGTATGCTGAGGTTGATACTTTGGCTTGACCAATGGTTAAAAAGGCATCTCTAAATCGGTTGATGCGTACATCACCTTCTATTAAATTGTCAGAAATTCTTTTTGCAAATTCTTTAGAACCGCCTCCACCAGGTATTAAACCGACACCAAATTCTACTAAGCCCATGTACAATTCTGCATGAGCCACTACCTTGTCGGCGTGCATTGACATTTCACAACCACCACCTAAAGCCATGTTGTGTGGTGCAACAATTACTGGACAAGCGGAATAACGTATGCGCATCATGGTGTCTTGAAATTGCTTGATGGCGAAATTCAATTCATCATATTCTTGCTCAACAGCCATCATAAATATCAATCCCACATTAGCACCTGCTGAAAAGTTTTGCCCTGTATTTGAAATCACTAAACCTTTGTATTCTGTTTCAGCCAAATCAATACCCTTGTTAATACCTTGTAATACGCCACCGCCAATGGTGTTCATTTTGGTATGGAATTCAAGGTTTAAGATGCCATCTCCTAAATCAATTAAATGACAGTCGTTGTTTTTCCAAACAGTGTTCCCATCTCTTAAATTGTCAAGGAAAATTAAATCTTCTGTTCCTGGAATGATTTCGTATGCTTTTGTTTTTTGGTCGTAATATTTTCTTTTACCGTCTTCAATTTTGTAAAAACTAGTGAAGCCCTTTGCTAACATTTCCTCGACCCAAGGTGCGACTGTTTTGCCAGCAGCTTTAACCAAAGCCAAAGATTTTTCTAAACCTACTGCATCCCAAGATTCGAAAGGACCTAATTCCCATCCAAATCCTGCGCGCATGGCATCATCAATTTTGTATAAATCGTCCGTAATTTCAGGGATACGGTTTGAAACGTAAGCAAAAATACCATTGAATGACTTTTGGTAAAATTCTCCTGCTCGGTCCTTTGAATAATATAAAACCTTGGTTCTTTCTGCTAAGTTATCAATGGTTTTGGTCAATGCAAAAACAGGGAAATTTGCTTTTGGTTGATCTTCATATTCCATTGTTTTTAAATTCAATGCTAAAATGGCTTTTTTGCCATCTACCACTTCTTTTTTATAAAAACCTTGACCTGATTTTGATCCCAACCAATTGTTCTCTACTAATTTATTTACGTAATCAGCCAATTGGAAAGACTCTTTTTCTTCGTCATTCGGACAGTTTTCTCTAACACCATTGGCAACGTGTACTAAGGTGTCTAAACCAACAACATCACAAGTTCTGAAAGTTGCTGATTTTGGTCGACCTAGTATAGGACCGGTTAATTTGTCTACTTCAGTAACTGTTAATCCCATTTCTTCCACCGTGTGGAATAAACTCATGATAGAATAAACGCCTACTCTGTTGGCAATAAATGCAGGGGTGTCTTTACATAAAACAGTTTTCTTTCCTAAGAACCTCGCACCATAATGCATAAAGAAATCTACAACTTCAGGTTTTGTTTTAGGGGTTGGAATAATTTCTAACAAGCGTAAATAACGCGGGGGATTAAAAAAGTGTGTCCCACAGAAATAAGCTTGAAAGTCATCAGACTTCCCTTCCAACATCATGTGAATTGGAATTCCAGATGTATTTGAAGTAATGAGCGTGCCAGGTGTACGGTATTTATCTACTTTGTCTAAAATAATGTGCTTAATATCTAATCGCTCAACCACCACTTCAATAATCCAATCAAAATCTTTTATCTTTTCAAAATCATCATCAAAGTTTCCAGTAGTCACCCTTTTTGCAAATTCCTTTTTATAAATAGGAGAGGGATTCGACTTGAGTGCATTGGTGAAGTGATGGTTCACAATACTATTTCTAACCGCAGGATGCTCCAAGCTTAAGCCTTTTGCCTTGTCCTTGTCAGATAATTCTCGAGGAACCATATCGAGTAATAAAACTTCGAGACCAATATTGGCAAAATGACAGGCAATTGCCGATCCCATTACGCCTGATCCTAGTACTGCTACTTTTTTAATGTTTCGATTCATGTGTTGGTATTTTAATGC
>CBDUKB010000332.1:0-1952 GCA_965367695.1 uncultured Putridiphycobacter sp.
TGTCGGTGGTGTTTATGTGCCATTTACAGTAGCTGACTTCACGGCTGTAGATACCATATTCTGTAGTGCCCCTGCACAGGTGAACTTTCAAAATTTAAGTATCAACGGTACAAGTTTCACTTGGGACTTTGGCGATAATTCTTCAACTTCTGCTGCTATAAATCCAACACATACTTATGCTAGTATTGGTACTTATGATGTAAAATTAATCGCCGACGGTGGTTCATGCGGTATCGACTCCATTAGCTTTTCGAGTTTTATTCAAATTGATACAACCATACCATGTGTAATTGCTTTTCCAAGTGATAATTCAACCCTTATTCAAACTGCCTGTTCGGGCCTTTTATATGATAGCGGAGGTGCAAATGGTGATTACGGAGATATGGAAGATGGAACTGTAATAATAGCACCAGTTGGGGCTGACTCTGTTCGTATCGATTTTAACAGTTTTAGTGTTGAAAGCGGAAATGGTCCCACTTGTAATTATGACTACTTAGAAGTTTATGATGGTAATTCCACAGCGGCAACTTTAATTGGTCAATATTGTGATAACAATTTACCGCCTGCATACATAACTTCTTCAGGACCTGCCCTGACCTTGGTTTTTCACTCCGACCAATCATTAAATTATTTGGGCTTTGAATTAGATTGGAACTGCTATTTGTCTAACACCCCTCCCATAGCAAACTTTACAAGTTCCGACTCCACTACTTGTAACGGAATCATTCAGTTTAATGATCTGTCATTAAATGGGCCTTCAAATTGGTCATGGGACTTTGGTGATAATCAAACTTCAAATTTGCAAAACCCCGCACATACTTATTTAACTGATGGAACTTATACGGTGAAATTAGTAGTCAGTAACCAACAAGGTATCGATTCATTAATTGCCACTAATTTAATAGTCGTTGATTTTATTGATGCTCCAACAGTATTAGGAGATTCCATTTGTGAGAATCAAATGGCATCATTAAATGCAAATGGAAATGGTATTACAAATTGGTATGACGCACCGAACAATGGAAACTTATTGAGTAATGGTAATAATTATCAAACGAACCAATTAACAAGTTCAACCACCTTTTATGCAACAGACTATATTGCTGGTACAGCCTTTAATGTGGGCGCAGTTTCACCAGCCATAGGTGCTGGTGGATTTTTTAGCGGTGATCAGCATTTAAATTTTAATGTAAACGAATTTTGTATTTTAAAATCAGTTACAGTGAACGCAGGAAGTGCTGGTAATAGAAGCATTGAATTGCGTGATAATTCAGGTACAGTAATTCAAAGTAAACAAGTCACTTTAACAAATGGCCAACAAATTGTTGACCTTGATTTTGAGCTTTCTCCTGGGTTAGATTATCAACTTGGAACATTATCAGGAAGTCAACCTGACTTATACAGAAACAACGCTGGGGTAAGTTATCCTTATTTAAGTGCAAATGGTGCAATTGAAATAACGACATCATCTGCTGGACCAGATTACTATTACTTTTATTATGATTGGGATGTTGAATTATTGGGTTGTGAAAGTCCAAGAACAGCTGTTTTAGCCACTGTGTTCCCCGATTTTGATTTGGATTTTAATTTACCTCAAATTATTTGCTCCTTTGAAGCTAACCTTAACTTATTTGCTACAGTTGGTGGAGGAACATGGACTGCCAATTGTTCTAATTGTATCAATGCTGTGACTGGTGATTTTAGTCCGAATGCAGCAGGTGTAGGCACTTGGATAGTTACCTATACTGCAACTCAAAATTGTACAAAAGAAAAAAGCAAGGTTATTTATGTTACCAATTGCTTGGGATTAAATGCTGAAAGTATTCCCTCAATTAAAATGTATCCTAATCCGAGTAAAGCAAATGTAACCATTGAGTTAAATAGTGAAGCAGTAAGCCATATTATTGTAACAGATGTACAAGGCAAAACTATTCAAAAGAAAAGCGTAAATT
>CBDUKB010000333.1:0-1915 GCA_965367695.1 uncultured Putridiphycobacter sp.
CAAATAAATTATGGTAGTCTCCCCTGACCCCAGCTACCAATGTAAACGTTTCCAGATAATGGTATGTGTATTCAAAAAAGGCACCCGGAATGATTTCTGTTTTCAGAAAGCTTGAATCGTTATAAGTTTGCACATAGTCATCTAACACAAAACTTAAACCCGTATTAAAATTATGGTTGGAATTTTGAATGATGTCGCTATAAATGGTGTTGATATAAATCTTCTTCTGCGTCCCTTCGTAGGTTTTATTGCCAAAATTGTTTGCTAAGTGATGGTATTTGGCTTGAAACACTGTTCCCAAACTTGAGGTATTGCTGTTTTTAAAGAAAAAACCGTTTTTTGCAAACACTTCCACCTGTTCTGTGTTCAAGTCCATGCCATAACTTAAATCATCCCAAGCGTTGGGTTGGTAGCCAATTTGCCCCCCTTGTTTGTTTACAAAAGCACCTTTAACACCTAATTTTGTTTCCATGTTTTTACCCCTTCTTTCCCAACGATTCATAAAAGCGCCTGAAAATCCAATGGGTAAATCTCTGAACCCATCTTTGTTATTATCCACTTCTAAAAAATTATTGGCCAAGTGAAAAAAGCTCATGGTTTTCCAATTTTTTAATTTTTGTACCCCATGAATATTCAACTCTGCCCTTCCAAAACGGTTTGCGTATGTATTGATGTATAATTTTTCATCATTTGAAGGTTCTTTTAATTGCAAATTAATCATCCCTGCAATAGATTCATAACCGTTGATTACTGATCCAGTTCCCTTGGTTACTTGAATCGATTCTATCCATGTTCCAGGCATGAATCCTAGCCCATATGAGGAAGAAAGTCCTCTGACCAAAGGTATATTTTCGAATTGAATTTGAGAATACACCCCATCCAGTCCTAACATTTGAATTTTTTTAGCCCCCGAAACGGCATCTGTTAAATTCACATCAACCGAAGCATTGGTTTCAAAAGCTTCTGACAAATTACAGCAAGCCGCTTTTCTTAATTCTCCTTGACCAATCAACTCCGTATGTCTGGCATTCATTAAATCAATGCTCTTCCCATCATTTTTTCCTTTTACAACTACAGTCGACAAGGTATCGGCAGCAATCAATTGCACATTTAGATTTTTCATAGGTTTATTCAACACTTTTTTATAAGTAGAAAAACCAATGTGTTCAATAATTAATGTATCGGGAAATTGTTCAATATTGATGGCAAACTTACCTTCAACACTTGTTTTTTCGTAATTCTTTTTTTGATTCCATTTAATAATTACCCCTGGAATATATTCTTTATTTTGGTCCATAACTATTCCAGTAACATTTTGTGCTTTAGCTTGTACCGAACAAATTATTAGACTAAATAATAAGATTTTTTTCATGATTTTTATTTTAATTTATACTTCAACTTTGCTTTTGAAAAGTATAAATCAAATGAGCCATGATTGTTTTAATGAGAGAAATTGACTGACTTCCTTTATTTTTATAAAAGGCCAAACACTTAAATTAATTCCTACAGCTAAATCTTTAATAGCAATATTGGCAAAAGGAATTGTTGCTTTTAAGGGTTTATCGCTTGGAACAATTACCTGCTTTGTGCTTTTAAAAGCGATTGCTTCTTCTAATTTAATGTGCACAGTGGATTGAAGGCAACAGTTTTGTTTACAAGGTGTTTTGGGTGTTGGTTTATCCTTTTTACAACAACTGTGGTGCTCGCTATTATCGATTTGACACACCGGTGTTGAACTGCTCAGTCCGAATGAAAAAAGGAAGGCAATTGATAAAAATAATATGTGAGCAAGTCGCTTCATTACATTACAAAAATAGTTAATTTTTAACTTTACTTGAAATTAGTTTATGTGTATTGTTGAAAACCTAGTAAATTTGTACCACAATAAAAACACTACAACATGCAAGTTCCAATT
>CBDUKB010000334.1:0-1900 GCA_965367695.1 uncultured Putridiphycobacter sp.
AAAAATAATAACCTGTTAAGTCCACCGCATTTAAACCAAGCGTAGAGGCAAACTCCATCATATCAAAAAATGTCATTTCACCACTTCGTAGCAAGGAATTGAACGTAAATGCATTAATGCTATATTGCAATCTGGACGGGGCTAAGGTGTTAATTAATGGGCTTGCGAAGAGGCTGCGAGAACCTAATAAAATTGGTGCCAGTGCCAGGCTACGTAATAAATTTCTTCTTTTCTTATCCATAGGTACAGTCAATTTTTTGGTGTTATGCAAATCATACACATTATTGTGTGCTGCGCATTATTATTTTCGTGTCTTTATCGTTACCCATTTTTTGTCAATCATGTATTTTACAAATTCAGTCTCACCTTTTTCTTTTATCATCTCAATACCCTTTCTCCGATTTGTCCGAGTAATAAACTGTCCAAATCCAATCATGAAAGGATTGTAAATATCACAATCTTTTACAGATTCATATTTCCCACAATCAGCACAAGAATTGTTTCCGTTTTCAATACAGCATAGTCTCACTTTACATGCTTTGTATCCAACCGCACATTTGGGATTTTCTCCTTTACATCCTTGGCATTCCCCTTACGTAAATTTAGGACAAGAACCACAGTAAAATCCACAATATGAAATTAATTCTGTTTGAGCTGATGACCTCTCCCTTTTTTTTATGGATTTATAATTTCAATTCCTTTTAAATTTTCTAACTGTGTAATAAAACCCCACCCGAACTTCTTTTCTGAGATCTCTAAAATCACTTCATTCTCACCTTTTACTAATGGAAGTTCTATCATTTGATGTTTATCTAAAACATAGCCCCTATCTTCAAATTTGTCTGATTCATGAAAGCTATTGTCTCCTGTAAAGATGCTTTCAGTATTTAGGTATATTCTTATTTTATCACTAAAACCAACATATAATTTCTTTTTTTGTGGCTTTTTTGAATTAATAATCACTTTTGCCAATACAGTGTTTTTTGATTTTGAAAAAGTAAAATGCCTGTTAAGGTTCATTAAATGGTTTTCTTCAGTCTTTATCTTCTGCCATTTACTTACGATGCTATCATTTAAGAATGGTTTTTCAATTATGAAATCATAATTATCATATGGTTCAGAAATCAACCAATTTGAAATATATGTTTTTTTAGAAGCAGTTGTTGGTTCGGGTTTAGAAGATAAAACCGTATCAAGTTTTGTCACCTTAAGATTTGCAAAATTAGCAGGATGATAACTGAAAACACCAATAGAACCTGATGAATAATCATGCTTTAATTTCACGGACAATACCTGTTTTGGATTATTGTCAAGATAAACTTTTGCAGAATCACCTATAACCTGGATTTTTACATGAAACCATTCTCTTACAGGAATATTTGCAACAGCTTGATATGCTGTACCATTGTATAGCTGCCATGTTGCTGACCTATTAAAAATTGGGTCATATTGCACTGCATCCCATTTCCCGCTGGTATGAGGTTGGAAATAAATGTTTTCAAAATTACTCAACGATGTAATCCTGAAAGCAATCCCCAAATATGCTTTGTCTGATGGTGAATATAAATCACACTCAATAGTTCCATTTTTAAAATCCAGTCCATCCAAATATGCAATACCTGTTCCTTTAGGAATGAATGTTGTCAAAATTGAATCGAATTCTGTTATTTCTGAGCCAAAAGTTTTCCAATCTTCAGATTTGAAATCGATACTTATCGTTTCCTTTTGTGCCAGGCAAATACTTGAAACCATTGAAAAAAGTAAAATCAGTTTTATTTTTTTCATCTTTCAGTTTTGTTTATCATGCTCGTGTCGTTCTCTGGCGTTGCACACAACGATTTGTGTATGAATCGTAGTGGCGTTTAGCTTCTATGATTTTTACACCTTGTTAGCCTTTCGT
>CBDUKB010000335.1:0-1879 GCA_965367695.1 uncultured Putridiphycobacter sp.
ATGGTGAAATTGTTGCTTGAACCTGTGAACGTTTTGATTCTGGATGAACCTACCAACCATTTGGATTTAAAATCGAAAGATGTGTTGAAAGAAGCGTTGCTTCAGTTTGATGGAACTTTAATTTTGGTTTCCCACGACCGTGATTTCCTTCAAGGGCTTTCCGAAAAAGTATTCGAATTTAAGGATAAGCGTGTAATTGAACATTTTGAAAGCATAGACGATTTTCTTCAGCGCAACAGAATTGAGAATTTGAAGGAGATTGATTTGAAAGTGAATTAGATTCTACTGTCTTTTTCACAAGCATTTAAAAAAAAATACTGGATTTGAAGTAATTTTATGGAAATGCATGCTACATTTCAACAATGGAAGATTCCTTATTAGATGACTTAAAGGGCGAAAACAATTTTGCTTTTGGAGCACTCTATCAAAAACATTTTGATACGGTAAAGTATTTCGTTTTAAAAAACAATGGCAATACAGCCGATGCGGATGATGTTTTTCAGGACACCATGCTCGTTTTGGTTGAAAAAATGCGGATGGACAATTTTGTATTAACAGCTTCAATTAAAACATACATTGTTGCAATAAGTAAGAATATCTGGTTCAAGAAATTAAGGAATGCTGGTCGTGAAATAGCATTTGAGCAATTGCACGAAAGCAATTTTTACGAAGAAATAAATTTAGATATTGAACGAGAAAAAACCTACGCAGACAAAATGAAAGGGTATCTTTTAAAGATTACTGACCACTGTAGTAGGTTAATTAATGATATTTTTTATAAGGGTAAGGAGCTTTCCGAAATACAAACCCAATACGGTTATACCACGCGGCATAACGCTGTTAACCAGAAGCATAAGTGTATTAGTCAAATACGAAAAATCAAGGAACAAGAAGAAATACAAAAAAATAATTTATAGCAACGGGTGATATTTTGAAGTTATTGGTATTAATAAGTATAAACCAATAAAAACAAAACAAATGATTTCAAAAACAAAAACCCTTTTATTCGCTTTTTTTGCAGCGACACTTTTTTCTTTTACCGTACAAGCACAAGATTCTGGCATGTGGATGCTGGATAAAGACCACACTTCTGTAAACTTTTCAATCAATCACTTCTTTTCTGAGGTTAAAGGTAATTTCACCAATTTTGATGGCAATTTTCAGTTGGACCCAAAAAACCCAGCTAGTGGAAAAATCAGTTTTACTGTTAAGGTAAATAGTATAAATACTGAAAATGCAAAAAGAGACACTCACTTAAAGTCTCCAGATTTTTTTGATGCAGAAACCTTTCCAGAGATAAGCTTTGTTTCAACAAAGTTGGAACCAACTTCAAAAAATGAATTCCTTGCTCATGGAAATCTAACAATGAGAGGAGTGACCAAAAAAGTGTCACTGCCTTTTAAAATCACAGGACAAATGGAGCACCCTATGATGAAGGGCACTGTGATTTTGGGATTGGTGCTTAACACTACCTTGAACAGAACAGATTATAAGATAGGCACAGGGAGTTGGGCTACAACTATGGTTGTAGGCGATGAAGTAAAAATTAATATTCCAATGGAATTAAATCAAAAGAAATAAAAGATCATGAAAACTAATGTAAGTAAATCAATCGTAGCGGGTATCGTGGGTACCTTAGTAATGACAATGGTAATTTTAATGGCTCCATATATGGGGATGCCAAAATTGTCGCCTCCCGCAATGGTAGCTGGTATGTTGGGAATGCCTATGCTAGTGGGCTGGGTTATGCATTTTATGATAGGAATTGGATATGCGTTTGTTTATGTGTATCTCTTTAATCCTAAAGTAAAAATAGCAAGCACCTTATTATCTGGGTTGGCCTTTGGATTTCTGGCTTTTGTTTTCGCTCAAATTATGA
>CBDUKB010000336.1:0-1732 GCA_965367695.1 uncultured Putridiphycobacter sp.
ACTATGTTTCAGATATCCAACATGTGAGAAGAAGAGAGACCATTGCAATGACGCCTGCAAATTCGCTTACGGCTTTAAATTCCCTTACCACAGCAACTGCACTTGAAAATGAATTGAATAATATTGAACAAGACAAATTCAAGGTTTTGAAATCAATTAATGAAATCACAGGAACCGATACCAAAGCATTGGTTGCTTCAAGTGGGCTGTCCATTCAATATGCCATTTTAATGGGATTAATTCATGATGCTACAGAAAAACACCAAGGAAAAGCCATTAAAATAGTTGTCCCACCAAATTGTTACGGTGGAACGAATGACCAAGCAAGACGTGTTGCAGCTTGTCTTAATAATGTGGAAATAGTCGATTTACCAGTGGATGGTGGGAATGAAATGGTACAAAGTATCGATACTGTTTTAAATAAAATTGCGCTTGAAGATGCAGTTCCGTATATCATTGCAGAAATCCCAACAAACCCAAGAGTTGAAGTACCTGATCTTGTTAAACTAAAAGAAGCATTGAGTGCTGTCCGAAAAACAGCAAAAGGTGAAATTGCAATTGATCCTGTTTTTATTTTAGATCAAACATTTTGTCCGAATGTACATTTTTTAGGAGAAGGTGAAATTCTTTCAACCGTAAGAACAATTTCATTTGCAAGTGGTTCAAAATTTCCAAGTGGCGGTCAATGTACAGCAGGCTATTGCGTTGGAAATAAAAAAACGATTGCATTGATGGATAAAATAGCAATGCACTTGGCACTTTGTGACAATGAAGCCACAGCACTTCAATATGAAGTCTTAGCCAAACAATTGCCTTCAATGAAGCAAAGAATAATTGATGCCTACAAAAATACGCGTGAATTCGTCAACTTTATCCATGACAATTTACCAGGGGCTAAAATTAATTTTGTATCAGAAGACTTGACAGCCCTAGGTTTTACACCTTCGGTTTTTTCATTGGACCTTCCTACAAAAGGAAATACAGATGAAGAAAGAGAGACTTATAAAAGAGCATTAAATTTAAAGTTGATCAATTTAATGATTACTGAAATTCCTGATGAAAGCAAATTCTGTGTGAGTTATGGGCAATTAAAAGGGTGTTATTGGACAATTCCAGCAACATCTACACAGGGGACTACGAAAGAAGGAGACAAAGATTATATTGTCAGAGCTTCACTTTCTCCTAACCTTGATCTTGAGTTGCATAAAAAAGTATTTTTAAAATTTGTCAATTCAATTTAAAAGAAAAAGTACATGTCAGAAAAATTAGCAGGGACAGATAATTATTTAGATAACCATTACATACACCGAAGTAATTGGTTGAGAGCTGCTGTTTTAGGAGCCAATGATGGTATTCTTTCAACTGCGAGTATCGCCATTGGTGTTGCTGCTGCTAGTGATGTGCGAGAACCCGTTGTTTTGGCAACCCTGGCTGGTTTAGTAGCTGGTGCTTTATCCATGGCTGCTGGAGAATATGTTTCGGTAAGCTCACAAACGGATGTCGAAAAAGCAGATATTGAACGTGAAAAAATAGAGCTGGCAGAAATGCCTGATGTTGAATTGACGAGATTGGCAGAAATATATGAAAATAGGGGACTTAAAAAAGAAACAGCGTTATTAGTCGCCAAAGAATTAACTGAACATGACGTGTTGGGGGCCCATGTAAGAGATGAATTAGGGATTAACGAAATAAGTCAAGCCAAACCGATTCAAGCTGCTATTGCCTCAGGTGC